>CAYFUW010000037.1:0-20416 GCA_964346495.1 uncultured Dysgonomonadaceae bacterium
ACTATACTATAAGCCACAGCGTGGCGACTATATTTGTAGCTACAATTAATTATTGTGGGCATTAGGTACAGCGTACCGTGATATTATTTAGTAAACAAGTTGACAAGTTAATAGTAAACAAGTAAGCGAGTTATCAATGCTGATAACAAATTAGTAATTTTTAATTGGTAATTGGTAATTTATTTATGCACAATGCGGATTCTAACCGCAATGTGCTTATCACGAAGCCACAGGCATCGTGTTCCATTCTCCAAGTTTCGAATCTCACTCGTAACTTATCTAACCCCCTCCCCACGCAACCCGATCCCAGCTCGCACCAACTCAAAAATAAAAAAACATCAGCTTTATAACAACCAATCAAAAAATCACGTACATTTGTCGATAATTAATATTAATCTAAAAAGATTATACAAATGAGATGGATTAAATCATTAAGAACCAAGATATTCCTAAGCTTCTTTCTGCTTATACTTATGCTTGCAATTGCAGGAGTAATGTCAATTTTTGAGTTTAAGAAAATGGGTAGTTCGGTTGATGTTGTTCTAAAAAACAATTATCAATCTATCGAATCGGCTAAAATTATGCTCGATGCTGTGGGAGAAATAGAGAGTGGCATAATGATTTGTCTTTTGGGAAACAGACAAAAGGGCGAAGAAACCATACATATAAACGATTCTGTGATGAACGTTGCTCTGCAAAAAGCTCGTTCGAATATATCGGAAACAAATGAAGAGCAACAGATTGTCGAAATTGAGAAAGAGTATTCTAAGCTAATTGCATTTGCAAAGACAACACCAACATCCGTGAATAGTGATGATGAATTTACTACATTTGAGAAGAGTGCAAAAGAAAATTTTATAAATACTAAAGCCGCAATTAATAAGCTGATGGTTATTAACCAGGATAAAATGTATAAGCAGGCTACTATAGCAAAAGAGAACTCGCAACGAGCTATGATGCCAGCAATTATATCGGTTATTGCAGCTGTTGTTTTTGCTATTTTGCTCAATATCTTTATTTCGGTTTACTTTATTGGACCTATTAACAGGTTAATAAAGGAGGTGAAATATTTTTATCCCGAAAAAGGCGAAATTAATGCAAAAATTAATACGACTGACGAGATAAAAACTCTCGAACAGGAGATAAATCAACTGATTAGAAGGAGTAAATAATTTTTTGTGAAATGAGAATCGTAGCTATTGTAAAATATTTGGGATATGTGCTGCTGTTCAATGCGCTGTTCTTGCTTATATCTGCAATAATATCACTCATATTGCAAGAAAACTCCTTTACACCGCTTTTTTACAGTGCAATAGTTTGCTCGATTTTGGGATTTTTTCCGCAAATATTTGTCGAGAGAATCGAAGAAATATCATTTCACGAAGGAATGGCAATCAGTGTGTTCGGATGGATTCTAACCTGTTTTGCCGGAGCTGTCCCATATTTTATGTGGGGTGGGGAGTTCACGTTTGCAAATGCTCTGTTTGAGAGCGTTTCAGGATATACAACTACAGGTTCTACAATTTTACAAAATGTTGAAGGATTGACAAAAGGAATGCTTTTTTGGCGTTCGTCAACACATTTTATTGGTGGGGTGGGAATTATTCTGTTTGTTTTGCTTATTCTACCGGATTCTAAAGGAGTACGAACAAGCATATATCGTAGCGAAGTATCGGGTTTGTCGCTTATGAGTTTCAAGATGCGTGCGAAACGTATTGTGCATATTATCAGCATAGTTTACGTTAGCCTTACCGTGATACTTATCCTGCTTTTGTGGATGTTAGGAATGACCTTTTTCGATGCTGTTTGCCACTCTTTTGGCACAATTGCAACAGGTGGATTCTCAACCAAGAACTTAAGTATTGCTCACTACAATAATGTATGGATTGAAGTTACGCTTACGATTTTTATGTATTTGAGTAGCTTACATTTTGGTGTGTTATTTCTGACTTTCACCGGAAATAAAAACAATATTTTCACTTCAAAAGTTATCAGAAGCTACACTTTAGTATTAATTGCAGGAATTGTCCTTATCGCCATAAATCTTGTGTTGGAGAGCGGTTACAATTGGGGAGAAGCATTCAGGCATTCATCGTTTCAGGTAGTTACACTTGCATCAACAACCGGGTCTGCAACGTTAGATACAGATGTGTGGCCCATGTTTTCGAAAATTATACTGATTTACTTTATGATACAGTGCGCCATGGCTGGTTCTACCGGTGGCGGAATTAAATTTGACCGTATATATCTCTACTTTGTTTCGCTAAAATATCGTATCAAACAGATACAACACCCACAAGGTGTGTATGTTACTAAGGTAAATAACAATGTGGTAAGTCAAGATCTGGAATTGCAAACAATGGCTTTTATCATTCTTTACATACTGATATTATTTGTGGTTGCATTGGTTTTGTCTGCAATGAATATTGACGGTACAACAGCTTTCACCGCATCAATTACAACCATAGGAAATGTTGGTCCAGGATTTGGAAAAATCAGTTCTCTGTCAAATTTTAGTTCTTTGCCCGATGCTGCAAAATATCTGCTTTCGGCAAATATGTTAGTAGGACGTTTGGAAATCTTAAACGTTGTAACGTTGTTTGTTATTTTGGCGAAGAAAAACAGATAATAGTATGTGTATAATCAAAAGTAGAGACGGAGCATGCTCCGTCTCTACCAAAATTTATTTGGTTGGAACTCAAAATGGCATGAAAAATAAATATCACTTCAACTACAAAGCCAATACAAAGGCTAATAGCTAACAGCTATTTTTTCTACAAATATCTATCCAGCATAACAGCCATCTCTCCTTGTAGTTTTTTTGATTCTTCAGCGGCAGCCACAGCAAATTTTTCTGTATTATCGGCATAAATAATTCCACGTGAAGAGTTTACGAGCAATCCGCACTCTCTGTTCATTCCATATTTGCAAACTTCTTCAAGTGAACCGCCTTGTGCTCCCACACCGGGAACTAAAAGAAAATGATTTGGTGCAATTTTACGAACATCTTCAAATAGTTTGCCTTGTGTAGCACCAACAACAAACATCATTTGCTCATCTGTAGCCCAATTTTGAGAAATACGCAATACCTTTTCAAACAGACGTTCGCCGTTATTATCTTCTGTCAACTGAAAGTCGTTTGAGCCTTTGTTGCTTGTAAGAGCGAGCAGGATAACCCAACGTTCGGGATATAAAAACGGTTTCACGCTATCTTCGCCCATATAAGGTGCAACGGTAACGGCATCAAGTTTCATCTCTTCGAAAAATGAACGGGCGTACATTTCGCTTGTATTACCAATATCGCCACGTTTTGCATCGGCTATGATAAAGTGTTCAGGATGACGTTGTTTTATGTAGGCTACTGTTTTTTCAAAAGCGAGCCAACCTTTTAATCCCGCACTTTCGTAGAAAGCTAAATTAGGTTTATATGCAACACAAAACGGTGCAGTTGCATCTATTATGGCTTTATTAAACTCGTAAATAGGATCTTCCGAATTTAAAAGGTATGCCGGAATCTTTTTTATATCTGTATCCAATCCTACACATAGGAAAGATTGTTTTTTTTGAATCTGTTCGAAAAGTTGTTGTTTAGTCATTGTATTTATTACTTAAAACGTCAATAATTTCCAGGTGCCATACATTGACAGTAGGCTCTATATCAATATTTTTAATTAGTGTTATTTTATCTCCGTTTTTATTTGCAAAAATATAAAAAGCATTTGTAGGATAATTATCCTCAACTCCATTTATAGTTGTCTGGTAATCATTCAGATACATGAAAGTCTTTCGGGTATATGTCATATCGTCAAATTCAGCCACCATATTTTTGTTTGCAGTAGAATATCTTTTGTTGTATGATGCCCATATTGATTTGCTGTTAGCACAGTGATCAATCCAATTGCAAGGGAAAAAATCATAATTATCGTTTCCATATGGAATTAAAACTCCGAGGGAACTAAGATTGCCCTGTGTTTGTTCTGTGGGGCGCAAAAACACTTTGCCGTTTTTTGTATACATATATTTTTGATCTTCTGAAAACCAAAATCTGTCGCCTTCACCAATATGCCAGTATTTTACAATATTTGGTTCATTCGAAGAGATCTCAATAAGAATAACTCCATTAGGACTAATAGTTTTTCTTGCAGCTAAAACTTGTAATGAGTTTTTTACTTTGAAGAGATTTGTATTTTCATATATTACATCAAATTGATATGTATTAGTTTCACCAGATAACAAATTTATGCGAGTTATATATTTTAAAAGATTTGTACTACTAGCTTTATATGTCATATAACAAAAATTAGCCCCGTCATAAACAACATCATGTACGTTAAAACTTAAATCATAAGAGTTAACAACTGAAAAAGTTGTAGCATCAATATGTGTAAGTTTTGCTGATTGACCAACAAACATTTGCTTGTTATCATCCGAAAGCGTAATACAATTAATATTTCTATCTAGTAAAATTTCCTTTTTTGAATTTGTATCGATATTATATGAGATAACTTTATTAGGGTTTTGCGTAGCTATATATATAGTGTTACTATTTTTGTCAAATTCTGCGTCAGTTACTACCCCCTCAATATTGAATACCAGCATTGGCGGATAAAGATAAGTGTTAGGCACTATCATTTTTACAGGAATAATCTTAAAATCATTTGTTATTTCATTAATAATTTCAATTTCTCCTTCATAATTGCCCGCTTCTAAATTTTCTCTATTGCAATTAATATAAACAAATGTGCTTTCATGGGAATATAATCTACCTTTCCTCTGTTCTTCATCAATATCTATCCAATCAGGCATTTTGTGGATATTATAGTTAAGAATCCCCGGAGCTGTGTTTTTAATTATCAATATCAACGATGTAGAGGTTTCACCAAAGTCTAGCTCTTCTGGGATAACTTTTATATATGATTCACCATAATATACTGTATTTATATTGATTTTAAAAAGACCTAATTCCTCAATATTAATTATTAAAGAGCCAACATCCACAGGAACACCCAGTTCGAGATAATTAACTCCATCTAAGTGGTACAGCAAGGATAATTTTTTATTGAAAATTTTTCCTTTTAGGTTGTCAAATGTCATCGATTTAGGAAATGCCACAATTGAGTATGACATACCTTCCATGAATTCATTTAACTCAATGTCAATTGTATTAATACCAGATTCAAAAGGTATTGTTATGGCATGAGGTAATTCAATGCCATTTATTGGTTTATTATTTTCATCTAAGAATGAATTGCTACAGGAGCCAAAGGTAGCAACTAACACTACTAAAAAGATTAATAAAATATTGTTTTTCATAATTTACTTATTTATATAATAACGTAAACCTATAGATAGATATATATTAGAAGCATTATACTGAGAATTCTTATCTAATTCTACTTCCTCAGTAAATGTACCGTTGCTAATTTTTATTTTTCTGAAATAACTCGTTAGTATTCCCAAATTTACGCCAACTCCTAAGTTTGGTATAAACAGATAATCAACTCCAATATCAACATTCATTCCAAAATTACTTCCGGAAAGCAATAAATTTTGGAAAAGTGTATATAATTCACTTCTAAACCATGTGTATCCTACACCTACTGTTGATACTAAAAGAAAATTATTATTCTTTCCAAGAGTTTTATAACTCATAAATGAAGGACCTATAAAATTTAGAAAATCTTTCTCTAGAATATCTGTAACTCCATAGTGTTGAGGATCAATATCCACAATAACATCATCGGTTTCTGAAGATGTATTATGAAAATAATATTTCACTCCAACACCTAAATTGTTGTGAAATAAGTAATGAATATCTCCATTTAGGTTTTTCACCCACCTCAAATCATTATTTGATGTGTCCCCAGAATCTTGTTGTCCCAAAGCAGTTAAATATCCTAATCCACGTGAAGCAGAAATTCGAAGTTTGGGAGTTTTGTAATCTTCTTGTGCTGATGTAGAAATGATAATTCCTAAAAGCAAAATGATTAATATTAATAGCTTGTATTTCATAATGCTACATTTAAAGTATTGGTTATATAATTGATAATTACATTTCAGCTTCTTTCATTCTTTCTGCATTTTCGCTTACAATCAGTTCATCAATAAGGTTTTGAATATCACCATCCATAAATGCGGACAGGTTATATGCCGTGAAATTGATACGATGATCGGTAATACGTCCTTGCGGATAGTTGTATGTACGAATTTTAGCAGAACGGTCGCCCGTCGAAACTAACGATTTACGACGAGATGCAATATCGCCTTGACGTTTTGTTAACTCAATATCGTACAGTTTTGTGCGAAGCATCTGCATAGCCAATTCACGGTTTTGTACCTGCGAACGTCCTTGTTGACAAATAACTACAATTCCCGAAGGTTTATGCGTTAACTGTACTTTCGTTTCCACCTTATTCACGTGCTGTCCGCCTGCACCGCTCGAACGTGCTGTTTGCATCTCGATATCGGCAGGATTTATCTCTATATCGAACTCTTCGGCTTCGGGTAATACAGCTACGGTTGCTGCCGATGTATGCACACGTCCCTGAGTTTCGGTTTGTGGCACTCGTTGCACCCGATGAACTCCCGACTCATACTTCAATGTGCCGTAAACATCATCTCCGGTAACTGTAAAGATAATCTCTTTAAAACCTCCGGCTGTTCCTTCGTTTAAGCTGCTTATTTCAGTTCTCCAACCTTTATTTTCACAATATTTGGTGTACATTTTGTACAAATCGCCGGCAAAAATAGCAGCTTCGTCGCCACCGGTTCCGGCACGAATCTCCATCACAACGTTTTTGGCATCTTCAGGATCGGCAGGAATAAGTAAAAACTTGATTTTTTCTTCCATTTCGGGAAGTTTTTCGTTATTTATGGCAAGCTCCTCGTTAGCAAGCTGACGTAAATCGTTATCCGATTCGTTTGCCAAAATATATTTAGCCTCTTCAATACTGTCGAGTGCCGCTTTATATTCGTCGCGGGCATCTACTATTTTTTTAAGCTCGCTATACTCTTTATTAAGTTTTACGTATCGCTCCATATCGGCAATAACCGAAGGGTCGGTAATTAACATGCCCACTTCTTCAAATCGGGCTACAAGGTGCTCTAATTTAGAAAGCAATGAATTATCTGACATATTCTTATTTTAAAATCTCATACAATATATTTATTTGATTATCAGTCTAGTATGGGCTGGTGGTTGTTATTTGTATTCAAATCTACCAAATTCACTTTCGATAATCAATTCTCTGTTTTCTGATTTTTCTATATATCCAACTATTTGAGCATCAACGTTGAATGAGCGGGAAATATCGATGATTTCCTGTGCATAACGTTCCGGTAAATAGATCTCCATTCGATGTCCCATGTTAAAAACTTTGTACATCTCTTGCCAATCGGTTCCTGATTGTTTGTGAATCAAATCGAAAAGCGGTGGGATAGGGAATAGGTTGTTTTTTACTACTCTTAATCCATCGTTTAAAAAATGCATAATTTTTGTTTGTGCACCACCTGAACAGTGAACCATTCCATTAACATTTCCTCGTAACTCTATTAATATCTGAGAGATAATAGGGGCGTATGTGCGGGTAGGGGAAAGAACCAATTTTCCGGCATCGATACCCAAATTCTCTATTTCATCGGTCAATTTCATTCCTCCGGAATAAACCAAATCTTCAGGAATAGAGTTATCGTAACTTTCGGGATATTTTTTTGCTAAATAGTTAGAAAAAACATCGTGGCGCGCAGAAGTTAATCCGTTGCTACCCATACCGCCATTATATTCTTGCTCGTAAGTAGCTTGTCCTGAAGAAGATAAGCCTACAATAACATCTCCGGCTTGAATATTTGCATTATCTATCACATCTGAACGCTTCATACGACATGCAACAGTGCTGTCAACAATGATAGTACGCACTAAATCGCCCACATCGGCAGTTTCTCCGCCCGTAGGATAGATTTTAACCCCTAATGAGGTTAACTCTTCACACAACTCGTTTGTGCCGTTAATAATGGCGGAAATTACTTCGCCGGGAATTAAGTTTTTATTTCGTCCTATTGTAGAAGAGACCAATATTGAATCGGTTGCTCCAACGCATAATAAATCGTCCACGTTCATAATTAGAGCATCCTGAGCTATTCCTTTCCAAACGGAAATATCTCCGGTTTCACGCCAATAAACGTATGCAAGCGATGATTTGGTTCCGGCGCCATCAGCATGCATAATATTGCAATATTCCGGGTCGTTACCTAAATAATCGGGAATTATTTTGCAAAATGCTTTCGGGAAAACTCCTTTGTCTATATTTTTAATGGCGTTATGAACATCTTCTTTAGATGCTGAAACTCCACGTTGAATGTATCTTTGATTTGTTGACATAAGCTTGATTATTGATATATTCTGCAAAAGTAATAAAAAACAATGAATTTCCTTTTTAATTTTAATATATCTGTAATCCTATAATTACTATTATGTTTAAATGTCTTTTGCAACTTGAATAAATAACTACTTTTATTGTATCAAGATTAAAAAAAGATTATAAAAAAAGTGGCAACTTTTTCAAGATGCCACTTAATAAATATTTAATATAGTCAATAATTATAATCCTAATTCAGCTTCAACTTCTTTTAATTGTGCCGATTTATCAACACCCATCAAGCTTAAGTTGTAGTAAACATTTCTTAGTTTCATTAATGCTCCGTCAATTTCGCTTTTTGATGCAGAACGTGCTCTTAATGAATTTGTGAATTTTTCAAGAAATGGTAATGCTTTTTGATAAAGATCTACTACTATCTTATCATTTTCAAGCTGAAGTTTTCTATCACTGATTTTTGCTGTTTCATCTTTCAAGTCTTGTGCTTGTAAAATGTAGTTTACAGCTATTTGCTCCATTGCTCTTTCACAATTAGGATCTTGTGCTAATGCTTTATTATACTCAGCTTCTGCTCCTTTATAATCGCCTTTTTCAGCTAATAATGCACCTTTTACACTATTTAAATCGCATGCATTTGCAGGATCGTTTGCAATAGCTTGATCCAGGTATTGCATTGCTTTGTCATTTTGACCATTTTGAATAAATACGTTAACAAGGTTTGGTATAAAATATCTGCTGCCAGGGAATTTGTCAGCTCCTTGATATAGAGTTTCCATATATTTTGCACTGTCACCTAGTTGTAAATACTCACTTGCCAATAGTTCATAAAGCTCCATTTCTTTATATGTACTATTATCAATAAACGGCTCATTTGTAGCCTTTTTAAGCATATTGATAGCTCTTGGATGCTCTTGTGCTAGAATTGCAGAAACAATAGCGTAATATTTAATAACCTGGTATGTAGAGTCAATTATAAAAGGTTCTTTAGTTCCTTCAAACATTGCCAATGTTGGTATTTCCCAATAAACTTCAAAAGCATCAGCAGCTTTACTATAGTTTTGTTGTTCGTTGAAATATACTCCGGCATTAACAAAAAATGCTTGACTGCCTCTTAATACATCTGAAATATCTCTTCTTACTCTGTTTCTAACTTTTCCTTTTGCATCGGGTAATTCACCTAATGAGTCTGCTTTTAAGTACGGTTTGTAAGAATCGAGTAATCCATTATACATAACACCTTTATCCGACTCTTTTCCAAGAATTTCTTTATCTCTTTCAAGGTCAAATGCTTTGTATTTAACATCACCGAAAATTTTCCATGTTTCCGGATCTGCTGCTGTTTCAGGATTTTGAGTTGCCTGATCAATCAATATGCCAGCTTCTTTCAAGTCATTTTTTCCTAATGACCTTTTCGCATCTCTTAATGCTGATTTTTGCGCTGATACTGAACCTGCTGCAAAAATTGCTACGATAGATAAGAATAAGATTTTTCTCATTTTTTTAATATTTAAAATTGTTTATTAATTTCTTTGATAAATTACTTACTTAAAATTTTGACACTTATAAAAACATAAAGTTTAAATTTTACTGATATAAGTTTAGATAATAAAAACTACGGAGATATGTACTTTAAAATTTATTGTAGCATTTCGTCCGGAATAAACATATCTGCAGTCAATATTTTCACATAATTGTCTTTATATTGCCACTCATTAATGTAACGTTCCATAATATTTTCCACAAAACCTCTGGCTTGTAGTTTATTTGTTGTTTTGTCAATTACAGATTTAGGAGTAGTAACAGGTGCTTTTGAGTTGACAAGTTCTATAGCTCTTTGCAATTCTTTTTCTTGCTGAGGATCTGCAATATTTTGAGGATCTAATCCTGCTTGAGCTTTCCATGCCCCCATTTTTATGTCTACCATAATGATATAAGTTTTACCGGCTTCGAGATTGGCTTTTACAAATTGTTTATTTTCGCTTGATACCCAAAAAAGATGTTCTCCGGCTTCAATCTCATAACGCATATAGTTTTTACCTTTGAAAATACCAATGAACTCTTAGCCATGAAAAAACTCGAATGAGACTGCTCCACCATAATTGCTAACTCGTGTAAAATAAACAACCGCATTTCCTTCTGCCGGAGGTGTAAATCCTTGTGCCATTGCAGGTGCTATAATGAACAGACTCATTATGACTAAGAAACTAGCTTTTTTTATTGCTTTCATAAATTAATTATTTAAGTTATTATTTAAAAATATAAAATGCTTATTACTGATTATTATCAGTTTGGTTATTATCATCATTTACTTGGTTTTCATTACCATTTTCATTCTCAATTTGAGTAATATCATCTTCATCGGTATCCTCAGCATTTACCTTACATACAGATGCTATTTCATCATTACGTTTATCCAAATTTATCAGACGAACTCCCTGAGTAGCACGTCCCATGATGCGAATATCGGCAATTTTTACACGTATCGTTATACCAGACTTGTTAATAATCATTAAATCATTGTCGTCTGTTACACTTTTTATTGCTACAAGCTTACCTGTTTTCTCTGTAATATTCAGTGTTTTAACGCCTTTACCTCCTCTTTTGGTAATTCTATAAATTGGTTCACCATCTTCATCGTCAAGTATAGTGCGTTTACCATATCCTTGTTCCGAAACAACTAAAATAGTCTCTCCAGAATCAGCTCTGCCACAAATCATTCCAATTACATGATCTTCGCCATCATCATCAAGAGTCATTCCTTTTACTCCTGTTGCTGTTCGTCCCATTGGTCTAACATCTTGCTCGAAGAAACGTATAGCACGACCATTTCTGTTTGCTAAAACGATATTATTTTCGCCATTTGTCAATCTTACGGAAATTACCTGGTCATCATCGCGTAATCCGATTGCAATCACACCGTTTTGACGTGGACGTGAGTAAGCTTCCAGCAATGTTTTCTTGATAATTCCTTGTCTTGTACAGAACAACAGATAGTGCGAATTGATATACTCTTCATCTTCCAGTGTCAATACACGAACAAATGCTGTTATGCTATCATCCGAATCGATATTGAGCAGATTTTGAATGGCTCTTCCTTTTGATGTTTTTGAACCTTCGGGTATTTCGTAAACTCGTAGCCAATAACATTTTCCTTTTTGAGTAAAGAAAAGCATATAGTTGTGGTTGGTAGCAGGATAGATATATTCCACGAAGTCTTCATCGCGGGTATCTGTTCCTTTGGAGCCCACCCCACCCCTGTTCTGAGTTCTAAACTCAGCTAGTGGTGTACGTTTGATGTATCCAAAATGTGAAATTGTGATAATCATCTCATCATCGGCATAAAAGTCCTCCGGATTCATATCTTCTGCAGCGAAAATAATCTCAGAACGACGTTCGTCACCATACTTATCTTTAATCTCAATCAACTCTTCTTTAATAATTTGCATTCTCAACTCTTCGTTGTTCAATATATCATTTAGATGAGCGATAAGTTTTTTGATCTCTTCGAATTCGGCTCTAAGCTTATCTTGTTCTAATCCGGTAAGCTGACGCAAGCGCATTTCTACGATTGCTCTTGCCTGGATATCAGACAGTTCGAAGCGTTCCATTAAGCGTTGGATTGCCTCTTGAGGGCTGCTTGAACCGCGAATAATTGCAATTACCTCATCTATATTATCTGATGCGATAATCAACCCTTCCAGGATATGTGCTCTCTCTTCCGCTTTGCGAAGTTCGTATTGTGTACGTCTTACAACTACATCGTGACGATGATCGACAAAATGTTCAATCATCTGTTTCAAATTGAGTTGCTGTGGACGACCTTTTACCAATGCAATATTGTTTACACTAAACGACGATTGCATTGCTGTCATTTTATATAGCTTGTTGAGCACAACGTTAGCATTTGCATCACGTTTTAAGTCAACAACAATACGCATTCCCTGACGGTCTGACTCATCGTTTACATTGGAAATTCCATCAATCTTTTTTTCGGCAACCAATTCAGCAATATTACTGATTAAGTCTGCTTTATTTACGAGATAAGGAATTTCTGTAACAACAATTTTATCGTGATTTTTATCCGATTCTATTTCTGCTTTAGCACGCATTACAATACGTCCCCTACCCGTCTCAAAAGCCTCTTCTACACCTTTGTAGCCATAAATATAACCTCCGGTTGGGAAATCGGGTGCTTTGATGTATTGCATTAAACCTTGCGTATCTATTTCGTTATCATCGATATAAGCTACAATGCCGTTGATAACCTCCGTAAGGTTGTGTGGTGCCATATTTGTTGCCATACCTACGGCAATACCCGATGCTCCGTTTATTAGCAAATTAGGGATTCGTGTAGGTAAAACAGTTGGCTCCTGAAGTGTATCATCAAAGTTGTTTTGAAAATCAACGGTCTCTTTGTCGATATCTCGAAGCATCTCTTCGGCAAGTTTGTTCAAACGAGCTTCGGTATAACGCATCGCCGCGGGACTATCACCATCCACACTACCCATATTACCTTGACCGTCAACCAACATGTAGCGCATGCTCCACTCTTGCGCGAGACGCACCATTGCATTATATACGGATGAGTCACCGTGTGGGTGAAACTTACCCATTACCTCTCCGACAATACGTGCCGATTTTTTATAAGGTTTATCAGATGTATTTCCCAGTTCGGACATTCCGAAAAGAATACGTCTGTGCACTGGTTTAAAACCATCACGCACTTCCGGTAATGCACGCGATACAATAACAGACATCGAATAGTCGATGTATGCCGATTTCATTTCATCTTCAATATTAATTTTGATGATTCTGTCTTCTTGCTCAATCATATTAAAATGTGATTTTCTTCTTTATTCTTACATTGCTAAAGTGCTATATAAAAACACATTAGAAATGAGTGTAATTTGATTCAAAATATTCTACTAAGGTAGCACTTTTTTGGCATTTAACAAAAGATTTTTAGTAAGAAAAGATATTTTTTTCAATAAATTAGTACTGATAAAAGAGCCAGATATGCTAGCGGATAAATGTAAAATTTATACTTTGAAAAAAATGTTTTAGATGTTATTTTTCTTTTATTAAAAACAAGTAAAATAATACGAAAGAACATCCATCCACCTAATATTATAAAAAAATACAAAGATAGAGTGCTTACAATTTCCAATTTATTTCTTGATGCTGCAAATATTAAACATAAATACAGCATACATTTTAAAATATCGTTCAACACTCTATCTTTAAATATTTTATCCATATTTTTGTTATCCAAAAAAGCTCGGTTAAACTTTACATTTATCCGTGGCAGTTTTTATATTTTTTGCCGCTTCCGCATGGACAAGGATCGTTACGACCAACTTTTTTCTCAACTCTAATTGGTTCAAGTTTTTGTGGTTGACGTTGTTGTGGCATACCTCCATTATCTCCACCACCACTGATGCCACTCTCCATTTCATCTTTTTGAGTGCGATATTTGCTGTAGTCGGTTTTTTGTTCGGGTGCAGCTTGGCGAACTTGTCCCGGGTCTTGAATTGGAATTTGCCCTCGCATAAGGATTGACACTGATTTAGAGTTTACATCGTCAACCATTGCTTTAAACATGTTCATCGACTCAATTTTGTAGATAAGCAACGGGTCTTTTTGTTCGTAACTTGCATTTTGAACTGAATGGCGTAATTCGTCCATTTCACGAAGATGCTCTTTCCAATTTTCGTCGATTGTGTGTAGCAAAATAGATTTCTCGAACGATTTTACCAATGCTTTAGAGCCTGTTTCGTATGCCTCTTTCAGGTTGGTAGAAATATTGTAAACTTTTTTACCATCGGTAATAGGTATCAGAATGTTTTGATACATAGCACCTTGGTTTTCATATACATCCTTGATTACAGGCTGTGCAATCTCTGCCAAACGGTCGGTTTTTCTCTTGAAACCTGAAATGGCTTTATCAACCACCTTTTCTGTTTGCTCTTCCGTTCTCAAATTCTTCATTTCTGCTTCTGTAAACGGAACCTCAACAGCCATTACTCTGAAAAGGTCTAATTTCAGATTTTCGTAATCGCCTTCGTTCATTTCGATTACGTTTTGTGCTGTTTCGGTAATCATATTGGCAACGTCCATTTCGATACGTTCTCCCATAAGTGCATGGCGACGACGTTTGTAGATAAGTTCACGTTGCGAGTTCATCACATCGTCGTACTCCAACAGACGTTTACGAATACCAAAGTTGTTCTCTTCAACTTTTTTCTGTGCATTCTCAACCGATTTGTTCAACATGCTGTGTTCCAACATATCTCCCTCTTTAAAGCCCATTCTGTCCATCAAACTTGCAATACGTTCCGATGCAAACAGACGCATCAAATCGTCTTCCAACGAAACAAAGAATACCGATGAACCCGGGTCTCCCTGACGACCGGCACGTCCACGCAGCTGACGGTCAACGCGTCGCGATTCGTGTCTTTCGGTACCGATAATAGCCAATCCTCCGGCATTTTTCACCTCATCGGTTAGCTTAATGTCAGTACCACGACCAGCCATGTTGGTTGCAATGGTTACCATTCCTTTTTGTCCGGCATTGGCAACAATTTCCGCCTCACGTTGGTGAAGTTTAGCGTTAAGTACGTCGTGTTTGATTTTGCGTATTGTAAGCATTCGGCTCAATAACTCAGAAATTTCAACCGAAGTTGTACCCACAAGAACAGGACGCCCTTCGCCAATAATCTTCTCGATTTCTTCTATAACGGCCGTATATTTCTCGCGTTTGGTTTTATAGATTCTGTCATTTTGGTCGTTACGGATAATAGGTTTGTTGGTAGGAATTACAACCACGTCCAATTTATAGATGTCCCAAAATTCTCCTGCTTCCGTTTCGGCTGTACCGGTCATACCTGCAAGTTTATTATACATCCTGAAATAGTTTTGCAGAGTAATTGTCGCGAAAGTTTGAGTAGCTGCTTCCACTTTTACACGCTCTTTAGCTTCAATCGCCTGGTGCAATCCGTCAGAATAACGACGACCTTCCATAATACGTCCGGTCTGTTCGTCAACAATCTTAACTTTGTTGTCAATAACTACATACTCATCGTCTTTATTGAACAAAGTGTAAGCTTTTAAAAGTTGGTTTACAGTGTGAACACGTTCAGATTTAATTGCGTAGTTTTGAAGTAATTCATCTTTTTTAGCAGCTTTTTCTTCATCTGAAATATCTTGAACTTCCAATTCAGAAAGCTGTCCACTTATATCGGGAAGAACAAAAAATTGCGGGTCATCCGATTTTCCTGTTAACATATCGATACCTTTTTCCGTCAGTTCGATACTATTCATCTTCTCATCAATAATGAAGTATAGCGGATCGGTAACAACGTGCATATGTTTCGATTGTTCTTGCATGTAGAAAGCTTCTGTTTTCAGCATAGTAGCTTTTACACCTTGCTCACTCAAATATTTGATAAGTGGTTTATATTTAGGCATCCCTTTGTAAGAGCGGAATAGAAGTAGAGCTCCCTCTTCTTGTTCTTTCGGATCTTCAGATGCCATTTTTGTTTTAGCTTCGGCAAGCAACTGAGTTGTAAAATCGCGTTGAATTTTTACAAGCTGCTCTACTTTAGGACGGAAAACTTCAAATAGTTGGTCTTCTCCTTTTGGTACCGGTCCCGAAATAATCAACGGTGTACGAGCATCGTCGATAAGTACCGAGTCCACCTCGTCCACGATAGCATAGTTGTGCATGCGTTGCACCAAGTCTTTTGGCGAAATAGCCATATTATCACGCAGATAGTCGAAACCGAACTCGTTGTTTGTTCCAAAGGTAATATCTGCTTCGTATGCTCTGCGTCTTGCATCGGAGTTGGGTTCGTGTTTGTCGATACAATCTACTGAAAGTCCGTGGAACATGTAAATTGGTCCCATCCACTCCGAGTCACGTTTCGAAAGATAATCGTTCACTGTAACCACGTGTACTCCTCTGTGTGTTAGTGCATTTAGGAATACGGGAAGTGTTGCCACCAATGTTTTACCCTCTCCCGTAGCCATTTCTGAGATTTTTCCCTGATGCAGAACAACTCCACCAAAAAGCTGCACATCATAATGAACCATATCCCAAGTGATTTCGTTTCCTCCTGCAATCCAGTGATTTTGATAGATAGCTTTGTCGCCTTCAATTCGCACGAAATCGTGTGCTGCAGCCAAGTCTCTGTCGAAGTCGGTTGCAGTTACAACTGTCTCTTTGTTTTCTGTAAACCTTCGTGCGGTATCTTTTACAATAGCAAAGGCTACCGGAAGAATTTCGTTGAGAACTTTCTCATATTTATCTGTAATATCCTTTTCAATTTTATCTATCTGATTCCAAACGGACTCACGTTCTTCAATCGGAATATTTTCCATATCCGCTTTCAGTTTTTCTATCTCCGCTTTCTCTTCGGTAACAGCATCACTTAAGCGTTTTTCCAACTCTTTTGTTTTGGCACGAAGCTCATCGTTTGAGAGTTTTTCAATCTCTTTATATGCCTCTTTTATCGTGTTTACAATCGGATTTATCTCCTTCATGTCACGTTGTGCCTTATTGCCAAATATTTTGCTTATAAAATTATTAAATCTCATGATTATTATTGTTATTCCCCCACTTTTTAGGGTTATGTTGTTATTATATTTATTTGTATGATTTGTTTTTTCTGTTTATCTAAGTTCTTTTAGGATGTTTGATTTTGCAGCGTTGGGTGCTCTTATCCTTAAGCGATGCGAAACGCTTGGAGCAATTTCAGTAGCATTTATAACTCTGTTTATTTTTTGTGGTTTAATGCCATTTCCTAAAAACACAACTGGTGCCAATACTGCGTTGTGACGTACACGAACTGTATTGTCCTGATCTTTTTCATAAACTACACGCCATCCGGGTTGTAACTCTAAATAAAGGTCGCCTGAAACTCCTTTATGGAATCCGTTTCTATACCTTTGTACGTTTTGGTTATGGGCACCGTGCAGCATCTGATGCGATGTGATAACGTCGTGAACTCCTGCCGATTGCACTAAAAATTCGGCAGCTTTTTGTTGCATATCAATAAAATTGATTTTTCTGTCTTCAATCAGTTTTTTATTGAAGTATAGCTGCTGATTGTAATATTTGGTAATCCACTGTTCATGACCGTAAAGCGCCATCAGATACATGTTGAGCAAAGAGACGCTACGCTCGGGATAGAAATCACCTCCTGCCGTTGTCATGTCTGCGGGAATAACCTCTTGTTCGTTAAAATAACCTGTTGATGTTACAAAAATAAGTGCATTTTGCAAACCTACGGCAGCATCAACGGCATCTATTATTTTAGCAATCTCTTTATCCAGGCGATAATAGGTGTCCTGAATCTCAATGGAGTAATTTTTGTCGAGCGATTTCTCGAAATTACCTGCATATAGTGTTATTGCCAAAAAATCGGGATTTTGTCTTTTTCCTAAAGAGTTAGAAGTTAGTACCTTTTCGGCGATATTGCATATTTCTGAGTTTACAAACGGTGATTGCTTCAGTAAACGAACGCTTTCTTTATCAACTCCTATAAAATGTTGAAAGTTGTATAGATTTTTTGTGTATGGAAATACTTTATAGTTTGAAATATCTATTGCCGGTTGCCATGTAAACGTGCTTATTTTTTTATATATAGCATCCGATGAACGATTAAACTGATCAACCAATGGATGTCTGCTTTTGTAAAATGTGGCTGTTGTCCATTTTGCATTTTGGTCAATCCAATAGGCTCCATTTGCTGCATGTCCGCCTGTAGCGAGTGCCTGCGATGCATCGGGTGCGAAAGAATAGACGTCTGATTGACCGCCTGAAGCAATTTTCAGTTCATCAGCAATGGTAGAAACTTTTATCGATAACGGTGTGAATCGCTGAGCTTCATTATTGCCTGTGTAGTTTTCATCTGCAAAAGAAGAAAGTTCACTGTTTTTACCTGGCAGATATTTATTTTCGCCTGTAATACCGTGATATGACGGATTTGCTCCCGTGAATATGGTTGTAATTGTTGAAGCACAATCAAGATGTGGAAAATCGAACTCTAAATCGGCATAAACCAATCCTTCGTTATATAATCTTTTAAATCCTTTTTCGCCAAAAGTATGCTGAAACATCTCTAAATAATCGCCGCGTAGTTGGTCGATTGTGATTGCCACAACTAATTTAGGTGTGGTTGATGTGTTTTGAGCATTTAATGAAACTATCGACAAAAAAGCGACAAGAGATGATAATAGTTTAGTCATTTATGTATGTTTAGTCAAATAATAAACGTATTCGCAAATTAAAAAATTATTCGCCCCATCCTGCCTTCATATGTTTTGATGAGACAAATCGTCTGTTAAACGTTATTTTTTTGCGTGATACGATAACGTTCGTTCCAGACCGTAGCCACAAACTCATTGAAAATGGGATAGTTGCTAACGGTAGATTTTGTGGTATAAGCCACCAGAAAATCAGAAAGAGCGTTAAAACTGCAAAGTTAATAAAATGATAGAAATTTACCACTTTTTTTATAGGTTTTACCCAAAATAATACTGCAAAAATCAGTCCAAAAATATTAAGCCAAACAAAATTCCAATTTTTGTCAGTAGCAGGATGTTCTGAGAAAAACATTAGAAAGAAAATTATTAGTCCACCTATTCCTGCAACACCAAAAAGTATTGTATCATAAATTTTAGGTAATACTATTTTTCCCATTTTTGCATATTGGTAAACAGAGACTAGAATAGTAAGCAAAAGTAGTGCGAATGCAGTCGCAAAAGGAGACAAAACACCCCATTCGCTCTTCTTATCTTTCTTGTTATCAACCGATAAAACAAAATACTCTTTTTTCACCAAAGGAACATTGGTAGAATCGACAATAACAGCTCCGGACAACGAATTTTTCAGATATTCCGGTATAAACATCTTCTGGCGAACGTCAATAATTTTATCTGCATCGACTCCTAATACAAGATCAATTCCAAATTTATTCCATGGATATGGATTTAAACATTCGTGCAACAAATCGCGATAAGATTGTTCTTTTTCAGTTGGTGGATACTGTATTGTACCCGATGTGTATTTTTCTATCATATCGCGTGGACGTGTGGCGCAGTTATCGTAGAAATAGTTATATCTATATTTTCTATTCTCAGGTAAGGAGTTGATATACAGAGCATCGAATAAGTCTTGCTTTTCATCTAATGATAAATTCAACTCCTGCTCATAAACCTCCTGCCCTTTTCTGCCGTAATCATGCAAAAATTGCGTTATAGATGTAACACCTAAAACGTAATCTGTTTCTCCTCTTGCAAAATGCCACATAAAATTTGGTATGGATGTGTCGAAATAACCGTAATTGAATACAGCATCCAAACCCGTAGAGTCGTCCTGTACCGATATTGCCGTATGTCCGTAATATGCATAAACAGCACCATCCCAAGGCGATGCAGTGAGCAAACTAACTTTGGCACTATCGCTCAATTGGATTTGAGCCGATAAGCCAATTGTGAAAAATAAAAACAATAATATAGTGTTTGCAAATCGTTTCATAATTAATAATTTTTTATAATCAAGATACAAATATACTCATAAAAGTTTATTTGAGCGGCTTTTCAAACAGATTGAATAAAGGATAGCTTATCCGAAGTCCAACTTCATTAATTTTATTGTCATAATAATTAGCAAAAATGCCGGCTCTTCCCAAATTAGAAAAGCCAATTGAATAACCACCCTCCAGATACAACTTCTTATTCTCTGTAATTAATCCTTTGAGATGAATAGACTCATCAAAATAATATTGTTGCAGAAATGGTAAATTCTTAATTAACAGGTACTGCGATTGATAGTTTAAGTGGCTCTCTACCCACCATTTTTGTGAAAAAGCATATCTAGGCAGCAAATTAAAGCTATAATCCAATGACTTGACAGTAAACAACATCTGATTGTTCATAAAGTAATTATAGTCATTCATCTGCAGATTTTGGCTATTTAGAAAACCACCTGCCGATACTTTGTATATAAGTTTTGCAAATGGTGGTAATTTAATGCTTTGAGA
>CAYFUW010000038.1:0-4323 GCA_964346495.1 uncultured Dysgonomonadaceae bacterium
AAATCAGCAAAAAGTCAGCCCAAAACGCCTAAACTCGAATGTGCAACAGTCTCTTCTCTTTATTCATTGCAGCCTTTATTATGGGTTACAAAGTTATGAATTGAAATCGTCGCGCTCGAAAAACCTCTGTAACTAACTAAATATCAAATGTTTCAAAGAATAATTTTGGATTTTAATGGGACAGCAATGTTATGGCATAATTAAATATGTCCTGACATAGTTATTAGTGGGTTAAATTTATGGATATACCACCGTAAAACTGTGCTCCGTAAAGCGGTGCATACATAAAGGCTGCATCATCCAAATATTTTTCGTCTTGAATATAACTGAATATATTTTTTCCTCCGGCATACAAACGAACTTTTCCAAATGTTTTTGACACACTCGCGTTGAACGTCATGTATGGCTCTGTTTTCTTCATCTTTGAATCACGCTCGGGAACATCGCTTATATAATCGATATACATCTGTCCTTGATATAATCCGTAGAATGTAAAGTTCCAACTGCGTGGTGCATACTCAATTTTGAAGCTTCCGGTTGTGGTCGGGAATCGTGGAATATTTATACTCATATCTTCGTAAGGTGTATCTACCCAATCTTCACGTACTTCGTCATATTTTCCACTATTCAGACCGAAATCTACTCCCAAATTCAGATAACGAACAGGGTTTACCAACAGAGTCATCTCTACTCCACTTACTGTTGCATTGCCGATATTTCGCCATTGATAAGTATATCCAAGGCTTTTTACACTTTCATCAGCATCTGCAAAATCTATTCTATTCAACAAACGAGTGATGAAACCGTTAACACTAATCTGGAATCTATCGCCGTAGTAGTCGGCAGAGATATTTGCACTTCGTGAAGTTTCGGCAATCAACTCCGACGATTTCCATACTCTTGGCGAACCGCTACAAAGGTGCAAATCTTCCGAAAAGCCGTAAGGTGCACGAAATCCTGTTCCCACATTTGCTCGAAGCGTAAGGTTTCTTGCTGCATTAAATTTTAGTGCCAAACGTGGATTAACACTTGTGTTATTGAAAGATGCTGTTGGAAAATCTTTATCAAATACAGCTTGATCTGACTCATATTTTTCTTCTGAAGTGTGTCTGTCAATACGCACACCACCAACCATTATAAATCGTGGTGATATCTGCCACTCATCTTGCACGAAAGCACCCAACTCGAAAGCTTTTTTGTGAGCATTTGATTTATATGATGTACCAAAATATTCACTCTCCTCATCCACAACAACATATAAACCTGATTCGTTCAGTTTTGTAACATAACCTTGCACTCCTGCCATCAGATTGTGATTGCCAATTTTATGCCCTAGTGTAAGTGTGGAGATAAATGAATTCTCTTTTGCCAAGTATGGACGCATATCTTCTACATCGGGCGACTCGCCATCGTGCGTTTCTTGATAATCACCCAAAAATGAGTCGTTCGTGGCATTTCTATTGTGGTTGATAAACGAGTTATTGAAATTCAATTCAGTGTTCTTAGAGAAATCAACTTGATAGTTTGCTTCAATTTCGTATCTATCTGTTACAATATTCTCAGTACCTGCTGTAAACGGATTTTGATACATATCATCGGTAATCTCGCCACCAGCACGTTTCTCGTTTATCGCTTTTCCTCTAAATACGAGTTTATCTTTACTGAAAAACGGATTATCTATATACAAACTCGCGCCTAAATTTTGCAAGTTTGATGCAACACGGTCTGAAATTCCATCTTTTTTACGCACCTCTTCACGGGTTGAACCTTCTCCGGTTTCATCGATAACGCCATGGTCAATCTTTTGAGCATAAACACTTAAACCGATGTTTCCTTTAGCGTTACGCATAGATGATGAGAAGTTATACACATTAGTATTATTAGTTCCAAACTGTATATCTGCCGAAATATGCGGAACGGGTGAAGGCTCTTTTGTTATAATATTAATGGCTCCGGCAATTGCACTACTGCCATAAAGAGCTGAACCTGCACCTTTTACAACTTCAATTCTATCAACATCGCCTGTACCGATTTGCTCCAATCCGTAAACACTTGCCAGACCCGAATAGATAGGTTGTCCGTTGATAAGCACCTGAGTATGTTCTGCTCCAAGTCCCTGCATTCGTACCATTGTAAAGTTGCAAAACTGACATTGACTCTCTACACGAATACCAGGCACTCCTTCGAGAGCATCGAAAACATTCCAGGCATTTTTACTTTTCAATGCTTGCGATGTTACCACCTCTGTTCTGATTGGTACGTTTTTCACATAATGTCTTGACCTGGTTCCGGTAACAACAACCTGTTCGAGATTAAAATTATCTTCTTCCAATTCGAAATAGACTTCGGTGCCTTTTCCCTGTACCATTTCAACCTCAATTTCTTGCTCTTTATATCCAACCATTTGAGCAACAATGGTCTGCTTACCTACAGGCAAATGTGCAATCTTAAAATGCCCGGTCACATCTGCCGCTGTGGCTATATTGGTATCTTTTACTCTAATTGTAACAAATGGGATATGCTCTTTTGTATCTTTGTCTTTTACATCACCAAAAAGCATAGCGTCGGTTTTTTGTCCGAAAACAGCGAATGCTAAAACGAAACAAATCGTTAATAGGTATAATCTCTTCATATTGGTTTTTTAAAAAAATTATGTTTTAATAAATTTGACGATGCAAAATTATCTCTAAAAAACAAATTGTGTAATCCCTATTTATGGCTATTTTATAAATAAAAAATCCCTACTTTTAGGGATATTATAAATAAAAGAGTTAACAAGTAAACCTATAAACTTAATGATTATTTAAGTCTATCTCTTCGATAGCTATTATTTTTTTCGAAATGGCATAAATTGTTAATCCCGATTGGCTTCGTATTCCGGTTTTTGCAGCAATGTTTTTCCTATGACTTATCACGGTATGAATACTTATAGTTAACGAGTCAGCTATCTCTTTGTTTGACATTCCGTTTACAATTCCTTTTAGTATATCTTTTTCACGCTCAGTAAGCTCGTCTTCATCGGAATTGTCTGTTTTGTTGTTTCTCTTCTCTTCGTTTAGTTGAGATAACAGATTAATAAAATACTCTGATGAGTCGTAAAGAGTAAATGTACCATCTAGCAGATCTGCCGGAATTTGCATCAATCCATAATCTATGCCAACCAACAATAGTTTTGGATATGATTTGCGGATTTTTTTTATCTCTTTCTCAAGATTTACTATCAACAAAGAGCTGACAATAAGTACATCTAAGACTCTGTTTTCTGATAACTCGTCCAACTCATCCAAACAATTTATCCTATACACCTTTACAGCCTTATCCGACTGAAACAGAATAGACTGAATGCCTTCACTCACAATTTGAGACGACTCTAATATGGCTATATTAATAAGTGAATTACCCATTTATTCTCTTCTCCTTTTCGCTGCCTAACGGTATTAATATTGTGTCTTCGATAAGCGAGTGGATATATAAATCAAATTCCAACTCGAAAAGTGCGGTGAGTAATTTTCTTCGCAAACTGACATTTTCCTTTATATTCATGTGATGTATCAACAAATTTTTAAGGTCTTTCAGTTTTAGCTCAATATCGGTATGATGCTCACTGTACTCTTTTGATGAATATAAAGATTTTTTTGTGTCCTTATCGTTCCCGTTAATCAAATTCACGAAATATGGAAACACCACATTATCTTCATAATCGAAATGCTCTATAACTTCAGAAAAATACTCATTAAAAAACAATTCGAGAAGCTTCACCTCTTTCTCGGGACAACTCTCTTGAAGTTGATGAATATAGTGGCTTATCTCGGGATATTTCTCAAGCCGATAGTAGTTGTGGCTGTTTTTCAAAAAACGAATTATTTGCAACACATCTTCGTCAGAATAATCTATCGAAGCTTTAGG
Organism: uncultured Dysgonomonadaceae bacterium; assembly: GCA_964346495.1. Lineage (GTDB taxonomy): Bacteria > Bacteroidota > Bacteroidia > Bacteroidales > Dysgonomonadaceae > JBGZFC01. The sequence goes on from CAYFUW010000038.1 coordinate 3,907, forward strand.
TCGAAATCCGTAATATAGATTAACAACCATTATAAAAAGTTTTTCGTTGATTCCATACTGCTTACACAAATAACTAACTGTAAGATCACCTACACGAAAATCTATTTCGAAATGCTGCATCATCAGCATCGTATATGGATTTTCCTGCATAATATCTGCCATTTTCATCTGTGGAACAATATAGCTTTTGTTGGCATGATGCATAGTCTGATTTTTTTTAGTTGAACTGCAAAATTACAAAATATATTTCAATTATTTAGAATCTTTCTATTTTAGAACATAAAAAAGTGAGAGATTATATTTATATTTGCGAACAAAAGAGATTTTTCGCAAATTTCAATATGTTTTTTCGAAATGGCTGTTTTTTTAAGGACAAATGTTATTATCTTTGAAAAGAAAAGGTTATTTTTGCATATA
>CAYFUW010000038.1:4423-8947 GCA_964346495.1 uncultured Dysgonomonadaceae bacterium
CTTGTTTTTATCCCGATGAAAAAGACACTATTTTCAATTTCATTGTCGATAACGAGTTAACGCCAAAGATGCTTATCAATACACACCTGCACTTCGATCATATATTCGGAGTAAATTATTTGGCATCGGAGTTTAATCTTAAATTCGGAGCTCACAAAGACGACTTGTATTTAGTGGAAGATCTGCAAAATCAGTTGAGAATGTTTGGAGTAGATAGCGATTCTGTAACTAAACCGAATATTGATGTTTTATTGACTGAAAATGACGTTATTAAATTCGGGAATCAGGAGTTGAAAATTTTACATATTCCGGGACACTCACCCGGCAGTCTCGTTTATTACAATGAAAAAGCAGGAACTCTTTTCACCGGAGACGTGCTGTTTAGACAAGGAATAGGCAGAACCGATTTGCCCGGTGGCAACTACAGACATCTATTGGACGGAATAAAAACAAAACTCTTTACCCTACCCGACGAAACGGTTGTATATCCCGGACACGGTCCTGCATCAACAATTGGCTTCGAAAAAGCAAATAACCCGTTTTTAGGAATGGATATTTTATAAAAACCAAATTATAATCGGATTCAAAATAAAAAACATATAATTCTCTATGTATAAACTAAATATATGATAAATATGAATACAGTAGATTTTAAATTTCGCCACAATGGCATAGATGAAGCCGCTAAGGCTAAAATGCTCAAGACACTAGGTGTTTCAAGCATCGACGAACTTATCGACCAAACAATTCCGGCAGATATTCGTCTTAAAAAACCGTTAGCATTGCCTAAAGCTCTATCGGAACAAGAGTATGCCGAAGAAATTGCACAAATTGCATCTCAAAACCGTGTTTTTGCGTCTTATATCGGCATGGGTTGGTATGATACCATCACTCCGGCAGCTATCTATAGAAACGTTTTCGAAAACCCGGTATGGTACACATCATACACACCGTATCAAGCCGAAATTTCACAAGGTCGTTTAGAAGCATTGTTAAATTTCCAAACTGTAATTAGCGATTTAACAGGTTTGCCTCTATCCAACTGTTCTCTTTTAGACGAAGCAACTGCTGCTGCAGAAGCGGTTACAATGATGTACGGATTGAGAAGCCGTGATCAAAAAAAGAACAACGCTAACGCTGTTTTTGTGGATGAAAAGATATTCCCGCAAACATTAGCTGTTATCAATACAAGAATGAAGTATCAAGAAATTGAAGTTGTTGTGGGTGACTACAAAACTTTCGAATTTACTGAAAAATTCTTTGGTGCAGTTGTTCAATATCCAAACAGCGATGGTAATGTAGAAAATTATCGTTCGTTTGTAGAAAAAGCTCACGCAGCAGAATGTAAAGTAGCTGTTGCTGCCGACTTAATGGCGTTAGTTCTTCTAACACCTCCGGGAGAATGGGGTGCAGACATTGCTTTTGGTAGCAGCCAAAGATTTGGTATCCCGATGTTTTTCGGCGGACCGTCGGCAGGATTTTTCGCAACTCGCGAAGAGTTTAAACGCAACGTTCCGGGACGTATCATAGGTATTACAAAAGATGCATACGGTCGCGAAGCTTACAGAATGGCTCTGCAAACTCGTGAGCAACACATTAAACGCGAAAAAGCAACATCCAACATCTGTACCGCACAAGCTTTGTTGGCTACAATGTCTGGATTTTACGCTGTGTATCACGGACCTAACGGCTTGAAAGAGATTGCACATCGTATCCACTCTATTACTTCGTTAGTTGTTGACGAACTACACGAAATGGGTTACAAAGTATTGAACGAAAGCTATTTCGATACTATAAAAATTCAACTACCCGAAGGCGTAACACAAAAAGATATTCGTGAAAACTCAGAATTGCGCAGCATCAACTTGCGTTATTTCAAAACAGGAGAAGTTGGACTAAGTATCGACGAAACAACTAACGACTATCGTGTACATGAACTACTGGCAGTTTTTGCAATGGCTGCTGGCAGCTCAAAAGTGTTTATGATTGACGATCTGCCACAAAAAATGACTCTGAAAGAAGAGCAACTTCGTACATCTGATTTCTTAACACACCCGACATTTAATTCATATCACACCGAAACCGAATTGATGCGTTACATCAAGAGACTTGAGCGCAAAGACATTTCGTTGGCACACTCAATGATTTCTCTCGGTTCTTGTACTATGAAATTGAATGCTGCTTCAGAAATGCTTCCTCTTGGAATGACTACATTGCAAAGAATCCACCCGTATGCACCGGAAGATCAAACTGCAGGATACCAGCAACTTGTAGAAGAGTTAGGTTCTCTATTGGCTGAAATTACAGGTTTTGCAGCAACAAGCTTACAACCCAACTCGGGAGCAGCAGGCGAATATGCAGGACTTATCACAATTGCAGCTTATCAGGAAAGCATCGGTCAAGGACATCGTAAAGTTGTATTGATTCCGGCATCTGCTCACGGAACTAACCCTGCAAGTGCTGTACAAGCAGGATACACTCCCGTTATCGTGGCAAGCGATGAAAGAGGAAACGTTGATATGGACGATTTACGTAAGAAAATTGACGAACATCGTGATGATTTGGCTGCTTACATGATTACATATCCTTCAACTCACGGTATTTTTGAAGTGGAAATTAAAGAGATGTGTCGCTTAATTCACGAAGCAGGCGGACAAGTATATATGGACGGAGCAAACATGAACGCACAAGTAGGACTTACAAATCCGGGATATATCGGTGCCGACGTTTGTCACCTCAACCTACATAAAACATTTGCAATACCTCACGGTGGTGGAGGTCCCGGAGTTGGTCCAATCTGCGTTGCAGAACACTTAGTGCCATTCCTACCGGGTCATCCTGTTATGCTAACCAGAGAAGAGAATGCTGTATCAGCATCACCTTATGGTAGTGCAGGTGTAGCAACAATCACTTACGGATATATCAGAATGATGGGTGCTGAAGGTTTGAAAGAAGCTACAGAACTTGCAATTTTAAGCGCAAACTATCTGGCTGAAAAACTAAAAGACACATACGGAATTGTATATCGTGGTGCAAAAGGCAGAGTTGGTCACGAACTGATTCTTGAATGCCGCACCATAAAGAGTACAACAGGTATAAGCGAAACAGACGTTGCAAAACGCTTGATGGACTACGGTTATCACGCACCAACACTTTCATTCCCTGTTCATGGAACACTTATGATTGAACCCACTGAAAGTGAAAGCTTAAGCGAGCTTAACCGCTTTGTTGACACTATGCTTCAAATCTACGAAGAGATTATGGAAGTTAAAGAAGGAAAATACACGCTAGAAGATAACGTATTGGTAAATGCTCCACACCCTGAGTACGAAAGTGTTGCTGATGAGTGGAACCATGCTTATCCTCGCAGTAAAGCTGTTTATCCTCTTCCATTCGTTGCTGAAAACAAATTCTGGGTAAACGTTGCTCGTGTAGATGACGCTTATGGCGACCGTAACCTGGTTTCTTGTCTTTGCGAAGTAGCTGCAGGAGATCAATAATTAGGTTTTAACAGACTTAATATTATATAGCTTAATGCGTATCACGAATTTATCGTGATACGCATTTTTTTGTTTAGCATTGTGGTTTCACTAACCGCAATCTACCTATTCTATAAATAAAAATCAGAAAATAGATGCTCTTTACAAAAAAAATTCTTATTTTTGTAAAGATGTATGGTTTATCGAGAAAACCTAAAGCAATAATTTCATTTTTCTGTTTTGTCGTTATTGTTGAACGATGAAAATTTAACAACAAAAACGACAAGATTTTTTATTGTATTTAATTATTGCATTGAAAATCAATACTAACAATCTGAATTTTTCAAACAAATAACATATTAATCATGACAAATAAACTTATTTCTAGCGCTGAAGCTGCTGCCAAAGTAAAAGACGGAATGACCGTGATGATTGGCGGATTTTTGGGACACGGAACACCCGAAAGCATTATCGACGAATTGGTAAAATCGGGAGTAAAAGATTTAACATTAATCGTGAATGACTCAGGATTTCCCGACAAAGGATGCGGTAAATTGGTATCCAATCATCAAGTAAAAAAACTTATCGTATCGCATATTGGAACAAATCCCGATTCGGGACGAAAAATGAATAACGGCGAAATGGAAATAGAATTCAGTCCACAAGGTTCTCTCGCAGAGCGCGTTCGTTGTGGTGGCTCAGGCTTGGGTGGTGTACTTACACCCGTAGGATTGGGTACCGTAATTGAAGAAGGCAAACAAGTAATAACTGTTGACGGCAAAGACTATCTATTGAAAAAACCACTTAGAGCGGATGTTGCTCTTATCTACGCAGATCAAGGTGACACATGGGGCAACCTTATCTATAAAGGAACTAAGCAGAACTTCAACCCACTTATGGCTATGGCTGCCGATGTGGTAATTGCCGAAATCAAACAGATGGATGAAGTTGGGACATTAGCAACAGAAAGCATTCACACACCACATATTTTTGTAGATTATATAGTACATAATAAATAATAAAAAATAATTAACAATGAAAAAAT
>CAYFUW010000038.1:9047-20209 GCA_964346495.1 uncultured Dysgonomonadaceae bacterium
TTGTAGATTATATAGTACATAATAAATAATAAAAAATAATTAACAATGAAAAAATAATTAACAATGAAAAAATCTCTTATCAGATTGCGCATGAGTTCGCAAGACGCACACTATGGCGGTAATTTAGTTGACGGAGCAAAAATGCTTCAACTATTTGGCGATGTAGCCACAGAATTATTAATCATCAACGATGGCGACGAAGGCTTGTTCGTAGCTTACGATAATGTAGAATTTTTAGCTCCTGTTTATGCAGGCGATTTTATTGAAGCAACAGGTGAGATTACCAATGTAGGAAGCTCATCACGCAAAATGACGTTCGAAGCACGCAAAGTTATTGCACCTCGCACAGACATTTCAGCATCTGCTGCCGATGTATTGGAAGAGCCAATCGTAGTATGCCGTGCAAGCGGAACATGCGTGGTACCGAAAAAATGCCAACGCAAAAACAATGCTTAATACTAGTTTACCCGTTTAATATTAACTCGTTTACTAAAAAAAGACAGAATGGAAAAATTAATTATTACAGCCGCTATTTGCGGAGCGGAAGTAACAAAAGAACACAATCCCGCAGTACCTTATACAGTAGAAGAAATTGTACGTGAAGCTGTTTCGGCTTACGATGCAGGAGCTGCTATCGTGCACATTCACGTGCGTGAAGACGATGGAACACCAACTCAGGACAGAGAGCGTTTCCGCGTTTGCATGGATGCAATTAAAAAAGAGCGTCCCGATATTATCTTGATTCCATCAACAGGTGGTGCCGTAGGTATGTCTGCCGAAGAGCGTTTGCAACCAACCGAACTATTCCCGGAAATGGCAACACTCGATTGCGGAACCTGCAACTTTGGCGATGATGTTTTCGAAAACACAATTCCTATGATGCGTGATTTCGGAAAACGAATGATTGAAAACAATATCAAACCCGAATACGAATGTTTCGAAATGGGACACTTAGAAACTGCTTTACACCTTGCTGCTAAAGGACAAGTACCCGGTGCTCCTATGCAATTTAACTTCGTACTTGGCGTTCCCGGATGTGCATCGGCATCGGTAGAAAACTTGGTATGGATGGTTAATCGCCTTCCGGCAGATGCTACCTGGACTGCAACCGGAATCGGAAGACACGAATTTCCACTTGCAGCACACGCTATCGCTATGGGTGGACACGTGCGCGTAGGATTTGAAGACAACCTATATCTCTCGCGCGGAGTATTGGCAAAATCAAACGGCGAACTTGTGGACAAAGTAGTTCAAATGGCAAAACTGTTGGGTAGAGAAATCGCTACTCCGGCAGATGCAAGAAGAATTTTAAGTTTGGAGAAATAATTTTTCTGATAAAGCCTTTTCAAAAAGGTATTCGTCAAAACACAATATTCACATAATAATAAGTGGCATGTTATCTGAATCTTTAATAAGAAAAACAGATAATTTGCCACTTTTTTGTAAAAATGCAATTATCAAGTGGCGGATATGATTTAAACAATATGAAAACAATAAAAACATTTATATTCACAAGCATTTTTACACTATTTATTTTTAGTTGTAAAGCTCAAACAGTAATACCTGTAGAAGAATTTCACTCTTATGGTAATAACTTAGAAGATGGCGATTATATAAAAGATGTAAACGGCGTTTTAGATAAATATGTTGGAATATGGAAAGGTCTATATGATAATCATTTCTTCCTATTTGATATAAGAAAATCAACCGATGAATTTTTAAATATAAAAAATGATATTCTTACAATTCGCTATAGTATTACAGACACAGAAGGAAAAGAGATAATCAATACCCTATCACTACCCGATGAAAGTTATTATGTAATTAGTGGTTTACACATGGACAAAGATGGCGAGTACCGCCTGTTTTATCAAGGCTATGAGTCTAATTGCGGTCAATGTGGAGAGATAATTTTACATGCAATTACCGACACCAGCATACATAAGCTTATTTTGATGCTTGTCCCTATGAGAGATATGATTGATCCTGTGGAATGTCCGAATGGGACAACACAGTTACTGCCTACGAAAATTGGAATGTATTTATTAAAACAATCTTTAAATATAAAACCAATAAAGCTATAAGACATGTTCTAACTGTAATATAAACATATCACCTTACAAAAATATATTTTGTGTAATCCATGAATATAAAACAGCAAAATCACACTAAAAAGGCGATTAACAGTAATAAAACAGCGATTTTAAGCAACGAAATCTAAAAATAGGTTTTTATTTGCATATTTTTTTGTAATTTCGGCGATTAAATATCAAAAGTTATATAAAGTCAAAAAACTATAAACTTATTTTTGTATGGAAGAACAAAACAAACAACCAGTTCAATTACCCGAAAACGCATATCGGGAACTGAAGCCGGGCGAAGAGTACAAACCCGTTCTACCTGCTTATAAAGATGTAACGGAAGTTACCCCTTATTCGGTAGGGATGGGATTGCTTATGGCAATTATCTTTTCAGCCGCTGCTGCCTACTCCGGTTTGAAAATCGGACAAGTTTTTGAAGCTGCTATCCCAATATCTATTATTGCCGTTGGTGCATCAGCTGCTTTAAGAAAGAAAAATGCGCTAGGTCAAAACGTTATTATACAATCTATTGGCGCATCATCAGGTGTTATTGTAGCCGGAGCAGTTTTCACCATTCCGGGATTGTATATTTTGCAAGCGAAATATCCCGAAATGGAAATCAATTTCTGGCAAATATTTTTCTCATCGCTTCTTGGTGGATTTTTGGGAATATTGTTTTTAATTCCTTTCCGCAAATACTTTGTTAAGGATATGCACGGGAAATTACCATTTCCCGAAGCTACTGCAACAACAGAGATTTTAATGACAGGCGAAAAAGGAGGAGGCGATGCCAAATTGTTAATAAGCAGTGGACTTATTGGAGGATTGTTCGACTTCTGTTTTTCTGCATTCCGTCTTTGGAGCGAAGAGATTACCACTCGTATTATTCCTGCAGGTGCAATGCTAGCCGAGAAATTTAAAATGGTATTAAAGTTCAACGTTAGTGCGTTAATATTCAGTTTTGGTTATCTTGTAGGACTTCGATTTGCAACAATTATCACGGTTGGTTCACTTCTTTCGTGGTTGGTATTTATACCGTTAGTTAACGAAATTGGAGCAGTAGTTGCAGCATCGGGCGGTGGTGTTAACCCATTTGCAGCTATGAGTGCAGAACAAATTTTTGCTGCTTACGTACGTCCAATTGGTATTGGAGCTATCGCAATGGCAGGAATTATCGGTATTATTAAATCATCGGGTGTTATTGGAAGTGCATTCAAATTGGCAGTTAGCAAAAAGTCCGGTGGTGCAGAAGCAAGTGTAAAACGCACCGACCGCGATTTGAAAATGTCGTTCGTTATGCTTTTCCTATTTTTCACATTAGTAGCAGTATTTTTATTCTTACTGTTTGGTGTAAAAATCACTTTGGTTCAAGCTATTGTTGCACTTCTTACAATTACAATTATTTCGTTCCTTTTCACAACTGTTGCAGCCAATGCTATCGCTATTGTTGGTAGTAACCCTGTATCGGGAATGACTTTAATGACACTAATTTTATCATCTGTTATTTTGGTATCTATCGGTTTGAGTGGATGGCAAGGAATGGTTAGTGGTTTGATTATCGGTGGAATCGTGTGTACCGCACTTTCAATGGCTGGCGGATTTATTACCGATTTGAAAATCGGTTACTGGATTGGTACAACTCCCGCAAAACAAGAGTCGTGGAAATTCTTAGGAACACTGGTTTCAGCCGCTACTGTTGGAGCTGTTATTTTCATTTTGAATCAAGCTTACGGATTTGTTGCAACAGAAACACATCCCGACCCAATGGTTGCACCGCAAGCAAACGCTATGGCAGCAATTATTGAACCGCTAATGTCGGGACAAGGTGCACAATGGATGTTACTATCAATTGGCGCAGTTTTAGCTATATTGTTAAATTGGCTTGGTGTTTCTCCATTAGCTTTCGCTCTAGGTATGTTTATTCCTTTGCAACTTAACACGCCACTTATTGTGGGTGGATTGCTAAATCACTTTATCAACAAAAGTACAAAAGATAAAGCTCTTGCAAACGCTCGTCACCAACGTGCAATATTAATCTCATCCGGATTTATTGCCGGTGCAGCACTATTTGGAGTTATCGGTGCATTGATTATTTTCTTGACAGGTAAAAACGACGTGTTAAATCTGGGTGTTTGGGCAGACCCAAGCGGCACCGGTGCACAAGTTGTATCACTGATAGCATTTATTGCATTAATTTCGTATTTCGTTTGGCAATCAAAAAAAGCGAAAAAAGAAGATTGATAATATAAGATGATTATAGACACTAATTGTGCATCGCTAAAAAACATTTTCGTTTTGCACAATTAGTGTTTTTCAGTTTTAATGAATTAATAATTTCGTTATAATCCATTGAAAAAAAGCTCACAAGGGTGTTATTTTACTGATTTATTATTATATTACAATTTTAGAAATGACACAGTGCATACTCATTTTATGACAACTCCAAAATATCAAAACACATACCGTATTTCTTCAGCTCGTGCAACTTGGCACGATTATGATGGAGGCATGTATTTTGTTACAATTTGCACAAAAGAAATGATAAAATATTTTGGAGAAATTACAGATGAGAAAATGGAGTTGAATCATTTAGGAAAATATGCAACAAAATGTATAGAAGAAATACCAAAGCATTTTCCTGACACGCAAGTTCCAATATTTGTAGTAATGCCTAACCACATTCATGCAATCATTTGTGTAGATGGAGAATTTAACATCAACCCAAATTGTAGAGACGCGGCATGCCACGTCTCTACGACCAGCAGTACAACAAAGAACAAAAAAATGCAAGATATTGCAAACAAATGTGGGCGACTATCAGCTGTAATTGGTGGATTAAAATCTGAAATAACAAGATTTGCCAATCTCAACAAAATTCCTTTTGCATGGCAAGCTCGTCTTCATGATAGAATTATTCGTGATAAAAACGAATGTAATGCCTTAGCATATTATATAGAAAACAATCCGATTAATTGGCATTTAGATGAATTAAACATTATATAAAGTAAAATCATTATAATTAAAATGAAAAAAAATCTCTTATTGGCAATTTTGGTACTATTTGCCATTGCCTGTACACAACAAAAAAACAGCACAAAAATCGATGAATCTGACTTCACTCAATATGTGAATCCATTTATCGGGACAGCATTTACCGGACACACATTTCCCGGTGCAACCTATCCGCTTGGTTTGATTCAGGCAGGACCGCAAACCGGAAACTACACATGGGAATATTGTGCTGGATATTTTTATGAAGACTCACTGATTCAAGGATTTACCCAAACCCGATTGAATGGAACGGGCTGTGTAGATTTAGGCGATTTGCTCGTACAACCATTTTCGGGAGAAAAACGCGACAACCTGGATAGCCGTTTCGATAAAGCTACCGAAAAAGCATCGCCCGGATATTACACCGTGCAACTTGCCGACAATAACGTAGGTGTAGAAATTACCGCATCGCCGCACGTTGCATTTCACAAATACGCATTTGCTAAAGATGAGTCTGCCAACTTGATGATAGATTTCCAAAGCGGATTGGTATGGCAAGATGTTCGTTATCACACGCATGTGTTGGAAAATGAAGTAAATTTCGAGAATGACAGAGTTATTTCGGGTTTTACTCGCCGAACCGAATGGGTAAATAGAATTTATTACTTCGTTATCGAGTTTGATAAACCGATTATAAACAAAGAGTTACTACCGCAAGAAAACCCAAATCAAAAAGCCGGAAAGTATATCCTTACATTCGACATGCAAGACAATGAAACATTGCAAATGAAAATCGGATTGTCATCTACAAGCGTAGAAGGTGCTAAAGCAAACATGGCTGCCGAAGTTTCAGGCTGGGATTTTGATGCTGTTTACCAAACCACAAAACAGGCTTGGAACGACAGACTTTCTCGTATAACAGTTGATGGAACAGAAGATGACAAAGTGAACTTTTACACATCAATGTATCACCTTTACATTCAACCAAATAACATTGCTGATATCGACGGCAAATATATCGGTCCAAATCGCGAAGTTACGGAATCGCCTAACGGGAAATACTATTCAACCTGGTCGCAATGGGATACTTTCCGCGCGGCTTTCCCGATGTACACGATTCTCAGTCCCGAACTGATTAACGATTTCGTAAATTCAATGCTCGAATATAGCGAACAGAAAGGACATCTCCCCATTTGGTCGCTTTGGGGACAAGAAACTTACACCATGATTGGCAACCACTCTATCCCGATGATTGTAGATGCATATCTTAAAGGATTTGACGGATTTGACGCGGAAAGAGCTTATCAGGAAATCAAAAAATCGATTACAGAAAGCAAACATCATAAATCAGATTGGGAAGTGTACGACAAATATGGATACTACCCATACGATTTAATAAAACTAGAATCTGTTTCCCGTACGTTAGAATGTGGATTTGACGACTATTGCGCTTACCTTTTAGCCGAAAAATTAGGAAAAACAGAAGATGCAGCTTTCTTCAAAAAACGTTCGGAATATTATAAAAATCTTTTCGATAAGGAAAGTAACTCTATGCGTCCGAAAAGCTCAAATGGAGAATGGTTTACACCGTTTGATCCTTATGAATTAGCACACGCAGACTCAAATGTGGGCGGACATTATACCGAAGCAAACGCACTGCAATATACATGGCATGTAATGCAGAATATTCCCGGATTGATTGAGTTGATGGGTGGAAAGGAAGAGACCGGAAAAGTGTTGGATTATCTCTTTAATACAACACAAGAATCCACCGGGAAATTGGAAGATGTTACCGGACTTATCGGACAATATGCACACGGAAACGAGCCAAGTCATCACGTGACTTATATCTATCCATATCTCGATCGTCCGGAAGAGACACAACGCCTTGTACGACAAATTTGCACAGATTTCTACAAAAACAAACCTGATGGCTTAATCGGAAACGACGATTGCGGACAAATGTCGGCATGGTACATGTTTTCGGTTCTCGGCTTTTATCCGATGAATCCCGTTAGTGGTGAATTTGTTTTTGGCGCACCGCAAATCCCGTCGGCTCGAATCGATGTGGGCAATGGCAAAACCTTTACAATGGAAGCCAAAAATCTGTCGAAAGAGAATCTTTATGTAGAAAAAATAGAACTTAACGGACAACCATACGATAAGAAATATATTACCTATCAAGATATTATGAACGGAGGTTCGTTAGTATTTAATATGACAAATAAGGTAAAGAAGTAATAAGTTCTGAATAAATAGCTTATAGTTGCCGATTTAACAATTAAATCGGCAACTGTTTTTATATTCAACAAAAATAAGAACATATTACATAAAATGATTGCTCATAAAGAGTATAAACTCAATCAAAAAGATTATATTTGTATAAACTAATCAAATTCAAAATCATATGAGACGTTTTATTTCACCAATTATTCTAATTATGGTGCTTTTTATTGCATCGTGTAACAACATTAACAAACAAGACGTGAAAATTTTAAATCAATCTGATTTTCCTGCACCACCGGTTGCGGAAATTAATCCCGACACATTTATCAATTTCGGACAAACTCGTATTGACAACTACTATTGGATGAAAGACAAAAACAATCCGAAAGTAATTGACTACATCAATGCTGAAAATGCTTATACCAAAGAGGTTATGGCTTCTACAGAAGATTTGCAAAAAGCCATCTATGATGAAATCCTTGGTAAAATTAAAGAGGACGACGAGTCTTACCCGACTTTTAAAGATGGTTATTACTACTATAGCCGTACAGAAAAAGGCAAACAGTATCGCACTTACTTGCGTAGAAAAGGCTCGATGGATGCACCCGAAGAGGTGATTTTCGACCTTAACAAAATGGCAGAAGGGAAAGCTGCATTTATTTTCAGAGGTTATTCAATCAGCCCGGACAACAGCAAAGCCGCCTACCTGTACAACGAAACAGGCTCATCTGTAGAGTTAACTATGAAAATTAAAGACCTTGCATCGGGCGAAGATGTAGGATTTTCGGTTGAAGGTGTTTCTTCCATTGCATGGGCAAACGATAATAAAACACTTTTCTATGGCGTTATCGACAAAACTTTACGTCCATATCGTATTATGCGCCAAATGCTTGATTCGCCAAAAGCTGATTTAATTTATGAAGAGACCGATGGACGCTACAGAGCATACGTATCCGGCACGAAAAACAAAGATTACATCTTTATCAGCTCGGCAAGTTCTACTACAACCGAAGAGCGATACATCTCTGCCGACAAACCTATGGATGCTTTCAAAGTGTTTATGCCGAGAGTACAAGATATTGATTATAGCGTTTATCCACACAACGATAAATTTTTCGTTCGCTACAAAGACAAAGAAAATTTGAACGGAAAAATTTATGAAACACCGCTTACAGGTTACGAAGATCGCTCAACCTGGAAAGAGTTTTTGGCACACGACAAAAATACAAGAATCGATGGTATCGATATTCTAAAAGATTACGTAACTGTTCAACTTCGTAAAAACGGCTTGAGTGAAATTGTTGCTATCCCTGTTGCAGGTGGTGAGAACAAATCTATCGCTTTCCCGGAACCTGTTTACACAGCATCGCTTAGCGGTAACCCGGAATATGATGCAACTACATTCCGTTACTCATACACATCGCTAAATCGTCCAACAACTTTATACGAGTATGATATCGCGACAGGAGAAACTAAAAAATTGAAAGAACAGGAAATTCCGTCAGGTTTCAATCCCGACAATTATGTAGTGGAAAGAGTTTGGGCAACAGCACCCGACGGCGTGAAAGTTCCAATGGCTATAGTTTACAAAAAAGGATTGAAAAAAGATGGTAAAAATCCTGCACTTATCTACTCTTACGGAAGTTACGGTGCAAGTTCGGATGTATATTTCAGTGCCAGCGTATATAGCCTTGTTGACAGAGGATTTGTATATGCAGTTGCTCAAATTCGCGGTGGAAGCGACCTGGGTGAACAGTGGTACGAAGATGGAAAATTGTTGAATAAGAAGAACACGTTTACCGACTTTATCGCTTGTAGCGAATTGCTTGTAAACGAGAAATACACATCGCCAAATAAACTTGCCGCTATGGGTGGAAGTGCAGGTGGTTTGCTGATGGGTGCAGTGGTAAATGCTCGTCCCGATTTGTATCAAACTATTGTTGCACAAGTTCCGTTTATAGATGTTATCAACACGATGCTTGACGATACTCTGCCGCTAACAATTGGCGAATACGAAGAGTGGGGCAACCCGAATGTTGAAGAGTATTACAACTATATGCTATCCTACTCGCCCTACGATAATATCAAAGCACAAGACTATCCAAATATGCTTGTTACAGGCGGTATAAACGACTCGCAAGTACTTTTCCACGAACCCACAAAATATGTTGCTAAACTTCGTGAACTAAAAACCGACAACAACATAGTGCTGCTTCACATGAATATGGATAGCGGACACGGCGGAGCAACAGGTCGTTACGATGGAATAAAGGATACAGCATTTGAATTTGCATTTATTCTGAACAGAGTTGGAATTGAAAAGTAGATTTTTTCCACAATAAATGAGAACAATAATAAAAATCTCGCTCATTTATTTTTTAATTGAGAATAAATTACTACTTTTGTCTAAGCATAAACATCGTTTTTGCACAAGCTAACAAAATAATTAAAGAGATTGAAGGAAGGGATTCCGGTCGTTAACATTGACCGGAATTCTTTTCTTTTATCCATTAAACATAAATAGAAATAAGGAGATAAAGATATGTCATACACTTATATGACCGAAGAAGGACTTAAAAAACTTCAAGAAGAATTGATTCACATGGAGTCGGTACTACGACCCGAGATATCACAACAGATAGCCGACGCTCGCGACAAAGGCGACCTGTCGGAAAATGCCGAGTATGATGCCGCTAAAGAGGCTCAGGGTATGCTGGAAGCTAAAATAGCTCAACTTAAAACCTTGATAGCATCGGCAAGAATTATTGATGAAAGCACGATTAAAACAGATTCGGTACAAATTTTGAACAAGGTAACAATAAGAAATCTGAAAACTGAAAAAGAGATGACTTATATGCTTGTTTCGGAAAGTGAAGCCGATTTAAAAAGCGGAAAAATTGCGGTAAATACACCTATTGCTCAAGGTTTGTTGGGTAAAAAAGTTGGTGATAAAGTGGATATAAATGTTCCATCGGGTGTATTAAGCTTCGAGATTTTGGATATTTCAATCTAATAAAAACCAAATATAATTATGGCAACAATTTTCAGTAGAATAGTAGCGGGCGAAATTCCAAGTTATAAAATTGCCGAAAACGACAACTTTTTTGCTTTTTTGGATATCAATCCTATGGCAAAAGGGCACACATTGGTTATCCCTAAAAAAGAGGTAGATTATATTTTTGATTTGGAAGATAGTGAAATTGCCGAATTTACGGTTTTTGCTAAAAAAGTGGCTGCAGCCATTAAAAAAGTCACCAATTGCAAACGTGTCGGCATGATGGTTATAGGTTTAGAAGTTCCACATGCTCATATTCACCTGATTCCAATCGAAAACGAATCGGATATGAATCTCTCAAATCCACGCGTAAAATTGTCGGATGAAGAGTTCGCAGAGATTGCGAAAAGGATAAGAGAAGAGTTTAAAATATAGCTTTTGGCTATTAGCACAGTAATTTAAACCTAACAGGTATTCGAAACCTTTGGGTTTAGAAACACAATAAATAAATCATAAAAGTAAAAATGAAACGAATTTTAAAAATCTCATTAATTGTAGTTTTTGCAATTGTGCTGATATTCGCAGGTTATGTTGGGTATTATATCTTAAAAAACAAACAGAAATTTTATCCTCGTATTTTTATTACTGAACTTAACTTATCTGCTCAAGAGCGAGAAGAAGACTTTTTAGAAATTTGCGAACTATTGAAAGACAAAAACTCGTTTGTTACGCAACGTTTGGATTTTGACGCTCTTTCAGCAGAATATCTATCACAAGTAAAAGCGACAACAAACTCAATTGATTACGGAAAATTGTTAGTTAAGTTTTTTGCTAAACTCAAAAACGGACACACATCAATGCAATTTAAC
>CAYFUW010000039.1:0-19882 GCA_964346495.1 uncultured Dysgonomonadaceae bacterium
AAACCAATTATAAAAAGACCTTATTTTGTTCAATAAGACCTTAGTAGTAATAATAGCCACACATAACAATACCTTATTACCTTATTCTATGGTTGTTATTTTTTATCTTACATAGAACTAACGTCATTTACCTAAAATTTAAACAGACAAGAATGTCTGTTCACCCGAAAGGTATAAAATAAAAAATCCCCACACAATCTTTCGATTATATGGGGATTATTCTTTTATCGTACTCGGAGCGGGACTTGAACCCGCACAGCCTATAATGGCCACAAGATTTTAAGTCTTGCGTGTCTACCATTCCACCATCCGAGCAGACCTTAAAATGGAAAGAAAGACTTTCCTAAAATTTTGTTTGAGCGGAAAACGAGACTTTCCGAATACTTCGTTTCGGAATAGACTTCTCATCTCCTTTTCGAGCGGAAAACGAGACTCGAACTCGCGACCCCAACCTTGGCAAGGTTGTGCTCTACCAACTGAGCTATTTCCGCAATTTACATTATGTTTTGTTTTCAGTTGTAGCATGTCCCTTGCCAAGGTTGTCTGTTTATTATTCTTTTGGGGCAAGGTTGTGCTCTACCAACTGAGCTATTTCCGCAATTTACAATATGTTTTGCTTTAGATTGTAGCATGTCCCTTGCCAAGGTTGTCTGTTTATTACCTTTTTGGGGCAAGGTTGTGCTCTAGTCCCGACTCATCGGGAAGCTATTTCCGCAAAACAATCGAAACAGTTTGTTTTATTAAGAAAAAAACAGCTCACTCCTGAGCCGATTTCTAAATATTTGTGTAGTTTACACTTTTGTTGCGGAGAGAGAGGGATTCGAACCCCCGGAGGCTCTCACCTCAACGGTTTTCAAGACCGCCGCAATCGACCACTCTGCCATCTCTCCAAACTCTCTTTTCTGAAAGCGATTGCAAAGGTATAACTATTTTTGGAAAACAAAAAATAATCAAGACTATTTTTTCATTTTTCTTCAATATAATATCAAATAATATAATTAAAAAAACGAATTATTTTTTAAAAGTATTTCAAATACCTATTGACTTTCTTATCAATAAAATAAAAAATATATAATAAGAAATCATTTTTTTTAGAATAATAGTAAAAAAAATATTACATTTGTGAGACTGTTCTGTATGAACAAATTCAAAAGTCAAAGTAATGATTGAACATCAAGGCGTAATAACCCGTATTTCAAACAACATTGTATCGGTTAAGATAGTACAACGTTCAGCGTGTAGCGATTGCCATGCCAAAGGAGCGTGTATGGCTGCCGATTCAAAAGAAAAAATTATTGATGTAGTTGACAATAGCGGGGATTTCAAGGTAAACGACTTAGTTGTTATAGAGGGCAAAAACTCAATAGGTTATAAGGCAATTTTATGGGCATTTGTATTGCCCATTGTTCTTATATTATCTACACTCTATATGGCTTTATCGGTTTTTATGTGGAACGAAACAAAAGCTGCATTGGCATCGGTAGTAGTACTTGTGCCTTACTATGCAGTGCTTTATCTGCTTCGTCATAAAATGGCCGGTTCATTAAGTTTTAGAATCAAAACAAAAAATTGATATATATAAATATATGAGCGTATTACTTTCTGCTGTTATCACTCTGGGCGCAATAGGTGCCGGAAGTGCAGCAATTCTCTATTTTGTAGGACAAAAGTTTCACGTTGAAGAAGATCCGCGTATAGATGAGGTTTTGGAAGAGCTTCCCGGAGCTAATTGCGGAGGATGTGGTTTCCCAGGCTGTTCAGCATTTGCGGCTTCATGTGTTGAGGCTGAAACTTTAGACAATTTAATGTGTCCCGTAGGAGGAGCCGACACAATGAACAAAGTAGCCGAAATTTTAGGAAAAGCGGCTTCTGGATCGGCAAAGAAAATTGCCGTAGTTCGTTGTAACGGAACCTGCGAAGAGCGTCCGCGAGTTAATACTTATGATGGTGCATCGAATTGTGCCATTGCCGCTTCGTTGTATGGTGGCGAAACTGGTTGTTCATTTGGATGTTTAGGGTTGGGTGATTGTGTGGATGTGTGTCTGTTTGATGCTATTCGTATCAATCCTGAAACTATGTTGCCCGAAGTTGATGAAGAAAAATGTACTGCTTGCGGTGCATGTGTGAAAGCTTGTCCAAAAGGTATTATCGAACTGCGTAAGCAAGGACCAAAATCGCGCCGAATCTTTGTTAGCTGTGTAAACAAAGACAAAGGCGGTGTTGCTAAAAAAGCGTGTAACGCTGCTTGTATCGGCTGTTCAAAATGTCAGCAAGTTTGTCAATTCGATGCTATAACTATCGAAAACAACGTGGCTTACATCGACGATGACAAGTGTCGTTTGTGTCGCAAATGTGTGTCGGTTTGTCCGACAAATGCAATTTGGGAACTCAATTTCCCGCCAAAGAAAGCTGCACCTTCTGCAGAAGAAAATAAAGCGGTAGAAGCTGAGGCTTAATTATATAGAATGTGTCTAAAGAGATATTTTACAAAAAAGCAAGGTGTTTTAGAAGTGGCCAAATGCAAGGCGCTGAGATTGAGGGCGAATGAGCGTACGTATAAGTACGTGATAGAGTCCGAGTATTGAAAGCAACACAGCAGTTGGTGCTTATAAGATGCCGACATTCAATATTGAATAAAGATATATGCTAAAAACATTCAGAATCGGGGGAATTCACCCTAAAGAGAACAAATTTTCTGCCGGACAAGCAATACAACCCATTGCTATTCCAAAACAGGTAACTATTCCTTTGGCACAACATATTGGTGCGCCATGCCAGCCTGTTGTTAAAAAAGGCGATAAAGTGAAAGTTGGAACTTTAATCGGGAAAACGGTAGGATTTGTATCGGCAAATATACATTCGTCTGTTTCCGGAACCGTGTTGAAGATAGATAAGATACTCGATGCAAGCGGATACAAACGCGATGCTGTATTTATTGATGTTGAGGGCGATGAGTGGGAAGAGTCCATCAATCGTTCCGAAGAGTTGATAAAAGAGTGCAATCTGACAGATAAAGAGATTATCGATAAAATTTCTGCAGCCGGCATTGTTGGTATGGGAGGAGCTACTTTCCCAACTCATGTAAAATTGATGCCGCCACCGGGAAATAAAGCCGAAGTACTTATTATTAACGGAGTAGAGTGCGAGCCATATCTGACATCAGACCATCAATTGATGATGGAGAAAACCGAAGAGATTTTGGTTGGTGTTTCTATTTTGATGAAAGCGATAAATGTAAATAGAGCGGTTATCGGTATCGAGAACAATAAAAAAGATGCTATCGCCAAAATGTCGTCGTTAGCAAAATCTTATCCCGGAATAGAGGTACAACCACTAAAAGTGCAATATCCACAAGGTGGTGAAAAGCAGCTTATTGATGCAGTTATTCGTCGTCAGGTCCCGAGCGGTGCGCTACCAATTTCGGTAGGTGCCGTGGTACAAAACGTGGGAACGGCTTTTGCAGTTTATGAAGCGGTGCAGAAAAACAAGCCACTTGTAGAGCGTGTAGTTACCATAACCGGAAAAGATGTAAAAAAACCGTGTAACGTGCTTTCAAGAATTGGAGTTCCGGTGAATAATCTGATTGACCACGCAGGAGGACTGCCCGAAACAACCGGAAAAATAATTAGTGGCGGTCCGATGATGGGAAAAGCTATTGCAAGTGTTGAAGTGCCTGTAACAAAAGGCACATCGGGCGTTCTTATTATTCCTACGTTGGCTGCGAAACGCAAGCAGATGCGAGATTGTATTCGTTGCACAAAGTGTGTAACCGTTTGTCCTATGGGGTTGAATCCTACTCTGCTGATGAATCTTACCGAATATAGCGTTTGGGATGATGCTGAGAAAAATCGCATTACCGATTGTATCGAATGCGGCTCGTGTAGCTATACTTGTCCTGCCGATCGTCCGCTTTTGGACTATATTCGTTTAGGAAAAGGCAAGGTAATGGGAATTATTCGTGCAAGAAAACAGTAAGATATTTATTTGAAAAGAGTTTTGTTTTATTGAATATATGGAAAATAAACTAATCATATCTCCTTCGCCACACGTGCATAGCGGAGACAGTATCGAAAAAAACATGTACGGCGTACTAATTGCCCTTATTCCGGCATTTTTAGTGGCGTTGTATGTTTTCCGATTAGATGCTTTGATTATTACTGCTCTATCGGTATTGTTTTGCGTGGGATTTGAATATCTCATCAGCAAATTTATTATGAAAAAAGAGCCAACCGTTTTTGACGGTTCGGCAATAATAACGGGAGTTTTGCTGGCGTTTAACGTGCCATCTAATTTGCCTGTCTGGATTTTGGCACTCGGTTGTCTTTTTGCAATAGGCGTTGTAAAAATGGCGTTTGGCGGTCTGGGCAACAATATCTTTAATCCGGCAATAGCGGGACGTATATTTTTGCTTATTTCGTTCCCGGCACAAATGACCACATGGCCCGTGCCCGAAATGGCAGAGACAGTTGATGCAACAACATCGGCTACTGTATTGGGAGTTATTAAATACAACCCCGAAGCCCTACCTTTGCTACAAAATATGTTTTTGGGATTCGAAGGTGGTTCACTTGGTGAAATGAGTGCGTTAGCGCTGCTTTTGGGATTGATATATCTGTTGTGGAAAAGAATTATTTCATGGCATATTCCCGTTTCTATCCTTGCTACAGTAGCACTTTTTACCGGAATTTTATACGCGTTTAATCCGATTCCACTTTACAATCCGCTAATACACTTGTTTTCAGGAGGTCTTATGTTGGGAGCTATTTTTATGGCTACAGACTATGTAACATCGCCAATGACTAAAAAGGGAATGATTATTTACGGAGTTGGTATCGGTGTTATTACCATGTGTATTCGCTTGTGGGGGTCATATCCCGAGGGAGTATCGTTTGCAATATTGATAATGAACGGATTTACTCCGCTTATCAACACATATACAAAACCAAAAAGATTCGGGGAGGTAGTAAAAAATGGCTAAGTTAGAATCATCTTTTAAAAACATGTTTTTGTCGTTATCTATCATCAGTATAGTTGTAGCTCTTTTATTGGCTCAAGTAAATCAGATGACGGCAAAACCCATTGCAGAGGCAAAAGCCTTGAAATTGCAAAATGCTATTAAAGAAGTTGTACCGGAATTCGATAACGACCCGGTAGCAGAAGCATATAAAATGCCTACACCCGAAGGAGATTCTTTGTTGGTTTATCCTGCTAAAAAGGGTGACGAAGTGGTTGGTTTTGCCGTAAATACCTATTCTAACAATGGTTTTAGCGGAAATATTCAAATTATGGTCGGGTTCGATATGGAAGACAGGGTGGTAAATTATGCGGTTTTATCGCATGCCGAAACACCCGGCTTAGGTTCTAAAATGGGTGAATGGTTCTGCGACGAAAGCAGACCAAACCAATCGGTTATCGGCAGAAATTTATCGGAAGGAATTCTGAGCGTATCAAAAGATGGTGGACAAGTGGATGCCATAACAGCATCAACCATCACTTCACGAGCTTTTTTAGAGGCTATTAACAGAGCATACAATGCTTATAAACAAAGCGATGTTGCAACCGGAGCAACAGAAAAAAATGATGAGGAAGGAGGCGAAAACAATGAATAAGAATATAAAAGTTATTATAAACGGGCTAATTAAGGAGAATCCCACATTTGTTTTGTTGTTGGGAATGTGTCCCACATTGGCAACCACAAGCTCGGCAATTAATGGTATGAGCATGGGTTTGGCAACGATGTTTGTACTTATCTGCTCAAATGCAGCTATTTCTGCACTTAAAAACGTGATTCCCGATATGGTAAGAATTCCGGCTTATATTGTGGTAATTGCAGCATTTGTAACAATACTTGAGATGGTAATGAACGCCTATGTGCCTGCATTAGCCGACAGTTTAGGGATTTTTATTCCACTAATTGTTGTAAACTGTATTGTTTTGGGACGTGCGGAATCGTTCGCTTCTAAAAACAATGTTATCGCTTCTATGTTCGATGGTCTCGGTATTGGATTGGGATTTACGTTTGCACTTACTATATTAGGTGCGATTCGTGAGTTTTTGGGAACTGGTAAGATATTTTCTCTTACTATTTATCCCGAAAGTTTCGGTTCGTTAATATTCATTCTTGCACCGGGAGCTTTTATCGTGTTAGGCTTCTTGATTGCCATTTTTAATAATCTTCAAAAAAAATAAAATAGAGGTATTATGGAATATATCGGAATTATTATAGTCGCAATTTTTGTAAACAACGTAGTTTTCTCTCAATTTTTGGGAATCTGTCCTTTCTTGGGAGTTTCTAAAAAGTTGGATACGGCTATCGGTATGGGAGCAGCTGTAACTTTCGTACTCACCATAGCTACACTGGTTACCTATTTTATTCAAAAAGGAGTGCTGGAAAACTTCGGGTTGGAGTATCTGCAAACAATAACCTTTATTTTGGTAATTGCAGCTTTGGTGCAAATGGTGGAGATTATTCTGAAAAAGATTTCTCCGGCTCTGTATCAGGCGTTGGGTGTTTTCTTACCATTGATTACAACTAACTGTGTTATCTTGGGGGTAGCAATATTGGTTATTCAAAAAGATTACACTCTGCTCGAATCAATTATTTATGCGGTTTCTATTGCTATTGGTTACGCTCTTGCACTTATTATATTTTCAAGCATTCGCGAGCAACTTGCATTAACAAAAGTTCCAAAAGCAATGAAAGGTGTGCCTATCGCACTAATAACTGCCGGAATTTTAGCAATGGCATTTATGGGCTTTTCGGGAATTGACCAAGTTTTTAAATAGAATAGACAAACATTATAAAGATTAAAGAGACGTGATTTATCGCGTCTCTTTTTTGTTTTTTTAACCTAACAGCGCAGAAAATAAAGGATAATCTGTTAAACCAATCAATTAATAATCTGTCATATTGTTAAACAAACACTTTAAAACATTACGGTTATGAAAACAATAAGATTTACCTTCATTTTTGCTTTAATGACACTGATGTTTACATCATGTGGTCTATATTCGCAAACAGGATATTATGGCGGCGGTTATTATGGCGTTGGTCATGACGATGATTATTATGAAGACTATTATGACTACGATGACGACTATTATGGCTATAATGACTATGATGACTATGACTATTATGATTCAGACATAGGGTTTCAGACATTTTATAGAGAATTACGCCCACATGGGCGATGGGTTAGACACAGAAGCTATGGTCGTGTGTGGATTCCCAGAGTAGGGCGCAATTTCCATCCATATGCAACAAACGGGTATTGGGTAATGACTGAGTATGGAAATATGTGGGTTTCTAACTATTCATGGGGATGGGCTCCATTCCACTACGGACGTTGGTTCTATGACGACTTCTACGGATGGGCATGGGTGCCGGGTTACGAATGGGCTCCTGCCTGGGTAAGTTGGAGATGTGGTGGCGGTTATTACGGATGGGCACCTATGAGTCCGGGAGTGTCAATACACATCCATGTAAACGTTCCGACAAGCTACTGGACATTCTTACCAAGCAGACATATGTATGGTAGAAATATTCACAAGCACTACCACAAACATAGTTATAGGATTTACAACAATACTACAATTATCAACAACACTAATATTTATAACAACAATTACTATTATAGTGGACCAAATGCGAGAGATTACGAACGTGAAACAGGAAGACGTGTAAAAATGCATACAGTTCAAACATCTACTGGTCGTGACGGTAGAACAGCTACAAGAGTAAGTAGAAATGCAGTGAGTGTATATCGTCCCGATTTTTCAACAAGCAGAACTACAAGTCCGAGAGTTTCCACAGAACGTAAAGAGAATAACAACAGAGTGACTCAAAGTCCAAGACCTTCAAGTCCAAGAGTTTCTACAGAACGCAACACATCAGGTCGCAATGAAGGTAGGGTTCAAAATGCCAGACCAGCGAACAACAGACCGACTGTAAGTAGCGGCAGAAATTCAACTGTGACTAGAGACAGAGAAGCAGACAGAAGAAACAATACATCTGTTCGTCAAAATCGGACTTCAAGAACTGATCGAACCGGTGTAGAGAGAACGACACCGCGTGTAAACAGAGAACAATCTACTAACAGCAGACCGAGTTCAGTTGAAAGTCGTGGAAATACTCGCAAACAAGAGGCAACAAGCAGAAGTAACGAAAGCAGAGTAAATAATCGTTCAACTAAAAAAAACTCTACCGGAAGTGAAACTACAATAAAAACAAAAAACAGTAGATCAGAGCGAACTTCAGGTAGTCGAACAACTACTTCCGGTTCTCGAACTCGAAATGAAAGCAATAAATCAACAGGAAGCCGTTCAGGTGGACGCAACTAATAGATAAATAATAATAATACGATAGTACATTCTTTTAAATTGAACATTAGTAAAAACTGCCGCAAATTTGTGGCAGTTTTTTTGCATATTCACTTAATAGCATTGCGGTTACAAATCCGCATTGTGCCTATGAAGCATTAAGCTACACCCTTTACCTGTGTTCGTGGCAATTGTGATTAATTTTTAGTAACTTTGTATGTATTAAAAAAAACAGACAAATATGGATTTAAGTAATATCGAAAACATTGAATTGAGTTATCTGACGATTGATGATTATGAAGAGTTAAAGAAGGTAATGATTGAAATCTACAGTAATAAGCCCGGGGCTTACTGGAGAAAATCACAAATTCAAAAACTTATAAATATTTTCCCTGAAGGACAGATAGTAATTAAGGTAAATGGAAAGTTGGCAGGATGTGCACTTTCTATAATTGTTGATTATAAAAAGCTTGGTGACAATCATACTTACAAGCAAGCAATTGGCGATAATTTCAGTACTCATACACCAAAAGGAGATGTCCTTTATGGAATTGAAGTTTTGGTGAGCAAAGATTATAGAGGTCTTCGACTTGGCAGACGTATGTATGATTATCGTAAAGATCTTTGCGAACGTTTAAATTTGAAATCTATAGTTTTTGGCGGACGAATGCCAAACTATCATCTCTATGCCGATAAACTTTCGCCACGTGAATATATCAGGCGAGTGCGTCTGAAAGAGATGGACGACCCTGTTCTTAACTTCCAGGTATCAAATAACTTTCAGGCAGTTCGTGTACTTCGCGGATATTTGCCGGGAGATGATGAGAGTAATGAATATGCTGTGCTGATGCGTTGGAATAATATCTATTATGAAGAACCGACCGAAGAAGCTACCATTGCCAAAAAAATTGTTCGTTTAGGGCTTATTCAGTGGCAGATGCGTTCATATAAAGATTTGGATGATATGATGCAGCAGGCGGAGTTTTTTATCGATGCAGTTTCGGGTTATCATTGCGATTTTGCACTATTCCCGGAGTTTTTCAATGCTCCGCTCATGGCTCAATACAACCATCTTTCCGAATCTAACGCGATTCGTGAATTGGCAAAATATACCGATGAAATAGTAAATCACATGTCCGAATTAGCTATTTCATACAACATTAATATATTGACCGGAAGTATGCCTGAAGTGCGTGATAATCGTCTTTATAATGTGGGAGTTCTTTGTCGTAGAGATGGTTCGCGCGAGAAGTACGAGAAAATTCACGTTACACCGGACGAAGCTCGTGTATGGGGTATGCAAGGCGGAGATGTCGTGAAAACTTTCGATACGGATTGTGGAAAAATTGGCGTGTTAATCTGTTACGATGTAGAATTTCCTGAACTTCCGCGTCTGCTAGCCGATGAAGGTATGCAAATTCTTTTCGTGCCCTTCCTTACCGACACGCAAAATGGTTATTCGCGTGTAAGACATTGTGCGCAGGCACGAGCTATCGAAAACGAGTGCTATGTTGCAATAGCCGGATGTGTGGGTAATTTGCCCAAAGTACATAATATGGATATACAATATGGTCAGGCTATGGTTTTCACACCTTGTGATTTTGCGTTTCCTACCAATGGGGTAAAAGCGGAAGCTACACCAAATACGGAAATGATATTGATTGCCGATGTGGATTTGGATTTGCTTAACGAACTTAACCAATTCGGAAGTGTGAGAAACCTGAGAGACAGAAGAAAGGACATATACACTTTATACATGCGATAATAACAAAAAGTGGGATCTATAAAAAATCCGCCAATTTGAAGTGAAACACTCAAATTGGCGGATAATTTTTATATATAATAACCTATAATGGTTATTTGCTGGTCAAAACTTATGATTCGGAATTACTCTTCAGTTTTTGCTTCTTCCGATTCAGCTTTCGGCTCTTCTTTAACTTCAGCTTTTGCTTCAGCCTCTTCAGCTTTGCTCTCTTTGAAAGCTTGAACTTTTTGGTTATCAAGCTTTTCTTTCAATGCTGCAAGTTCTTCAATATCGCCTAAAGTTGTTTTTTCAACCGGAGCAGTTGCTTCAGCAGCTACTTCTTCAGCTTCTTTTTTGCCTTTACCTTTTTTAGGTTCTTCAACACCTTCTTCGTGTGTGCGGCTGTGAGAAACGATGATACGTTTTGCATCTTTATTGAATTCGATTACTCTGAACTCTAATTTCTCATCTAATTGAGCTTGTGAACCGTCTTCTTTTACCAAGTGTTTTGGAGTTGCGAAACCTTCAACACCGTATGGTAACGATATGATAGCGCCTTTATCAAGTACTTCAATAATTGTGCCTTCGTGAAGTGAACCTGCTGTGAAAATAGTTTCAAACACGTCCCATGGATTTTCTTCCAATTGTTTGTGTCCTAAGCTTAGACGGCGATTTTCTTTGTCAATTTCAAGAACTTGAACGTCGATTTTCATGCCAATTTCTGTTACTTCGCTCGGGTGTTTAATTTTTTTCGTCCAAGAAAGGTCAGAGATGTGGATCAAACCTTCAACGCCATCCTCAATTTCAACAAAAGCACCAAAGTTAGTGAAGTTGCGAACTGTTGCAGAGTGAGTGCTGCCAACGGGATATTTCTCTTCGATATTTTCCCATGGGTCCGGTTTAAGTTGTTTAAGTCCAAGCGACATTTTGCGCTCTTCTCTATCCAATGCAAGAACTACTGCATCAAGCTCCTCGCCTACAGTTACAAAGTCTTGTGCACTGTGTAGGTGTTGTGTCCAGCTCATTTCTGAAACGTGGATAAGTCCTTCTACGCCCGGAGCAACTTCAACAAATGCACCGTAATCGGCAATAACAACAACTTTGCCTTTAACTACATCGCCTTCTTTCAGGTTCTCGTCAAGAGAATCCCATGGATGTGGAGTTAATTGTTTCAATCCAAGAGCAATACGTTTTTTCTCGTTATCGAAATCAAGAATAGCAACGTTGATTTTGTCATCCAATTGTACAACTTCTTCCGGATGTTGGATACGACCCCAAGAAAGGTCTGTAATGTGGATTAAACCGTCAACACCGCCCAAGTCAACGAATACTCCGTAAGAGGTGATGTTTTTAACCACACCTTCGAGTACTTGTCCTTTTTCGAGTTTCGAAATAATTTCTTTCTTTTGTTGTTCCAATTCTTCCTCGATAAGAGCTTTGTGTGAAACAACAACGTTTTTAAATTCAGGGTTGATTTTAACAACCTTAAATTCCATTGTTTTGTCAACAAAAATGTCGTAATCGCGAATCGGCTTCACGTCAATTTGCGATCCCGGTAAGAATGCTTCTATACCAAATACATCTACAATCATACCACCTTTTGTGCGGCATTTGATGTAACCTTTGATAATTTCGTTGTTTTCCATAGCAGCATTTACACGCTCCCATGAACGCGATGCACGTGCTTTTTTGTGCGATAGGATTAGTTGTCCTTTACTGTCTTCCTGGCTTTCGATATAAACCTCTACTTCGTCACCAATTTTCAGTTCAGGATTGTAACGGAATTCGTTCATAGATACAACGCCGTCCGATTTGTATCCGATGTTTACAACTACTTCGCGTTTGTTCATTGAGGTTACGGTACCCATTACCACCTCTTTGTCATTGATTTTGCTAAGTGTGTTGTCGTAGCTTTCTGTAAGCTGTTCTCTTTGTTCCTTGCTGTAAGAGTCATCTTCAGCATAAGCAGCCCAATCAAAATCTTCAATGGGAGCTACATTTTTTAATTTGTCAGTCATTTGTTGTTAATAAAATTTTTAATTAAAAATAAGTTAGACATTATGTTGTCGAAAAAAACGGATGCAAAGGTACGCAATTTTTTGATATGGAACAATTTATAAGAACTGTTTTTTGTTGAAAAGTATATTTTTATTCTCTGATTATTAAAATAGTATTATCTTTGCATAACAAACAAATAATATGAAAAGATATGAGAAAAATTATTTTTATGCTTACAACAATTATGCTCTTAGCAGCATGTACAAACAGTAAAAAGGCAGAATCGGGTGCTGTTGCCGATGATTTTATTGACGAAAATTTTGAATATGTAGTTGATAGATTTGCCGATATAGAAATTTTACGTTATCCAGTTATGGGATTTAATTCGCTCTCTTTGCAACAGAAAGAGTTGATTTATTATCTTTCGCAAGCTGCACTGGAAGGAAGAGATATTCTTTGGGACCAGCACAACAAGTACAATCTGACTATTCGCAGAGTTTGTGAAAATATTTACGAAAACTACCAAGGTGACAAAACAACAGAAGATTGGAAGAATTTTGAAACCTATCTGAAACAAATATGGATGGCGAATGGTATTCACCACCACTATTCGGAAGATAAAATAATGCCGAAATTTTCGAGCGACTTTTTCTTATCTATGGCTAATAGTGTAGATTTGAATCAGATGCTTTCGGCAGAAGGTATGTCGGTGGAAGAGACTCTTAACGAGATTGTTCCCGTTATGTTCGATCCTAAAGTTATGCCAAAAAGAGTAAATCAGGCTGCAGGAGCCGACCTAATCACAACTTCGGCTGTGAACTTTTACGAAAATGTAACTCAAAAAGAGGTTGAAGCTTTCTACAATGGTATGAAAGATTTGAGCGACAACACTCCTGTTTCATACGGACTTAACAGTAAAGTCGTAAAGAAAGACGGCGTTGTTACAGAACAAGTTTGGAAATTGGGCGGAATGTACGACAAAGCTATCGCACGTATCATCTATTGGTTGGAAAAAGCTGCTAATGTTGCGGAAAACGATCAGCAAAAAGATATTATCAATACATTAATCTCTTACTATCAAACAGGTAGCTTAGAGACTTTTGATGAGTTCTCTATTAAGTGGGTGCAAGATAATACTTCACGTATTGACTTCGTTAACGGATTTATCGAAACTTATACCGACCCGCTGGGAATGAAAGCTACTTGGGAAGCGTTGATTAATTTCAAAAGCGAAGAGGCTTCAAAACGTACACAAATCATCAGCGACAATGCTCAATGGTTTGAAGACAATTCTCCAATCGATCCTAAATTTAAAAAAGAAGAGGTAAAAGGTGTATCGGCAAAAGTTATTACTGCGGCTATGTTGGGTGGCGACTGTTATCCTGCAACACCTATTGGTATTAACTTGCCAAATGCTAACTGGATACGTCGCGATTACGGTTCTAAATCTGTAACTATTGACAATATTACACACTCTTATGCAAAAGCATCTGAAGGTAATGGTTTCAACGAAGAGTTTATGTGGAGTGATGTTGAGCGCGAATACAGCAAAAAATATGGTTCGCTAACCGACAACTTGCATACTGATTTGCACGAGTGTTTAGGACACGGTTCCGGAAAATTGCTGCCGGGTGTTGATAGTGATGCATTACGTGCATACGGTTCACCTGTTGAGGAGACTCGTGCCGACCTATTTGCTCTTTATTATTTAGGTGATCCAAAACTGGTAGAACTTGGTTTGTTGCCCGACAATGAGGCATATAAAGCTGAATACTACAAATATATTATGAATGGTGCTATGACTCAACTCACTCGCATAGAGCCGGGTAAAAATATTGAACAAGCACACATGCGTAACCGTGCAACAATTGCGAATTGGGTAATCGAAAACGGAAAAGACGGAAATATCGTTGAAATGAAAGAACGCGATGGTAAACTTTACATTGTTGTAAATGACTACGAAAAACTACGTGGTTTGTTTGGTCAACTACTATCTGAAGTACAAAGAATTAAATCGGAAGGCGATTTCGAAGCTGCTAAAAGACTTGTTGAAACTTACGGTGTGAAAGTTGATCAAAAAGTTCATAAACAAGTGTTAGAACGTTACGAAGCGTTGAATCTGGCTCCATACAGAGGCTTTGTAAATCCCGAATACAAACTTGTTACCGATAAAGATGGAAAAGTTACCGATGTAGTAATCTCTTATGATGAGGATTATGTTACTCAACAACTTCGTTACTCAAAACAATATTCGGTGCTACCATCAAGAAACTAATTATTTAGTTTAGCTCAGTATAAAAACTTTAATCAAAAGACCTAACAGATTTTAAAACCTGTTAGGTCTTTTTTTGGTCTGTAAGTTTGTTTTATGCGTTTTAGGTCTCATTAAATCAACCGACCTACACAACTCTCCCATTTTGCCCTTGTCGGAGGGATTTGTAATCCCGACAAAGATATTAATGAGACGCAGTCCCGATATATCGGGATTTCCGCGTTACTTCAATATGCCACGCCTCTACGATTCGTTGATGAAAAAGTTTTCAAATTCAAACTAAAACCTGTAAAATCGTAAATCTAAAATCTAAAATCGTAAATAGTTTACGTTCTTTGCGAGAAAAAATCTAGGATGTCAACAAAAAAGAGACGCGATAATATCACGTCTCTACATTTTTTTGCTGATTGAATGTTTAAATCTAAAATTCATTTTTCGCCACAAGAAAATTTTTTACCGTATTGGCATACATCTCAATTATCTTTTCGGTTAAAAATGAACTATCTTTATTTGGGAGATCTATTTTATCAACCTGTTTCTTAATGTATTCATCAAATTGCTGAATATCATCTTTATTGTATTTATCAGCGAATTGATTGTTACTGTTCATGCGATCGAATGCAATATAGTTTATCGGGAAAAAGGTGTAATTTTTATGGATCTCGTTATCGATAATATCGGCAGCTTTTGTAAGAATCTCTCCACGTTTTTCGTTTTTGTCTATTTTGTATAAATCTTCATTAATAGATTTGCCGAAATAAAAAAACACTCGACCTTTATCGCCAAAAATACCTGTTTGCATGTTTATTAAATCGTCTTTTTGGCTCTTTTTGTGCTCAGGATTATCTCTTTTCTGTTGAAACTCTTTAGCTTTCAGGTAATCACAAGGATCAAATTCATACGATAGAGACAATGGAACGATATTGAGTGCAGAAAGTGCATCAATTGGATTCAAATTGTCATACAAAGCGAGCATTTTAAGCAGGCTGACTTGTGTTTTATCGTCCGAGTCTTTTGCTCTCCCTTCACGTTGAGCAATCCAGGCTGATTGCGAGCGATTAACTATAGTATCGTGAATGTATTCAGAAAGATGTTTTGATGTTGCCAGCATTTCCCGAACGGGAACCTGACGCTTCACTATAAAGCTTCTGTTTATTCTTACCAAATCTACAATCCAGGGGTAAATAAGCAGATTATCTCCAATTGCAATTTCGCAGGTGGACATATCGTTTTCCGCTAGC
Source organism: uncultured Dysgonomonadaceae bacterium (assembly GCA_964346495.1). GTDB lineage: Bacteria > Bacteroidota > Bacteroidia > Bacteroidales > Dysgonomonadaceae > JBGZFC01. Next base: position 15,575 of record CAYFUW010000039.1, read on the forward strand.
ATTATGTTGAGAAAAGCTGCATCAAGCACTATATCGCGATGATTTGAGATGTAAAGGTGACTTGCTTCTTTATCGAAATTATCTAAACCCAATGCTTTTACACCTTTGGTTGTGTTTTTGATTAGGTGTTGTAAAATCGGGAACATGATATTCAATTGAAACTCGTTAACTGTGTTGCATTGTTGCATAGCACTGCTAATCATGTCCCAACTCATTGGTTTGGCGATTGGTTCTACCACCAATCTGAAACTCTCGTTTTGGATTAAATTGTTAACTGTTTGCTTAAGTTCGCTGTCTAAAATAGGACTAATATCGTCAAACTTTGGATTAATCATTTATCTGTTGGATTATTTTGTATTTATACTCTCTTCGATTATTTCAGTAATAACATCGGTCATAGACATCCCCGCTGCAGCAACTTGCTGTGGGATAAAACTTGTCGGGGTCATTCCCGGCGTTGTGTTTACTTCGAGCAGAACAGGCTGGTTTTCAGATATAATATAATCGGCACGGATAACTCCTTTGGCATCAATCAGGCGATATATCTCTTTTGTAAGTTGCTGGATTTGCAAAGTTGATTCTACTGAAATACGAGCCGGAGTTATCTCTTCCACTTGTCCTTTGTACTTGGCATCGTAATCGAAAAACTCATTTTTAGGGACTACTTCGGTAACGGGTAGAACTATGATTTCTCCATCCCTTTTGTAGCAACCGCAAGTTACTTCCGTACCCGAAATAAAACTCTCTATCATCACTTCGGGGGCTTCTTTAAATGCCTCTTCTACTGCTTGTTGAATTTCGCTTACATCTTTCACCTTAGTTGTTGCAAAACTTGAACCACCAACATTTGGCTTTGCGAAAACGGGTAATCCTAATTTTGACACGATTTCTTCGGGATTTACCTTGTCGTGAGTTCTAAGCAGGATTGATTCGGCTATTTTGTATCCAAAACTTTTTATGAAGTTGTTGAATATATATTTGTTGAAAGTTAATGAAGATGCCAACACTCCGCAATTGGAGTAGGGAATAGTTAGCATATCGAAATAACCTTGCAACAGTCCGTCTTCTCCGGGAGTGCCGTGAATTGTAATATATGCAAAGTCGAATTTGATATGTCGCTCATCAACTGTAAAGCTAAAGTCGTTTTTATTTATCGGATATTTTTGGTTTTGATATTCAACTTCCCAACTGTTTTTGTCAATCATTACTTTATATACAAGATATTTCTCTTTATCGATAAAAGAGTAAATACCTTTCGCGCTTTTTTCCGAAACCTCTTTTTCGGAAGAGTAGCCTCCCCATACTATTGCAACTATTTTTTTCATATATCTATTTGGTAGTCAGTTTTGTTTATATAATATCTCTCCCGGCGGTATAAGAGTTCCACTTCTCAATTACCGTTTGAAAATCTTCAGGCAATTCACTGTCAAATAACATCTCTTCATTGGTTCGCGGATGAATAAAACCTAAAGTTTTAGCATGCAAGCACTGTCTGGGACAAGCCTCGAAGCAGTTGAAGATAAATTGTTTGTACTTTGCGAATGTAGTTCCTCTAAGTATTTCGTTCCCGCCGTATCGCTCATCGTTAAATATAGGATGTCCGATATATTTCATATGTACCCTGATTTGGTGCGTTCTTCCGGTTTCTAATACGCATTCAACAAGTGTAACGTATCCAAAGCGTTGTAAAACAGAGTAGTGAGTGACAGCTTCTTTGCCTTGCTCCCCATCCGGGAAAACTCGCATTAGCAAACGGTCTTTCGGGTCACGTCCGATATTTCCTATTATGGTGCCTTCATCATCTTTTACATCTCCCCATACTAGTGCGACATATTTTCGCTTAGTTGTTTTATTGAAAAACTGTGCCGAAAGTTTTGTTTTTGCATCGGGCGTTTTGGCGATAAGCAACAATCCCGAAGTGTCTTTGTCTATTCTGTGCACTAATCCCAAACGAGGGTCGTCCATACTCATTCCCTCTTCGATTTTTAAATGGTGAGCAATACCATTAATAAGTGTGCCGGTATAATTGCCATGACCAGGATGCACCACCATATTAGGTGGTTTGTTGATTACCATTAGTTCGTTGTCTTCATAAACGATATCTAATGGAATATCTTCTGCAATAATCTGTAGCTCTCGCCTTGGTCTGTCCATAACAACAGATATTATGTCGAGAGGCTTTATTTTATAATTTGATTTTACAGGTTTGTCATTTACTAAAATACAATTTGCTTCGGCGGCTTGTTGTATTCTGTTTCGGGAAATTCCTTCGATTCTGTCAAACAGATATTTGTCTATTCGCAATAGGCTTTGTCCTTTATCTACAACAAACCTAAAATGCTCATATCTCTCTTTAGGCTCTTCTACAGCAAATTCATCATCCTCGGGAAGATATTCGGTATTTTCAAAATTATTTTCCAAGATGCAGATTAAAAAAACGATTCATCAATATTTGACTGTTCTACTTCTCTATTTGATGTCTTTTCAGGACTGTTTTGTGGAACATCCGGGGAAACTACGTACTCATTATCTAAGCTTAATGAGTCGTATATCGTGTTACTTCCTACTATCAACCTGATTGGCGAGCCGGCTGGTATTTTTTCTTCGGCAAGCAATCTTCTTCCTTTGTACTCTACTGAAATAACCAAACCGCTATATTCCGATGGCGTTTCAACTGTCTCTATTTGGTCAAATCCGAGCGAGTTAAGTAGTGCTCTGGCTTGTCTTTCGGAATAATCTACAAGTTCGGGAACAGCTATTTGTTGAGGACTTTGCGAATAGATAGTCAGATAGATGGCTCTGCCCTCTTTTACCTTGTTGGATGCTTTTGGTATCTGTTCCAATACTGCGCCCGGAACAGCATCTATTTTAAAAATAGAATCTACAATTTCGGCTTTTAGCCCTTTCGAGCGCAACAACGATTTGGCTTCTTCTATTTGTAAACCCTGCAAGTCGGGCACAACAATATTATGTCCGTGGCGTGTATAGAGCCTTAAAGATAGAAGTACAAGTGCTATTAAAACAATGCCTGAGCCTATAATAAGGGCAATATTCAGGAATATTTTATTTCCGAATATCTGTTTTGGTTTTTTATTTGAAGCCATCTATTTGCATTTTATATCTAACATACAAAATTAGAAAAAAAAACAGAAAGAAAAACTTTTAAGCTGTATTATTCACGTTTTTAGCTTTGTGTAGTTTTGAATAATTTGTGCTGATGATATAAAACTGTTTTTCTTTGTGTTCGGTAAAAACACAAAGTGAGAATATGGAACCCATATTCTCACTTTTGTCATACGATTTCGTGACGTAGATTATTATATTATTAATACTCGTCTGATACGGTTAGTTTTGCTCTTCCTCTGGCTCTTCTTGAAGCAAGTACCTTCCGACCGTTTTTAGTTGCCATTCTCGAGCGAAAACCGTGTTTGTTTTTTCTTTTTCTATTCGAAGGTTGGAATGTTCTTTTCATTTCTATATAATGTTATTATTTGTTTTTTTATTCTCAAAATGGGGTGCAAAGATAGAAAATGTTTTTGTATTTCGCAATTTTTGATGAATTATTTCGGAATAAATATTTTTGAGTGTAATGAGTTTGGGTAAAATGCTGTTGTTAATTCTTATATTATACAAGGTGAAATAACCTGTTTTTTGTTCATTGTTGTTTGAGGATTTTCTCAATTCTGTTCCAAAAAACAACTTTTTTGCAAAATAGTTGTAAGAAAATTTGTTCAATTAAAAAAAAGGTTCTATATTTGCACCCGCAATTTGAGAGAACGAGATTTTGATCTCTGTCAAAACGGATTGCAAGGAGGCCGATTCGTCTATCGGTTAGGACGCCAGATTTTCATTCTGGAAAGAGGGGTTCGATTCCCCTATCGGCTACAAATTTTTAATAAAACGATAGAGTCAAATACAGATGGCAAATCATAAATCAGCAGAAAAAAGAATTAGACAAACTAAAACACGTCGTTTGGCTAACAGATATGTTTCACGCACTGCCAGAAATAGTGTACGTAAACTACGTGAAACTACAAACAAAGAAGATGCAAAGAAAATGTATCCAGAGGTTTGTTCAATGTTAGACAAGTTGGCTAAGAGAAGAGTTATACACCGTAATAAGGCAAATAACTTAAAATCTAAATTAGCTGCGCACGTAAGCGCGTTAAATTAATACAATCTATCAACAAAATAGGTGAAGCCGAGCATTATATGTTCGGCTTTTCTTGTTTTATACCCCCCTGCAATAGCTTTTTGTGGATTATTTAATTCAAATGGAGCCTTGATTAGATTAATTTTGTATTTTTA
>CAYFUW010000040.1:0-19315 GCA_964346495.1 uncultured Dysgonomonadaceae bacterium
ATTTTTAAAATGTTAAATACAATTTGTATGTGATTATATATTGCAAAGATAGTATAAATTGTTTCTTTTTTCGTGTTCTTTCTTTCTAAAATTGTACCTTTGTGGTATCAAAGAAGGAGAAAACAGAAATGTTATGTCAAAAATAGATTTTTCCGGAATGGGTGTTGCACTGATAACACCTTTCAAATCGGATGGGCAGATTGATTTTAATGCACTCGAAGAATTGCTCGATTTTCATTTGAGCAATAATGCCGATTATCTCGTGGCTTTGGGTACAACTGCCGAAACACCTACTCTTACAAACGATGAACAGTTGCAGATTGTTCGGTTTATTGTCGAAAAAATTGATGGTCGACTGCCCGTTGTGATGGGAGTAGGAGGTAATTGTACATCCATGTTAGTTGAAAAAATCAATAAAATAAATTTTGACGGTGTTTCTGCCATTCTTTCTATTACTCCCTATTACAACAGACCGTCACAAGAGGGCCTGTTTAGACATTATTGTGCTATTTCTGAGGCTTCTCCAGTCCCTGTTATCCTTTATAATGTACCGGGTCGTACGGGTGTAAATATGTCGGCAGAAACTACATTGCGTATTGCGAATGCATGTAGCAATGTAATCGCTATAAAAGAGGCATCAGGGAATTTGGAGCAGATAAAAGATATTATTACTAATGCTCCTATGGGATTTGGTGTTATTTCTGGTGATGACGGAACTGCTGTTGCAACCGCTGAAATGGGTGGAACAGGTGTTATCTCAGTATTTGGCAATGCCTTCCCTAAAGAGATGTCACGCTTGATGAAAAATGCACTTGCAGGTGATACCCAGGAGATGCCAGATGAGATGAAGTCTGAATTTACCCGTATGTTTAAGTTGCTGTTTGTGGAGGGTAATCCGGCAGGGATAAAATCTTTGTTGAGTTTAAAAGGAAAAATCGAAAATGTGTTGCGACTTCCGTTAACTCCGGTTAGTGCTCAAACATACCAGCTAATGAAAGATGAATTGAATAAAAATAGATATTTAGTACTATAATTAATTTAAAAGCAAATAAAAAGTTTTGAATAAATGTTTTCAGGAATTGTAGAAGAAGCAGCTACAGTAGTTGCATTGGAAAAAGATAAAAGTAATCTGCATATCTCGTTGAGATGTTCGTTTACAAATGAATTAAAAATTGACCAAAGCGTAGCTCATAATGGCGTGTGTCTTACCGTGGTTTCAATAAAAGACGATGTTTACACGGTTACAGCCATACAGGAAACTCTCGACCGCTCAAATTTGGGATTGCTTGAAGTGGGTAGCAAAGTCAATCTGGAACGCAGCATGAAAATGGATGGCAGACTTGACGGACATATCGTACAAGGACATGTTGACCAAACTGCAGTTTGTACTGATGTTACCGAAGCCGATGGCAGTTGGTACTACACTTTCGAGTACGAATTTGATAAGGAGATGGCAAAAAAAGGTTATATGACTGTCGATAAAGGCTCGGTTACAGTAAATGGTGTGAGTTTGACAGTTGTAACGCCCACCGATAATACATTCCGTGTAGCGATAATACCCTTTACGCATGAAATGACTAATTTCCACCAGATAAAAAAAGGTACTGTAGTCAATATTGAGTTTGATATAATCGGAAAATATATCAGCAGGATACTATCTTTTCAATAAAATATAGTTATGGATTTTTTGGAGTTTGTTTCTACCCGACAAAGCGACCGTGCTTTCGACCCTAATCGTATGGTTGAGAAAGAGAAGTTGGAGCGTATTATTCAAGCGGCACGATTGGCACCTTCGGCATGTAATGCGCAACCATGGCACCTGATAGTTGTGGATGAACCAGAGCTGAAAAATAAGGTGGCAGATGCAACTTCTGCTCGTCTTTTGGGAATTAATCATTTCACGAAACAGGCACCCATACATATTTTGTTGGTCGAAGAAAAGGTAAATCTGACATCAGGTATAGGAGGGTTAATAAAAAGTAAAGATTACGCTCAACTCGACTTGGGAATTGTTGCGGCGCACATAGCTTTGGCTGCACATGCCGAAGGTTTAGGCTCATGCATACTAGGGTGGTTCGATGAGCCAAAAATGCGACAACTGCTCGATATTCCTAAAAACAAACGAGTATGGTTAGATATTGTTATAGGGTACAGTGTGCAGCCGCTTCGCGAAAAAAAGCGTAAACCTATCTCAGAAATAGTGACCTATAATTCATATAAAAACAACCTTAAATAGATGTTGCAAAACCGATATAATACTTAATAATTTAAAACTTTACACTTTTTCACAAGATGTTTTTAAGCAATTTGTTGCTTGCGTCGCAAAAAAACATCATCTTTGTAACTTCAAATAAATACGATAAAACTGTATTTTTATATAATTGAAACAGATGAATATACGAAGTAAACGCTATACACTACTGATAATCTTTTGTTTTGTAAACCTTTTTATTTTTGCACAACAAACCGGAACTAACTCGCCCTACGGGAGATACGGTTATGGACCACTGTCATATCCTTCTCTTGGAGCCTCAGAATCTATGGGAGGTATAAGTTATGGATTACGTAGAAGTCAGCAGGTAAATCCTGGGAACCCCGCATCTTATACAAAACTGGATACACTAACTTTTGTTTTTGACTTTGGTGTATCGGGACAAATGAGTAGATTCAGCGATGCCGAGCAAAAATACGACTACTACAATGCCAACCTGGAATATATTACTATGCAGTTCCCGTTATTTAAAAAAATGGCAGGAAGCATCGGAATACTTCCATATTCAAAAGTGGGTTACAACTATGGAAATGCTCGTTCACTAACAAATATAATCTATCAGGAGACATATCGGGCAAGTGGAGGACTGAGTCAACTTTATGCAGGTTTGGCTTATCAACCATTAAAATCGTTATCGGTTGGGGCAAATGTGTCTTATCTGTTTGGTAATACATATTACAGCAATGTTATCACTCCGCTTACATCTACCGGAGCATTAATTGGCGAACAACGAAGCAGCTACAGATTCAGAAGTTATAAGCTTGATTTTGGTTTACAATATACGCTTGGTGTTGATAAAGATAACAGGGTAGTTATCGGAGCTGTATATTCTCCTAAAGTTGCTGCTAAAAACGATCTGCTGATAAGTAACAAATTATATCATACCGACCCAAATACTTTAAATAATCCGGCAGCGCACGTAGTAGAGGTCATCAGAGATGATACATTAAGTGCCCAGGTATTTGAGTTGCCACACACTTTTGGTTTAGGAGCTACATATTCGAATAGCAAATTTCTTGTTGGAGTAGATGGAACATTTCAGCAATGGAAAAACTTGCGTTATCCTGCCGAATTGGATGGTATGCAGGCTGATGCAAGATTTAATGATGTATATAAAGTAAATGCAGGAGTTGAATACGTAGCAGACGCTATGAGTCGTAATTTTTGGAGTACTTTAAGGTTGAGAGCGGGAGTTTCTTATGCAAATTCATACACAAATGTAAGTATTTATAATCCTGTGAATCATGTATTTATAGGTATGGCTGGATATAAAGAGTATGGTGTGAATTTTGGATTGGGTATTCCATTGAAAAACACTATAACCGGTAAACAAAGTATGCTCAATATTGGATTTACTTACAATACAAAACGTCCGGAAAACGAGTTTATGATTAAAGAAGACCTGTTTAAAATATCAATAAATATGAATATAAATGAATTGTGGTTCTTCAAGCATCAATTCAACTAATATGTAAATAAAGAGATTATTTATAATTAAACTTTTTATTTAACAATTTGTCAAATCAAATAAATAAGTATAAATTTGAAAACAATTTTAAATTATATCACAATGAAAAAATTATTATTATCAGGACTATTTGTAGTGGCTTTTGTTTTAGGAGCAAGTGCACAAAAAGCAGGATATGACCCTGTAAATGCCCCTTTCGGACACGGAGAGGATAGCGTAAAATGCCTACAAAACTTGAGTCTAACACAAACATCGGTTAATGCAGGAGAATATAAAAACGCATTACCTTATTGGACAGATGTTTATGAAAATTGCCCGGCAGCCAGTAAAAATACATTTATTTACGGTCCGCGCATATACAAAGCTTTATACGAACAAGAAACTGATCCGGCAAAACGTAAAGAGATGGTAGATAAAGTTATGGAAATATACGATAATCGTATGAAATATTTTCCTGATGATGCCAAAGGAACTATTCTTACATACAAAGCTTATGACTATATGGCAATGATGGGTGACAAAGCTGACCCTGATATCATGTATGCTTGGCTTGGCGAAGCTATAAAAGAGATGAAGAGCCATATGGTACAACAAGACGCATACTCTTACTTTATGGCATATTCTTTGACTGAGTATTTGAAAGATAACAGTCGTAAAGAGATGTATCTGAATGACTATTTCACAGTTATGGGCTATGTTGACGAAGCCATAGCAAGAGCTGCAGGTAACAACGATAAAGAGACAATTGATTACCTGGAATTGGTGAAAGAGGGTATTGTTTATGGTTTTGTTAACAGTGGAGCAGGCGATTGCAAAACACTTACAGAATATTATGCAGATAAAATAGAGCCAAAGAAAGATGACAAAGCTTTCTTAACTGAAGTTATTAATGCATTAGCTTCAGTAGGATGTAACACTACAGATTTATATTATGTGGCATCAGAACATCTATATAGATTAGAGCCAACTGCAAGTGCAGCTTTAGGTTTGGCAGGCAAATACTTAAAAGACAAAGATTATGACAATGCTGTTAAATATTACTCAGAAGCAGCTAGAATGGAGACAGATAAAAAGAAATCCTCTGATTATATGCTACAATTGGCAGGAATTTTCTCTAATCAACGCAACTACTCGAAAGCAAGACAAGCTGCTTACGATGCGTTAGAACACAATCCAAACAATGGCTCTGCTTATATTCTTATCGGACAACTGTATGCATCTTCTGCACACAGCATATTCTCCGAAGCTGAAAAAAGAGGTTTGGTTTTCTGTGCGGCTGTTGACAAAATGAACAAGGCAAAATCTGTTGACCCAAGTGTTACAGACGAAGCAAACCGCTTCATAAACCAATATGAAGGTTATTATATGGACGTTGAAACTGCTTTCATGATGGGTATTAAGTCTGGCGAAAGTGTATTTATTCCAGGATGGATAGGCGAATCAACAACAGTAAGATTGAAATAATAGATACAATTAGTGTCCCTATTACAAACAATAATTGATAAAAATACAAACATAATAAGGGTTCTTGGAGCCCTTGTTATGTTTGTTTTCGTTTTGGCTTGTGGCAAGACCAGGCACGACGTAGTAGATATTAAGTTCGACCCTGAAACTATGCCTACTATGGTGACAGAGAATGCAATAACATTCATTTCCGACTCAGGAACTACACGTTACAAATTGGTTGCCGATGTGTGGCAGGTTTTCGACAAGGCAAAAGAGCCTTATTGGCTTTTCCCTGAAGGGATATATTTAGAGCGCTTCACCAACGATTTCTCTATAGAAGCAACAGTAAGAGCAGATACAGCATGGAATTACACATCGATGAAGTTGTGGAAATTGAAAGGCAATGTATTTGTTCAAAATATGGATGGTGACAGATTTTCAAGCGAAGAGCTATATTGGGACCAAATGCAGCAAATTGTTTATTCGGATGAATATATTGAGATAAAAACCGGGCAAACAGAGCTAAAAGGATATGGTTTCGAATCGAATCAGGAGATGACCGATTATATTATTTATCATCCACACGACGGTAAAATACCTTATAACGATGATGAGGTTTATGACAATGATGAAGATGAAGATGTTTTGGTTGATGAGTTAGATGAACAAGTAAAATAAGAAAATGGCAGATTCAGTTTTATATATTTGGTGGTTAATATTGTTGATTTTGTCAGCATTTTTCTCGGGTATGGAGGTCTCTTTTGTCTCTTCCGATAAAATGCGCATTGCACTTTTGCAAAAAGATAAAAACGTTTTGCATAGAATGATTAATAGAATATATAGTCAGCCAAAACAGTTCCTTTACACACTTTCTATAGGAAATTTAATAGTGATGGTGCTGTTTGTTTACATATCTATTGTCATTGCAAATCCTTATATTACCAAAGAGTCAACCAATGGACTTATAATAGATAATGTTGTTCTTGTACTGCTGATTTCTTTAATAATATTGATTACAGCAGAACTTTTGCCGCGCGCAATTTTTACAAAAAAACCAAACTTTTGGGTACAAGCTCTAATATTGCCTTCTTATCTGTTTTATATATTGCTTTATCCATTAACGAAGCTGTTTTTAGTTGTTTCACAAGCCTTACTGAGAGTTTTTGGTGTTAAATCTGACAAATCTAATCAAAATATTCTTGGCAGAGTAGATTTGGACTCTTATGTGAAAAAAGGTATCGAACAAACTCCCGATGAGGTTGAGATAGACTCCGAAGTTAAGATTTTTCGTAATGCTCTCGATTTTTCAACAAAGCGTTTGCGTGACTGTATGGTACCCAGAGCCGATATCGTTGCTGTAAGCGAAGATACGGACTTCGAAAAGCTGAAAGAACTGTTTATTGAAACCGGATTGTCTCGTATTTTAGTTTTTCGTGAAGATATTGACGATATTATCGGCTATATACACATGTGGGAGATATTTAGCTTTCCTGCAGATTGGACAAAAAACGTAGCATCAATATCATTTGTGCCAGAAAGTATGCAGGCAAATAAATTGATGAACGATTTGATGCAACAGCGAAAAAGTATAGCGGTAGTAATTGACGAATTTGGTGGAACTTCCGGAATAGTTACTATGGAAGACCTGGTAGAAGAGATATTTGGAGATATTGAAGATGAGTACGATAGCAAGATACGATTTGTGAAACAGGAAGGTGAAAACGAATTTGTGCTTTCGGGGCGTGTAGAAATAGATACTTTCAACGAAGATTACAACCTCGACCTGCCCGAATCGGAGGAGTATTCAACTATTGCCGGACTTCTGTTGCATTATACTCAGCGCTTCCCCAAAACATATGAGAATATAATTATTGGAAATCTAAATTTCCAGATTTTAAAAGTTACTGCACGAAAAATAGAAGTTGTAAGGCTTACAATTACCGATGAAGAGTAGTTTCTTATTTATAAATTATAATATTATGAATACAAAATATTTTATTTTCGCACTTCTTACACTGCTTGTAGTTGCTTGCAATAACAATAAAGAGAAAACAGACGACAGCCCATGGATATTGGTTTGGGAAGACAATTTTGATGCTGAAAAATTAGATACTACTAATTGGTCGATAATTCCTCGCGGCAAACACGATTGGAACAGATATATGAGCGATTATGACGGTCTCTATTGTTTTCAAGATGGGTGTTTGGTGTTGCGAGGCATCGAAAATAGTGTAATGAAAGATGATACAGCCCGTTTCCTCACAGGTGGAGTATATACCAAAAATAAAAAGACTTTCGGCTTGGGACGCCTGGAGATAAGAGCCAAACTCAATCCTGCGAAAGGAGCCTGGCCCGCGATTTGGATGCTTCCGCAAGATTCTGTATGGCCTATGGGCGGTGAAATTGATATTATGGAAAGATTAAGTCATGACAAACTGGTGTATCAAACCGTTCATTCAAATTACACTCAAAATTTAGGTATAAAAGATAATCCTGCTGCAAGCACAGCTGTTGGAATAAACCCTAACGATTTCAATGTCTATGCTTTGGAAAAATATCAAGACAGTTTAGTTTTTTACGTGAACGATATTCGCACAAAAAACTATCCGAGAATTGAAACCGATAAAGAAGGACAATTCCCCTTCTGCGACCAGGAGTTTTATCTTATTATTGATATGCAACTTGGCGGCAGTTGGGTAGGGAATGTCAATACTAACGAATTACCCGTAGATATGTATATAGATTGGGTTCGTTTCTACGAATTCGACTCGTCAAAACAGTAAAATCAGTTATAACGGGAACTGATGGTTGAATAATCTGTCTTCTGCCAACTTCTCATATTTGGTTCCCTTTTTGCCATAATTTGCATAGGGGTAGATGCTTATCCCGCCACGAGGTGTGAAAACTCCTGTAACTTCAATATATTTTGGTTCCATTAACTTTATGAGGTCTTTCATAATTATATTCACACAATCTTCGTGAAAAGCACCATGATTTCTGAAGCTGAATAAATACAATTTCAGCGACTTGCTCTCTACCATTTTAATGTCGGGAATATAATCGATACGAATTGTGGCAAAGTCGGGCTGTCCTGTAATAGGGCAGAGGCTTGTAAATTCGGGGCAATCGAATGTTACCCAATAATCGTTTTCCGGATTTTTATTTTCAAAATATTCCAATATTTCGGGATGGTAGTCTTGCTTATATTCTGTTTTATTGCCGAGAAGGCTTAAAGTTTTATGTTCCATATTGTTGTAATGTTATTTAAATAAAAAGTTAGGATATAGTGTGAATCCTGCAGACCAATATATGTTGCGAATTTTCAAATTGTAATTATAATACTCTTTTTGTTCTATAAAACCAGCACTGTGAAGTCCCAGGTTTATTTTAATCCAATCTATCCTTTTTGAGCCAAATTGGAAGTTTAAGCTACTCTCGCTTGTTCTGATGTTATTCGAGTAGAGATAATCTAACTGAGTGTGAGATAAGTTGTAGTCAGAGTAATTTGTTCTAATGTTTCCAAAATTGAGTAGCAACAACTTTGTGTTGAAGTTCACACGTAAGTAGGGTGAAAAATGATAGTCGAATCCGGGTGTTATGTAATACTTGTATGTGTTTGCATTGAAATAATAAATTTCGGGAGAAATGTTGGGTGCTGAAAGCGAAGAGTATAAGTCGCCTAAATTTACACCGGCTTCCAATGTCAAATAGCTCCTTTTTTGTTCAGTTAATGGAAAAAAAGCACCTAGTGCAATATCTATTGCGCGACGTTTATACTTGATAGTTGATGGAGTTTTAGTAATAGCTAATAGATTAAAATAGAATCTTTTCATAATTGTTTCGTAAATGATGAAAAAATATACTTTGATACAAAAATAGTAAAAATAGTGTTATTGGTAATGATTTAGCTAAATTATCGCTAAGTGTTCTGTTGTATAGTATATAAAAATTAGAAAATAGTATTAAAAACAAAACCGCTCTCAAAAAGAGAGCGGTTTTGTATTAGAGCTATAAGTTGCTTATTATCTGAAAGCTGTAGCGTAGGGTAAGTCCAAAGCGAGCTGGGACAAAGTCAATATCTTCTACAATTGCAGGGCGCCAATCCAGACCAACATTAAGAGAAGTTTTTGGAATATTGTATTCTAAGCCCAGAGATGGACGAAAAATAACAAGACAAAAATAATCTATACCCAACAATTGAACTCCAACTCCTGCATTCCAATTTAATCCATTTACTCCCGGAAAAGATGCGTTGTATGAGCCTTCAATACCGATAGCTATTATTTATTTGCCAAACAGTACCATCCCTTGACCAGAAATATTATTAGTGAAGAGATATTTTAAATGAGGACCAACCATGCTGCCTTTTTCTCCAAAGTCAGCAATAACACCCACGGAAGCTCTGTGTTCTTGAGCACTTGTTGTGATTGCAAAAGCAACGCCAAAAATGATTGTAATAAAAAGTCTTTTATGCCTCATAAGCAGTTGTTTTAATTAGTGGAAATCATAAATAATTGATTAGAAGTATTAAACCCTTGTTTGTATTCTGTTTATTGCCTGGGAGGCTTAATGTTTTATGTCACATGTGGTGTTTCTTAATAAAAAACTTATTCTAAGTGATACAAATATAGATAATTAAATTGAGTTATTAGTAATAATCTTGTGAAATAATCATCTGTTTTTTGATCTGGTTCTCTTATATGATGTGAGTATGTGGGTAAAATAAAACCGCTCTGTTTTCGAGAACGGTTTTTTACCAAATATTATTATTAGTTTTTATCTGAAAGTATATCTGAAAGCAAAAGAAAACCTTCCGGCTTCAAAATGATAGTCTCCATCCCAAAATAACCACATCGGACGCCAATCGAATCCAATATTAAAAGGAATACTCGGTAAGGTAAACTCTAATCCGGTTGAGGGACGAATGCCAAAGAAAGAGTCATGCTTGCCAATAAAAGCTTGCGGACCAATTCCGATATTCCAAACCAATCCTTTTGCTCCCGGGATAGATGTGTTATATGCTCCTTCAACACCAATAGTTGTTAAGTTCGAACCAAAAAGTACCATTGCTTGACCGGAATACTGATTCGTAAAAAAGTGTTTTATGTGAGGACCAACAAGTGTGGAACCATCACCAAAATCAATAAACAGACCTGCTGCGGTTCTGTAACCTTGAGCACTTGCTGTAGCTGCAAAAGCAACGACTAAAACTGTTGTAATAAAAAATCTTTTAAGTCTCATAAGCAGTTGTTTTAAGTTAGTGAAAATCATAAATAATTGATTAGAAGTATTAAGCCCTTGTTTGTTTTGTAAAAATGAAATATTAAAGTGAGATGTTTTAATAAATATCTTGAATTTCAAGATTATTATTTAGATAATCAATTAAGTTAAAGTTCCCTAAATCTTTAATATTCTTGGCGACTTGATTAATCCAATCTTGAAGTTTGTTATTGACAGGCAATTCCCAATATTTTTCCAATTCTTCATCATCTGTTGATAAAAGTATTTCTTTTAAATCTTCTAGTGAGTTTGTTAACTTCATTACTATTTGCGGGATATTTGTAAAATACTCGTTGTTAAATGAAATAATGCCTTGTCCACCTGCCGTGAAAACGTCACGAATATTTGGACACACAATGCTTTCAGATTTAACTAACCAAACAGCAACACGATTAAATTTGTCAGAACGATTACTAAAAACTTCTGGAAATAATATCATTGACTTTAGCATGTAATAATTTCTTTCTTCGATTGACAAGTTATTCCATAGTTTAATAATCAAGTTTGTCGACTTTGGTTCATCTTGGTCTAACCACCATATTTCTTCACCAGGCTTTAAAAATTGTCTGTAATAATCTGTTATTGGTTTTATAGGGTTATTTAATTTGCGTAACTCGTTGTAAGGTAATTGTAATTTGTCGAAAATAGTCTCTCCATGTGCTAAATCCATGTTGATAAAATAACGAGGAGAATGTGTAACAACAACTGATGCAAGACATTCTTCATATGGACGACACTTAAACTCAATCGGATTTACCATTTTGCCAAAAAGCATAAAGATTCTTTCAACACCTTCAACTCTGGTGCTTTCAAGTACTGAGTTCCCAAGTGTTGTCCAGTGATTACTTTTTGTTGTTTTTACTTCAACTCCATAGTATTTCCTTGCTACTATATCTGGAAATTTCAATCCAGATATAAGTTCAATGGTTCCCTCAAAAGGTGTATTCTTTGCATGATAAGTCATGATATCTGCAACAACATTTTCTAATTTATTGCCCAATAAACCCAAATACCTTTCTTTCTCTTTTTTAGACTCAATTCTTAAAGTGGATACTGTGATATCAAGTAAAGAATTGAATTCTGACTTATTTGGTTCTGAATTTCTAGATATAAGCATAATAAAGTTATTTTTTGAAATAAATATCCCAAACTGTCTCTAATCTTTTAGCAATGTGGTAGGCTAATAATGGTGGCACAGCATTTCCTATTAACCTATAAGCAGCCGAAGGGCTTACTAAAAATCTAGAGTTTGTTCTAGAGATGACAAACTCGTAGTCCGGAGGAAAAGTTTGTATTAAAGCACACTCTCGGGGTGTTAATCTTCTTTCTTGTAATTTCAAATTCTCTAGTTCTTCTTTGTTCTTGCCTCCATTATCAAGCGAAAGTCTTCTGAACTCTATATTTCCATGATGTTCTGCTCTAATTGTAGGAGCAATGCCTTCTAAATCAACTTCTGTTTGTCCTTGGCAATGCTTTCCCATAAATTTTGCTTTTGAAAAATAAATTTGTGAAGGATCGTTGCTGTGCTCAGGTTCTAAGATATCCTTAAATATACTAGCGAGTTTTACAGGTTCTTTAAGACCTTTATCCTTAATAGTAAAACTATGGGTTCTCATCGGATATGGAGTATAAGCTGCAGATACTGGACTTTTTGTTAATTCTTGGAGTGCTTTCTTTTTTAAAAAACTTTTGTTAATACCAATAAAAATCACTCTTTCCCTTGATTGAGGAACACCGTAATCAGCAGCATGTAAGACTACTGGATCTAAAACAAGATAGCCATCCTTATTTGTAGATGCAAAATCTTTTTGAATTATGTCTTTTACATTAGATAAATTCACTAAACCCTTTACGTTTTCTGCAATAAATATTTTAGGATTTGTAATTTCAATTACCTCTCTCATCCACATATAGAGTTTACCTCTGGTTTCAATTGATGGAATGTCTGAGTTTATTACTTCACCTTTATGATCTTTATGTGATTTAAATCCTTTTCGTTTTCCTGCAATACTAAAATCCTGACAAGGAAAACCTCCTGTAACTACATCTATATTGTCAGGAAATATTTTATATCCCTGTTTATGTGCTTTTACTAAATCAACAATGCTTTCAACATGATAAATTTCAGAAGAATAATCTCTTTTTTTGAAATAATTAACCCAAGCATTTCGTGCATCTTGCAAAATATCATTTGCGAAAACTGTTTGAAACTTTGTTGGTGCTAATTGTATATAGTTATTATTCAGACGCTTTGATATAAAATTGGGAGTTAATTTTTCATTTATTGTGTCTTCATGAACAATGAAATCTCCTTCAAACCCTAAATCCATCCCGCCACACCCTGAAAACAAAGATAACAATCTGAACGACTTTCCTGGTTTCAAAGTTACTTCAGCATCATATTTTAATGTAAACTGTGGTTCTTCAATAGCTTCTGCATTTTCTGTTATTAATTTTTCAAAATAACTGCATTTAGATTTTAGTTTACAATCTGTGCAAAGTGGATTTTTTGCTTTACAAACCATAGCAGCATAATCCAAGATTGCCCAATTCAACTCTTTACAAGATTTTATATTAACGACATTATGCGCAAGTTCTTGGATAATTTTGTCGTTTCTAACATCCTTATTTTTTTTTGGATAAAAATAGCGACGCAAAACTCTTGACATATTAACATCTAGTAAAGCAGCTTTATTTTTAAGAATGAATAGTTCGTATGCATTTGATATATATAATGAAGCAAGGCTTGTTTCTTTTAATTCATTGCTATTCGATGGCAATATTCCATTTTTCTTTTTGTATTCTTCAATTATACGTCTTACTCTTTTTACTCTTTGTGTATATAAACCCAATGGTTTAAAAATTTCTGTCAGATCTTCATCTGTCGCTAAGATTAAACTATCCCAATCAGGAAATTTGTCAAAAAACACATTATAATATTTAGCTACTGTTTCAGCTTTTGTTCTCTGCAACAGTATTTCGCTAAATATTAATTCGTAGTTTGATATATTGTCTCGGCGCCAAGGAAATTCGCGTTTATTGGTTTCAAACCACTTCAATAATACATTTCTAAAATATTTTATTTTATTTTTATTCCACATTTTGTGTTTACTTCCCCTTCACAATTTTCTTTATCTCATTCAATTTATTCAGTGCTTCAATCGGTGTTAAGTTATTTACATCCAGATTGATTATTTCATCGCGTACTTGGCTTAGTATAGGATCGTCTAATTGGAAAAAGTTTAGTTGATACCCTTCCCGTTTCTCTACGATATCTTTTATCGGTTTGTTAACTCCGCCTTTTCTGCTGCTCGCTTCCATTTCCGATAAAATATCTGCTGCACGCTGTGTGATGCTTTGCGGCATTCCCGCCATTTTTGCCACGTGAATACCAAAACTGTGTTCACTTCCGCCAGGCAGAAGTTTACGAATAAATATTACTTTATTGTCAATCTCTTTTACAGCCACATTGTAATTCTTAATGCGCTTGAACGTTTTTTCCATTTCGTTCAATTCGTGGTAGTGAGTAGCGAAAAGAGTTTTGGCACGTGCTTTCGGATGTTCGTGGATATATTCTACAATAGCCCAGGCAATAGAAATTCCGTCGTAAGTACTTGTTCCACGTCCTAACTCATCGAAAAGTACCAAACTTTTGGGTGTGATATTGTTCAAAATATTTGCCGCTTCGTTCATCTCCACCATAAATGTGGATTCGCCGAGCGAAATATTGTCCGATGCTCCCACACGAGTAAATACTTTATCAACCAAACCGATTTTAGCCGAGTCGGCAGGAACGAATGAGCCGATTTGCGCCATAATGGTTATTAGCGCCGTTTGTCGCAACAGAGCCGATTTTCCCGCCATATTTGGACCGGTTACAATAATAATCTGTTGCGTTTTGCTGTCTAAATAGATATCGTTGGCGATATACGGTTCATCGGGTGGTAGTTGCTTTTCGATAACCGGATGTCGTCCATTTTTAATATCGATAACGTCGGTTTCGTTAATATCGGGACGAATATATTTGTTCTCCATTGCAACGTTTGCAAACGAGAGCAAACAGTCGGTTCGGGCAATAATATTCGCGTTTATCTGAATAGTGGGAATATACTCAATTAAACTCGCTACCAAGTCAGCATATATTTGGTTTTCCAGAGCGATAATTTTCTCTTCCGCTCCCAAAATTTGCTCTTCGTACTCTTTCAACTCTTCGGTGATATAACGCTCAGCGCTAACAAGTGTCTGTTTGCGAACCCATTCGGGCGGAACTTTGTCTTTATGCGTGTTTCGCACCTCGATATAATACCCGAAAACATTGTTGAAAGCCACTTTGAGAGAAGGAATACCCGTTCGTTCGCTTTCGGTCTGTTGCAATTGCATCAAATAATCTTTTCCCGAATAGGCGATTTTCCGCACCTTATCCAATTCCTGATTTACACCGTTTTTAATAAATCCGCCTTTGTTGAGAAGTACGGGTGGGTCGGGCATAATCTCTTTCTCGATTCTATCACGGATAATGGGGCAAGGATTCAGCTTTTCGCCCATTTCGCGCAAACTCGGGTTTTTCGATGCTAAAAAGGCTTCACGAATTGGTTCTATAGCGGTCAGCGCAACTTTTAGTTGAATTACTTCTCGTGGATTAATTCTACCTACGGCTGCCTTTGAGATAATTCGTTCCAAATCGCCGATAAGCGATATTTGTTGTTCAAGCAGTTTTTTCAAATCGGGTTCCCTGAAAAAGTCTTCCACCACATTCAATCTCTTTTCAATGGGTTTCGCCTCTTTCAACGGAAAAACAATCCAGCGTCGCAACAGGCGCGAGCCCATGGGCGATATGGTTTTATCGAGAACTTCGAGCAGAGATTTTCCACCTTCGTTCATAGTGGAAATAAGCTCCAAACTGCGGACGGTAAATTTATCCAAGCGTACAAAACGCTCTTCCTCAATTCTGTTTAGCGAATTGATGTGACCAATATTTTTGTGTTGCGTAATGTCTAAGTAGTGAAGTACCGCACCCGAAGCAATAATGCCCAGGTCGAGATGCTCAATTCCGAAACCTTTCAGACTTTTTGTTTGAAAATGAGATAGAAGTCGGTCGCGGGAAGCATCTTCGGTAAAAATCCAATCGTCTAATTCAAATAAGAAAAATGAACTGCCGAAGTTTTCTTCAAACTTCTTTTTGCTGCCTCTTTCGATAAGAATCTCTTTCGGTGAAAAACTGGAAAGAAGTTTGTCTATATCGTCACGTGAACCTTCTGTTGTGAGAAATTCTCCGGTGGAAACATCTAGAAAAGAGATACCAAACTGTTTATTATTGGATGAGTGAATCGCGCAAAGGAAATTGTTCTCTTTATGATTCAAAATTGTGTCATTAATGGAAACACCGGGTGTTACCAACTCGGTAATACCACGTTTTACCAATGTTTTGGTCTGTTTCGGATCTTCCAGTTGGTCGCAAATGGCAACTCGCTTTCCGGCACGGACAAGTTTTGGCAAGTATGTATCGAGAGCATGGTGGGGAAATCCCGCCAACTCAACATACTGTGCAGCACCATTGGCACGACGAGTTAGTGTAATACCCAATATTTCGGAAGCGATTATCGCATCATCGGAAAAAGTTTCATAAAAGTCTCCAACTCGAAACAGCAAGATAGCATCGGGATGTTGCGATTTTATCTTGACAAACTGCTTCATCATTGGTGTTTCAGCAATTTTCTTACCCACAATTTTTATTTTTTAGTGAACAAAGATACGGTTTTTCTATTTTCGTTTGAGCTGTTTTTATCGTTATTTTTGGTTAAGTAAAATTTTTGTCAGCTCTTTCACACCTTCCGATGCGCCTTTTTTGATGTGATGCGTGTCGCTTCGGCTTGTTCTCACATCTTTCGGGTCGATAAGATACACCGGAACATTGTAGGGTACGTATGCCAGCAATCCCGCTGCCGGATAAACATTCATCGATGTTCCGATAATAACGTAAATATCGGCTTGTTCCGAAATTCTTGCTGCATCGGTAATCATAGGAACCGCTTCACCGAACCAAACAATATGCGGGCGAAGTTGATAACCCTTTTCGCATTTATCACCCAAATGAATATCGCAGTTCTCTTCCGACATTTCGTAGATAAGCGACTCGTCGCCTGTTGAGCGCGACTTCATCAACTCACCATGCAGATGAATTACATTTGTGCTTCCTGCTCGTTCGTGCAAATCGTCCACGTTTTGTGTAATTATCTGTACATCGAAATGCTTTTCCAACTCTGCCAATCCGTAATGTCCTTCGTTTGGCTTGGCTCCCAGCAGCTGATGACGACGTTCATTGTAAAATCTCAATACTAATTCGGGATTAGCTGCAAATCCTTCGGGAGTAGCAACTTGCTCCACGGGATAATTTTCCCATAATCCGCCCGAATCTCTAAACGTGGCTATTCCACTCTCTGCACTCATTCCTGCACCGGTAAGAACTACTAATTTTTTCATATCTATATATTTAAAGTTTTGTAATAATCTGTTTTTGTGAAGCTTAAAAATCTGTTTTTATGTAAAATCGACCTTCTCTCTTTGTAAATTAATAAGAAATTAGTATATTTCATTTTTAGACTACGAAGAGAAAAAACATTGACTTTATTTGACCTTAACATTACAAATATAGTTTTTTATCCTTGAAATACGAAGTTATTTCATATTAAAATTGTACTTTTGTGCTTTAATTTAAAAAAACAAGACATGGATAAAGTAAGTTATGCTTTGGGTATGAGTATGGCTGCCAATTTTTTAAACTCAGGTTTAAAAGATATTGATGTAGCATCATTTATGAAAGCATTCAAAGAAGTGATGAATAATGAGTCAACAGATTTAACTCCTCAGGAGGCAAACAGACTCATACAAGAGTATTTTACCAAAAGACAGGAAGAGATGTTAAGTCAAAACCTGCAAGCAGGTATCGACTTTTTAGAAGAAAATAAAAAAAGAGAAAACGTTGTTGCATTGCCAAGCGGATTGCAGTACGAAATATTGACCGAAGGTAAAGGTGAGAAACCGAAAGCTACTGACAAAGTTAAATGTCACTATCATGGCACACTTATTGATGGTACAGTCTTTGACAGCTCTGTACAACGCGGACAACCAGCCGTTTTTGGTGTAAACCAGGTTATTAAAGGTTGGGTTGAAGCATTGCAACTGATGCCGGTTGGCTCAAAGTGGCGTTTATTTATCCCGTCGGAGTTGGCATACGGACAACAAGGAGCCGGAGAAATTATTCAGCCTAATTCTACTCTTATTTTCGATGTGGAATTACTTGAAATAAATTAAACAGATTTATAAACTTAACAATAAAATAAAAACAGAAATGAAAAATAAATTTTTTTATGCACTTAGTGCACTTCTTATTGGTGGCATGATTTTAGTTTCGTGCGACAATAATAGTCCAAGATCTAAAGCTGTGTTAAACAGCACTATCGACAGTTTGTCATTTGCTTATGGCGTTAATTTAGCCGATCAAGGTTTGGTAGAATATCTGGAGAGATCAGGTATTTTAGAAAGTACCGCACAAATAGAGTATGACTATCAGATGAGAATATCTGCAGCAGCCGATTCTGTTGCCAGAGAAAGTTTGAAAAAAGAATTGAAGCATAAAATTGATTCAATTAATAAAATCAATGCTCCGAAACTAAACGAATTTATTAAAGGGTTTACAGAAGCAGTTAACAGTAATGACTCAAGATCTGCATACATACAAGGATTAAGCATTGGTATGCAAATGTCTAAACAGATGATTCCAAGCTTCAACGAGGCATTGGCAGCTATAGATTCTACTCAAAAAATCAAAAACGATCAGCTTATTGCAGGTGTTGTAGGTGTATTGAGAAACAGCGAACTACCTATATCTAAAATGGATGCAGGTGCATTTGTTCAAAGAGAAATGATGAAAGCTCAGGAAGCACAAATGAGAAAACATGAAGAAGAGCTTAAAATACAGTACAAAGACAGTATTGCTGCAGGTGAAGCATATTTTGCCGAAAATGCTAAAAGAGAAGGTGTTGTGACACTTCCGAGCGGACTTCAATATGAGATATTGAAAGCTGGTAATGGTGCTATCCCAACAGCTGCCGACAGAGTAAAAGTTCATTATCACGGAACTTTAATCAACGGAACAGTATTCGATAGCAGTATTGAGCGCAAAGAGCCTGCTGTTTTCGGTGTAACACAAGTAATACCGGGATGGACAGAAGCATTGCAGTTAATGCCTGTAGGTTCTAAATGGAGACTTTATATTCCATACGATTTGGCATACGGTGCTCAAAGTATGGGAGCTATCAAGCCTTTCTCAAATCTTATTTTCGATGTGGAATTGTTAGCAATAGAAAAATAAGAAAATCCTGTATTGATAAAATAAGAACAGCATCAAAGAAGAGCTCTTTGATGCTGTTTTTTATGTCACTGTATTTGTTTCTGTATGTAATTTTTTAAAGTTTTACACAGGGACTAACGGCTTTAAGTCCGTTCGTCCCATTGATTAATAAATATCCAGTAATCGGCTTGCGGTTTTGGTTACATTTATCCTACGCAACAAACCGCATGTAGCGGTTGGTTGCACTGTTCAAAACCTATACAGCTACTTTGTTTAGATATGTGTATAATGTTTTTATTTAAATGCTACTTGTAAGTAGCTGTTGGTTAGATAGCTAGTTCGCTGCGGTTGAATTTTACATGAATATTTGTTCAATACAAAAAAAAACTATACCTTTGCAGTCACTTTTTCGGGATGTAGCTCAGTCCGGTTTAGAGTACTCGTCTGGGGGGCGAGGGGTCGGAAGTTCGAATCTTCTCATCCCGACAATTAAAGGGTT
>CAYFUW010000041.1:0-18545 GCA_964346495.1 uncultured Dysgonomonadaceae bacterium
GAAATTCTTCGGGATAAATTGCACTCGTGGTAATTGATAAAGATTTTTAAGACATATTACAATAATTATTTTACTTAAAATAGGGTGGATTTTGCTGTATTGCTTTTGTTGTAATTACGCGGGTCGAAATCGCGTTCACGTTTGAAAACTGCAGTTTTTTCCAAAGCTTCCAAAATTTTATCGTCATCCATCTCCTCAATTGTCAGGACAAAGGGTTCTGATTTATACCCGCTTGAAGCAATACTTTTGAGACTTGCCTTACCGTAATATCTTTCTATAAGTTCGAGATTTTCTGCCTGACGTTTTTTCTCTTCGTCCTCTTTTATTTTTCTCTCTAACTCTTCTGCTTTGCTCTCTCTTTCTCGTTGTTCACGAATACCCGGAACATCAGATATTCCAAATCCTGTAGCGAGCAACGTAACTTTTACATTCTCTCCTAGCTCGTCGTCAACTGCAAGTCCCCAGATAACTTCAATATCACGATTGAATTTTGCCATAAAATCGTGCAGAGCATTCATCTCATCGGTAAATAGTTCATGCTCTTTTGCAAATGCAAGATTGATAAGTATTTTCTTTGCACTGAAAACATCATTATTATTAAGCAACGGTGAATGTAGTGCATCGTTTATAGCATCGCTCACTCTGTTTTTGCCTTTACCTTCTCCACGACTCATAATTGCCACTCCGCCATCTTTCAATGTCGTTTTTACATCGGCAAAGTCAAGGTTTACTATACCTTCTATTGTTATTATTTCGGCAATACTTTTCGCGGCAATCGCCAATGTGTCATCGGCTTTTGCAAAAGCATTGAGCATAGCCAAGTCGTGATAAATATCACGAAGTCGTTCGTTATTGATTACCAAAAGCGCATCAACATTTTTTGCAATTTCCTCTACGCCTTTAAGTGCTTGAATGATTTTTCTTTCACCTTCAAAAACAAAAGGAATGGTTACTATACCTACCGTTAGAATGTCCATCTCTTTTGCTATGCGTGCTACTACAGGTGCCGCTCCCGTGCCAGTGCCACCACCCATTCCGGCAGTAATGAAAACCATTTGTGTGCCATCGTTCAGTAGCTCTTGAATGATTTCTGCACTCTCTTCGGCAGCCGCTTTAGCCACTTCCGGTCTGTTGCCTGCACCTAATCCGTCGGTGGTCTTTTCACCTAATTGTACTTTCATGGGTACGGGCGAGTTTAGAAGAGCTTGATTGTCCGTATTGCAGAGAGCAAAGGTAACATCTTTTATACCCTCTCTATACATGTGGTTTACGGCATTACCACCTCCGCCACCAACGCCTATTACTTTAATGATGTCGGTAGTGCGTCTTTTTATCTGGAAATTTAATAATTTATCGCTCATAATAACAATAGTTTTTTATTCGTCGTCTTCTGTAAAAAGATTTGAAAAGAGATTGCCAACCTTAGAGCCGAAAGAGTTTCCTTTCTTGGATTTCTCTTCTTTTTGTTTAGCTATTTCTCTCAAATCACTGAAAGGTCTTTTCCCTTTTCTTGGTCTTTTGTTTTTTTCCTCTTCCTTTTTCTCCTCCTTTTGTTCTTCCTTATCATCAAAGTCGTCGATATATATCTGTTCGCAATCTTCATCGGCAAACATCAATAAGCCTACTAATTGACTGTATGAAGGGTCATTAGTTAATTCGGATGCATTGTTTACAAAAGTTTTGTTTGCTGCTGCCTTGCGAACTTTCATATCTAACTTTTCTTCCAGATATGAATCGAGATGTTTAAGTTGCGATGCACCTCCTGTAATGATTAGTCCGGCACCTAACTGACCTTTGTATCCCGATTGATTTATCTGCTCTTTAATATTCGCGGTTATTTCATCCAAACGCAATGCGATTACTTTGTTTAACTCTTCCATGTTGATGTCAGGTTTCGCTGCCGGAGCCGAAAATGGTGAAGTGAAAAAAGATGAAGCAGCTTTCGTTTCTACCGACTCTTTAGCTTTTCCGAACTTAGTTTTGTACTGTTCAGCGTCTGATTCAGTGAAATTTAACTCGCAAATATCTTTTGTAATGTTGTGTCCGCCAAACGGGATAACAACCATATATCGAAGTATATCTCCCTTGTAGATAGACAGGCTTGTTGTGCCTGCACCAAAATCGATAAGTGCACAGCCAAGTTCCTTCTCCTCATCGGTTAATGTTGCTGCTGCAGTTGCAAGTGGACCTACAATGAAATCCACAATCTCTATATCGCACTTATCTTCTATCGCGTTTTTTATGTTGGTAAAAAGATTTGGTCGTCCAACTATTGCTTTAAAATCTGCTTCAATAAGCGAGCAAGCCACACCAACCGGGTTTTTTTCGGGCTTTTCGTCCACGAAATATTCCACATCGGCAATCGTGTACATCTGCTTAAAGTCAGGCTTAAACTTTTCGGCACTTGCCATAAGCTGGTCAACTATCTCTTCGGTAACGATTCCCGTTTGTGGTAGTTGTTTTACCTCTCTCGTATTTGTACAATATAGCGATTGTCCCGAAAGAGAAACATAAGCTCTGGCTATTTTTTTACCCGATCTTTTTTCTAAAAAATCAATTAGTTTGCGTACATTAGAGCCTGTATTCTCAATGTTGTGTACAATTCCTCGTCGGATACAATTGTCTGACGAAACTTCCTGATATGCTATTATCGAAACAACTCCATTATCATTTTTCTTTCCGATAACTCCTCTGATTTTGGAAGTTCCCAAATCTATGGCTGCTACAAATCCTGACTGCATAATATATTTACTTTACTTTTACTGCGTTATACTTCTCTATATCCAACACTTAAGATTAGATTTTGTTTTAAAAATAAATCATTTTAACGTGCATACAACTTGATTGTCGTACTTCAAATTAATTTCCGAATATCTGTTCCATCCAACTACATTGAGTCCTTTTTCGATGAAAAGAGCAAATTTGGCAAATTTTTCAGGATAATTGTTCAATTTTCCAAACAATATTTTAAAATCGCCAACTCTGGGAATTAATTCAACATCTTTATTAGGTTTTATAACGATTTGCTCAACCCATGCATCCCAATCGGGATTGTCCTGCAAATACATTGCGAAATCGTACAACTCATTTTTCGCAAACTCTTCAGTAATAGCGCCTGTGGCTACAGGAACATAAACTGCGAAGTTTGATGAAATAGGCATGTTCTCTCGCTTGTTATCGATATAGAAATTGCCTTTTATATCTGAAATAACTCTCAAAATTGGTTTGCGCTGCGTTATACTTGCTACTATAATTCCGTCTTGAGCCTGATAAACATTTGCTGTTTCTACAAGTTTGTTTTTGAGAATTATATCGTGAATTTCCAAAGTGTTAATCTCGCTCATCTTTTCTCCAACCGGATATGCTTTGTTGTTCTTTACCAAATTAACTATATCCGATTTATTCACAAATTGCACATCAACGCTATCTTTAATGATTACCTCAAAACGCTCACAAACATCATCTTTCGACGATTTACCAAAGTAAATTATCGA
This sequence comes from uncultured Dysgonomonadaceae bacterium, assembly GCA_964346495.1. Taxonomy (GTDB): domain Bacteria; phylum Bacteroidota; class Bacteroidia; order Bacteroidales; family Dysgonomonadaceae; genus JBGZFC01. The sequence goes on from CAYFUW010000041.1 coordinate 3,495, forward strand.
AAAAACAAGATATCCGATAGTGATAACGGAAAGTAGTATGATGAGAAACTTTTTCATTATGTTCTGTTTTTAAGTTTTTCTTCAAGCAACTCCTTTATTTTTGGAACCATAGCATCAATATTTCCTGCGCCGATAGTTACCAAAACTTCAGTTTCTTTATCTTTTAAATAGTCTAACAGCTCGCTTTTGAGAATTAGTCTCTTTTCGGGTGATGTTATTTTATCGAAAATAATATCAGAAGTAACTCCTTCAATTGGCTCTTCGCGTGCAGGATAAATGTCTAAAAGAATAACATCATCGAGCATTGAAAGGCTTTCTGCAAACTCATCTGCGAAATCTCGTGTTCGGGTGTACAGGTGCGGCTGGAAAATTCCCGTAACTTTTTTGTCAGGGTAAAGCATTCGCACAGATTCTATCGATGCAGACAGCTCTTGCGGATGATGCGCGTAATCGTCGATAAAAATCAAGTCGTCTGTCTTTATCTGAACATCGAATCTCCTTTTTGCTCCGGCAAACGATTTGATAGCTGCTCTTATTTCATCCTCTTTCACACCGCACAAAGTTGCCGCAGCAATGGCTGCAACAGCATTTTCTACATTTATTTTTACAGGAACGCCAAGATTCAAATCTTTAATTGTTGTTTCGGGCGAAACGAAATCGAAAACTATCTCTCCGTTACCTATTCTGATATTTTGAGCATGGAAATCGCCTTCGGTTCCGGAATAGCTGAATATTTTTACCGATGAATCGCAACGCGGTGTGATAGGCACTCCCTTTTTGATAATCAAAAATCCATTTTCACGAATTAACGAAGTAAATTTCTCGAAACTTTCGTTATAAGCCTCTTCGGTGCCGTAAATATCTAAATGGTCGGGCGAAACTGATGTGATAATTGCAATCCATGGTGTTAACCAATGAAACGAACGGTCGTACTCGTCGGCTTCGGCAACCATTATGTCGCTATTATCGGAAAGAAGCAGATTGTTGTTGTAGTTTTTCAATATGCCACCCAAAAATGCGTTGCAATCGACATGCGATTGTCTCAGCAAATGAGCGACCATGCTCGAAACTGTTGTTTTGCCATGTGTTCCTGCTACACAGATAGCTTTTCCTGACTTTGTTATCTCTCCCAAAACTTGTGCCCGTTTCATAAGAGTAAAGTCATTTTTCTGAAAATAGTTAAGTTCGCTATGTGTATCAGGGATTGCCGGTGTATAAACGATAAGAGTTGTTTCCTTATTCAGAAAATCGGACGGAATTGCATCGATATTGTCTTCGTAGTGAATTTGTGCGCCTTCACTTTCGAGAGCTTCGCAAAGTGGTGTGCGAACACGGTCGTATCCGCCTACCGACAATCCTCTCGATATGAAATATCTTGCAAGATTGCTCATGCCTATACCGCCAATTCCGATAAAATATATGTTTTTGTACTTCATAATTTATTACTCTTATCTTAAAACAGTTTCTTTTTTATTATTTTGATGAAATCAGTTGCTCAATCTCGTCAACAATTCGTTTTGCCGAATCTCTTTGAGCCATTTTGCTTATATTTTCACTTAAAGATTTCAACCTATTCTCGTCTTTTACCAAATTTAATGCCGTTTCGAAAAGCGATTCTCGTGCATCGGCATCGGTAATCATAATTGCAGCATCTTTTTTCACGAGAGCCATTGCATTTTGTGTTTGGTGGTCTTCCGCCACGTTGGGCGAAGGCACTAAAATAACGGGTTTTCCCAAAATGCTGAACTCCGATGTTGAACCTGCTCCGGCGCGAGAAATAACCAAGTCGGCAACGGAATAGGCATAATCCATTTTCGAAATAAAATCAAACAATTTCACGTTTGGCGGAATAACTCCATCTTTTTGAAGTTGGCTCATCTCTTTGAAATAGTATTTACCGCATTGCCAAATAATCTGAATATCGGATTTCGCTATTTCGTTAAATGCTCCTACAATGCTGTCGTTTAGCGTGCGTGCTCCCAGGCTGCCTCCAACCATAAGTATTGTTTTTTTATCGGGATTTAAACCGAAATGTTTGTAACCTTCAGTTTTGTTTTGCTCCGAAATTGTTAAATCCTGACGACATGGATTTCCGGTTAGAACAATCTTCTCTTTCGGGAAAAAGCGTTCCATATCTTCATAAGCCACGCATATTTTAGCGGCATTATTTGCTAGCAGTTTGTTGGTAACTCCGGCATAAGAGTTCTGCTCTTGAAGCAGCGTCAGAACACCTTTCGATGCCGCAGCTTTCAATGTCGGTCCGCTTGCATATCCGCCAACTCCAATAGCCATGTCGGGTTTGAAGTTGTCGATAATAGAGCGTGCCTTTCGCATACTTTTCAGCAGCTTAAAGGCAACCGAGAAGTTTTTGAAAAGGTTTTTCCTGTCAAATCCGGCTACAGGAAGTCCGATAATATTATAACCTGCTGCCGGAACTCGTTCCATCTCCATGCGGTTTTCGGCTCCAACAAACAAAATTTCAGCATCCGCCCATCTCTCTTTAATGGCATTTGCTATGGATATGGCTGGAAAAATATGTCCGCCTGTTCCTCCGCCACTGATAATAAAACGATAAGGTCTCGATTTATTACTGTCGTGTTTTGTGTTGTTAACTTGTTCAGACATCATAACTTATATTTATCGGTTATACTTGAATTATTTCAATATCTCTCTCATTCTCCGACTGCTCAATAGCTTCAATGTTTGGAATTTCCTCCAAAGGAATCTCATCTGTTATCACATCACCATCTTCATCGATTTTCTCTACCCCCGATTTCCCTATTCCAAATCTATCGGCACTCAATATCAGTCCAAAATAGGCACAAGTAACAAGTGTGGATGTTCCTCCACGACTTATTAACGGTAGTGGCTGACCTGTTACCGGAAGTAAGTCAACAGCTACACCCATATTTATAAACGCTTGAATAGACAGCATCAGCGCCGAGCCAAGAACCAGATATTTCGGGAAAAGCTTTTTCGTTTTTTTAGCGATAATTCCTGAGCGGATAAGCAGTATTACATATAGCATAAGCACTAAAATACCGCCCAATAATCCCATCTCTTCAATGATAATAGCGTAAATAAAGTCGGAATATGCTTGTGGAAGGAAGTCCCGTTCGGTACTATTTCCCGGGAAAACTCCGATAAGTCCGCCGTTGGATATTGCAATTTTGGCATGAGCAACCTGGTAATTATCATCCGTAATTGTGTAATAGCTCTCTTCATCTTCGGCTTTGCTATCACCAAAGTTTGTGATTCGGCTTTGCCAGGTGTCAACACGTTTAAGTGGTCCTTTCTCTTTCAGGCTATCAGGAATTATATTAAGTAGCAATACGACCAAAAGGATTAATCCGATTCCGCCTCCAACAACTTTTAGCAGTCGAATCGGTTTTACATTTCCTATAAACATCAGTAAGAAACATATTCCGAACAGCATCACCGCCGTAGATAGGTTGTCTGCAGCAATTATACCGCAAACAACTATCATCAATCCAATCATCCATTTGAACAGGGTGCCATCGTTCATTCCGTTTTGTTTACTTAGGAGAAATGCGATAGTACCCATTAGCGATATTTTGGCAAACTCAGACGGTTGTATTGTAAATCCCATAATTGAAATCCACCTGTCGGCATTGTTTACCGATGTTCCGATAAATGGTGTAAGCAACAGAAGGATTATAGATATTAAAAGCAAGAAAATGAGCGATGAAAAGTACTTGTATGGTATGTTGTGAATGAGTAAAATAACTCCCACACCTCCAATTAAGAATACTGCGTGACGAAATATCGGCCTCCATTGGTTTTGATGTCTGTAAACAATGGTGCTTGTTGCGCTGAATATTTCAACTAATGAGATAATGCACAATATAATAAATACTGCCCAGATTACTTTATCTCCCTTGAATATTTTCGATAAAAAGTCTTTTACAGATTTTGGATTATCCGCAACTTCTACATCTCCAACACTATTTTCGAGCGTATCAGGTCTGAATATGTTTTTTATTTTTTCTATCATCTGTTATGTGTTTAAACAGTATTACAATCTTCTTACATGTTCTTTAAATTGATCTCCTCTATCGATATAACTCTGGAACAGGTCGAAACTTGCGCAGCATGGCGAAAGCAATACGGTATCGCCCTTCTCTGCAAGTTTATATGCCGTGTTTACAGCATCTTCCATATTGTTTGTGTCAGCAATATTGGTAACTTTACCATCAAAAAAGTTGTGAAGGATGCTGTTGTCTTTTCCTAAAAATACCAATGCACGAACCTTGTCTTTTACTAATTGCTCAATTTCTGTATAGTCGTTTCCTTTATCTTGTCCGCCCAAAATAAGGACAATTTTTCCTCTCGCGACGCTCTGTAGAGCATACCAGCAAGAGTTTACATTGGTCGCTTTCGAGTCGTTGATAAATTGAATGCCTCTAACCGATGCAACATCCTCTAAGCGATGTGGAATTCCTTTGAAATCCGAAAGTGCTTGTCGCAGATTTTCGTCGGAGATATCGAGCAGTTTTGCCACAATTCCCGATGCCATAGAGTTATACAGATTGTGCATACCTCGTAGCGCAAGCAACTCCAGCTCCATATCGAAAACTCTGTCTTTTGTTTTTACAAACATTTTATTTCCTTCCTGATAAGCCGTTGCGTTTTTGTTTGAGTTACTTGTAAATGGATACAAACTTGCTTCAGGTTTCAGTTTTTCTATCTCTTTCGTAACAATCGGGTCGTCCATCCAGTAGATAAACGCATCACCGATTTTCTGATTTCGGATAATTCGCATTTTTGCATCAACATAGTTTTGCATTTTGTGGTCGTATCTGTCGATATGGTCGGGTGTAATATTCAGTAGAAGTGCGATATCTGCCTTGAAATCGTAAACACCCTCCAATTGAAAACTGCTTAATTCCAACACGAAATAGTCGTAATTTCCTGTCGCCACTTGTCTCGCAAAACTAATACCTACATTTCCTCCCAAAGCTACATTTAGTCCTGCCGAACGCAGTATGTGATATATTAGGTTCGTGGTTGTGGTTTTGCCGTTACTGCCTGTAACACAAATCATCTTCGCACGAGTGTATCTTCCGGCAAACTCTATTTCTGATACAACTTTTATACCTTTCGATATGATTTTTTGCATTAAAGGTGTTGTGTTAGGAATTCCCGGACTTTTAATTATTTCGTCAGCATTGAGAATTTTCTCTTCCGTGTGTCCGCCCTCTTCAAAATCGATATTATAATTTTCCAAATCATCACGGTAGTTGTCCTTCAGCTTTCCATTGTCCGATAGAAAAACATCAAAGCCTTCTTTTTTAGCCAGAATAGCCGTACCAACTCCGCTTTCACCTCCACCAAGAATAACTATTCTTTTGGACTTGTTTTTTAGAAAATCCTTGTTTACTATTTCAGTCATGCCTAATATATTTTTAATGCAAATTATCTCATTTTCAATGTAACTAAAGCCATTACAGCCAAAATCATTCCCACAATCCAGAATCGGCTCACAATTTTAGGTTCTGCAAGTGGTTTTAATGGTTTTTGAATTAGCGCATCAATTCCGGCATTCCCGGGTTTTTGATAGTGGTGATGCAGTGGTGTCATTTTAAAAATACGCTTTCCATATCCCAATTTCTTTTTTGTATATTTGAAATATGTCACCTGAATAATCACAGAAAGTGCTTCCACAAAAAAGACTCCGCAAAGGATTGGCAACAGCAACTCTTTGTGAATAAGAACCGCGAAAACGCCTATCAAACCTCCAAGCGTTAGGCTTCCTGTATCGCCCATAAATACTTGCGCCGGATATGAGTTGTACCATAGGAAACCCATTGTGGAGCCAACAATTGCTGCGGCGAAAATCATCAACTCATCGCTGCCGGGTATGTGCATGATGTTCAGATACGATGCGAAGTCCACACGTCCCGAAACGTAAGCCAGGACTCCCAGCGCAACACCGATAAATGCCGATGTGCCCGATGCCAGACCATCCAGACCATCGGTCAGGTTTGCACTATTGGAAACGGCTGTAACAATGAGAATTACAACCAAAACAAACACAACCCAAACAGCTTTGTCGGCATATTTGCCTGTCCATTCTACCAATACTCGATAGTCGAAATTGTTGTTTTTTACAAATGGAATTGTTGTTTTGGTGGTTTTTATATCTTCGTTTTGATATTTTATCTCTTCAATTATATTATTTACTCTGACTTCCGTGTTTTCATGCGCAACAATCTGCGGACTGAAATACATCGTCAATCCTACTATCAATCCCAATCCTACCTGAGCGATAATTTTAAACTTCCCTTTCAGACCATCTTTGTCCTTTTTGAAAACTTTGATGTAGTCATCTGCAAACCCTAAAGCACCTAACCATATTGTACTTACCAACATCAGAATAATGTAGTGATTTTCAAGTTTCCCGAACAATAGCACAGCTACCATTATCGATAAAATAATGATTATTCCACCCATTGTTGGAGTTCCTTTTTTGCTGTATTGTCCCTCTAAGTCTAAATCGCGTATTGTCTCGCCAATCTGTTTTTTCTGCAACTTTATGATAATTTTTTTACCAACTAAAATTGAAACCAGTAATGCAGTCAACGCAGACATTGCAGTACGCAAAGTTACGTATTGGAACATTCCCGCTCCGGGAAAATCTAGTGTGTCTAAATATTGAAAAAGATAGTATAGCATATATATTATTTATTTTAAAACGGATTTTGTCTCTTTGGTTTATCGGCGTTAAAAATCTTTTCTAACTCCTCTCTGTCGTCAAAATGGTGTTTTACTCCCTTTATCTCCTGATAATCTTCGTGTCCTTTTCCCGCAACCAGTACCACGTCGCCTTTTTGTGCCAGTGCACAGGCAGTTTTAATAGCTTCTCTTCTATCTACAATGGTAAGCGTAGCCGCACGCTCTTCATCTGAAAGACCTTCAACCATATCGTTTAGAATATCTTGCGGCTCTTCAAAACGTGGGTTGTCTGATGTGAAAATTGCCTTGTCGCTCAATTCCAACGCTTCGCGAGCCATTAGCGGTCGTTTGGTTTTATCTCTGTTTCCGCCACATCCTACCACGGTAAGAACTCTGCCTTGTTTATCGAGAACTTCGTGTATCGAACTCAGTACATTGTTGAGCGCGTCTGGTGTGTGAGCATAGTCAACAATTGCGGTAAATCCTTTTGGAGAATGTATTGTTTGAAAACGTCCCGATACAGGTTTCAGCGATGATAAAACTCTTAACACCTCATCGCTGTCTTGCTCCAGCAACATTGCAGTTCCATACACGGCAAGCAGATTGTAGACATTGAAAGTTCCCACAAACTGCACCGAAAGCGATTTGTTGTTAATCTCAATATCTGTACCGTTGAAATGCTTTTCGAAAATGCGAGCTTTAAAATCGGCGATATTTTTAAGCGAATAGCTGTGTTTTTTTGCTTTTGTGTTTTGCAACATTACCAATCCGTTTTTATCGTCAATATTGGTAAGTGCAAACGCATCTTTTGGCAGATTATCGAAAAATGATTTTTTTACATTGCGATAATCGAGCATGTTTTTATGATAGTCGAGATGGTCTTGTGTCAGATTTGTGAAAACTCCACCTCTAAAATGCAATGATTCAACACGTTTTTGGCTCAACGCGTGAGAACTTACTTCCATAAAAGCATATTGACAACCGGCATCCACCATTTTGCGCAAGAATGAGTTTAAACTAATTGGGTCGAGCGTTGTGTGTGTGGTAGGGTAGGCGGTCTCATTGACATAGTTGGCTACTGTTGAAAGTAATCCCGAACCATATCCAAGTGCCATGAAGGTGTTGTGCAACGATGTGGCGATGGTGGTTTTTCCGTTTGTTCCTGTAATGCCGATAAGATTTAGCTTTTCGGAAGGGTCTCCAAACCATGTCGATGCAATTTGCGCCAAAGCTATAGATGAGTCTTCTACCTGAACGTAAGTAACTCTTGAAAAGTACTCTTCGAAAATGGGTTTATCGTAAACTACAACCAAAACATCTTGCTCTATGGCTTTGCCAATATAGTCGTGTCCGTCTGTATTTATGCCTTCGATGGCTACAAACAGAGCTCCTGTTTTTACCTCACGAGAATCAGATGTGATACTTTTTACATCTACATCTTTCTCACCATGAACTGCAATGATTTTGCATATTTCTAATAGTTTATCCAGTTTCATTTTCTATGTCTATTTTAATGTGATGCTTATTGTTGAGCCTCTTACAACTTTTTGTCCCTGATTTATTGATTGTGCAATCACTTTGCCCGAACCAATAAGATTTACTCTCAATCCTGATTTCTCTAACAAGTAAACGGCATCTCGTGCACCCATGCCAAGCACGTTTGGTACTAAGTTGTTTTTAATATCAATATTCTGTGTCAGAAGTCCCGTACTATCATATTTCACTTTTATCCAATCGCCATTTTTGTCAATTCCTTTAGTGTTGTAATTTAGTGACGAAAGTACCGATATACTATTGTCCCAATTTCCATTTTTAAAGTTTGGCGTTTTATGTAATGCCGAATCAACAGGTACCTCTTCTGCAGTGAGTAATGTTTTGCGCAGATAGGTCTGTTCTGCAATATTTTTAAATACCATTCCGGCTTGTCCTCCACCCGAAGGCACTCCTTTTGGTCTTCTGATGCCCACGAAGCAGGTGTATTTTGGGTTTTCTGCCGGGAAATATCCGCAAAACGATACATAATATCCGCTGTATCCGCCACCACCTGCAATTAGTGCAGTACCTGTTTTTCCTGCAATTTGAAAAAAGTCAGACCTTACAACTTTTGCAGTTCCGTTTTCCAAAACTCCAATCAGCATTTTCTTAACCTCTTCGAGAGTTGTCTCTTTGCACATTTCAGGATTGATAACTTCTGCTTCAAACTCTTTTATTAATCTTCCGTTTTGGATTATTTTTTTCGCGATAAACGGTTTAATCATTTTTCCATCATTAGCTATGCCGTTGTAAAACATAAGCATATATATCGGTGGCACTTTACTCTCGTATCCGAAGGACATCCAAGGTAGCGTGGTTTTTGACCAGTAATTCTGTTTGTCGTCGGGAAAACGAATTGACGATGTGCCTTCAATTCCGTTTAACGGAACGTCCCATTTTAGTTGCTTCCTTAATCCGATTCTGTCGATACCTTCGACATACTTCTTGGGATTATCGCCGTATGCTTTAAGCACTATTTTGCTCATCACGATATTTGATGACACCTCCATTCCTTCTGCAACAGTCAGGTAGCCACGGTCTTGTCCTCTCCTCCAGTAGTGGTCACGAACAAATTTCCCGTTATACTGATAAAGTCCGGTTCCTACATGGAAAGAGTCGGTTGGTGTAATAAGCCCGTCGTCAAGTGCCACCATCACGGTAACGGTTTTAAAAGTTGAACCCGGTTCGTTCATATACGAAAAGGCATTAGGGTTGCCTTCTGCGTATGAGCCGTTACTCAATCTGTCGAGATTGGCGATACCCTTTATTTCGCCCGTTTTTGTCTCCATTATGATGGCTGTGCCCGATTCGGCTTCAGTCTCCATCAGTTTGTCGCGAAGAGCACGTTCAACAATATCTTGTATTTCGGCATCGAGTGTGGTAACGATATCGGCACCGTCCTGAGCAGGAATTTCAACGATATCCATCCATCTGCCCTGAATTTTTTGGCGATTTTTCACTCCATTTGTTCCGCGTAAAAGCGAATCGAATTTCAATTCCAATCCACTGGCGCCACCTTTCTCCAAGTCTTTGTAAACGTTGCCCACAGTGCGATTTGCCAGATTACCGAAGGGACGTTTTCGGGAGTTTTTCTCTTCGGCTATCAGTCCGCTTCTGTTTGAACGTTGATTTAGAAATGCAAATGTGCGAAGTTCTTTTAATTCTACATAAGATATATCGCGACGAATGATGCGGACATATCTTGATTTTTTTGTTACTCTTTTATCTATACCTCTTGCCGCATAATCGTTTATCTGTCGCTCCTCCTTTTCGCGCATTTTCCATCCGTTAAGTATCACGTTTTTATATTGTGCTGCGGTTCTGTCGGGAAATTTTTTCGAAAGTTGAACAGATAGCTCGTCAACATATTTGTAAAGAGTGTCTTTTTTCATCCCTTCCGACCAAAAGTCCATATATATACCGTAAAGCGGTTCGCTTGTTGCCAGTAGTTTGCCGTCGTGGGTGAATATATTTCCTCGTTTTGGCAAAATAACTCTGTCTTTTATCACGGTCTCTTTTTCGCCAACTTCACGCCACTTCTTACCTTCAGCAGAAAACATTGTTCTTCCTGCTTTGAAAAATATCGCTAAGCCAAATATCAGCAAGGCAATAACGATAATGCCATATCGCACCAATATTATTTTTTTACTCTCTTCGCTTTTCATTTTTTCGATTCGTTTTTTGGAATTTTATAGGCAGGCTCAGCTGCTATTTTTAGTTCCAGGCCGGCATCTTCAATCATTTTTTCAATTTGTGGCTGGCGACTTGTCTCAGTAAGATTAGATGAAATTGTTATCGATTCATATTTTGCATCTTTAAGTTCAGTTTTTAGCTTCTCAATCTCTGAAATTTTCTGTAATACCGAATATCGGTGGCTGATAAAAAAAATCATGATAACAACAATCATGATAATAAAAGCAATATTTTTTGTGAGAAAATTTTCAGTCAGAACGCTTCCTCCAAAAACATGAACAAACGATTTTCTTATATTATTTAAATCAACTTTCATTTTCTGCTATCTTTTCTGCTATACGAAGTTTTGCACTTCGTGAACGTGGATTCTCTTTTTGTTCCGATTCGGGTGGAACTATTACTTTTCTGTTTATCACTTCGAAAGGTGTTTCAACTTTGCCAAAAAAATCTTTGACCAATTCCCCCTCGAAATTGCCTGTTCTAAAGAAATTCTTTACTAATCTGTCTTCTAACGAGTGGTAAGAGATTATACTCATTCTTCCGCCTGGTTTCAGGGCGTCCAGAGCTTGAGTAAGCATTTCGCACAAAGCATTTAGTTCATCATTTACCTCGATACGGATTGCCTGAAACGCCTGAGCCAGTGTTTTTTTCTCTCTTTCTCTAAACGTGAAAGGCTCTAAAATTTTAATAAACTCATCGGTGGACGAGATTCTTTCATCTTGACGATACGATACAATTGCATTAGCAATTTTTCTGGCGGCTTTCAGTTCGCCATAATTGTAAAAAATATCAGCCAACTGCTCTTCCGAATAGTCATTCAGTACGTCGATGGCTGTTTTTTTTGCCGAGCGGTTCATTCTCATATCGGGCGTAGCCGATGTTTGAAACGAGAACCCACGATTTGCACTATCGAAATGATGAAACGATACGCCCAAATCAGCCAGCAGTCCGTCAATCTCCTCTATTTGATGATATTGCAAAAAGTTTTTCAGAAAACGAAAATTGCTTCTTACGAAAATAAAACGGTGGTCGTTTTCGATAATGTTTTTTATTGCATCTTCATCCTGGTCAAACGATATAAGTTTGCCGTTTTTGCCTAATCTGTTGAGAATTTCACGAGAATGACCGCCTCCGCCAAATGTAACATCTACGTAAACACCGTCGGGTTTGATATTTAACCCATCAACGCTCTCGTGAAGCAAAGCCGGTGTATGATAAACAGCCATAATTGTATTTTTTTATTTTCTGATTAAGCTATCCCATTAGTTTTTGCAATTTAGATGAAAAATCTTCGGGTTCAATTAAAGGTTTTTCCAGTTTTTCTTTTGCCCAAATCTCTATCGTGCTGTCCACTCCCAAAAAGCGAACTTCGGTTTCGATATCTACCATTTGTAAATATCTTTTTGAAATAAGTATTCGTCCGCTTGCGTCCATTTCGATGCGTTCGGCATCTAACACAAATTGTCTGAAAACTTGTTGCTGCTCCATATTCCATTTGTTGAGTCGGCTGCGTAGTGTTTCAATTTCAGCTTCCCAAACAGTACCCGGATACAGAACTAAACAATCTTGAAAAATATCTTTGCGAAGCACAAGAAAAGTCTCCCCCGCAGTTTGTAATAGTTTGCGGAAGTTGGCAGGTACAAAAACTCGTCCTTTTGTGTCTATTTTTGCTTCTATATTTCCCAGAAATTGCAACATTTTCACACTCGCTTTCAGATATTTGCCGTAAAATTACAAAATTATTCCACTTTCCACCACTTTTACCCACATTATTTTTCAAAAAGTTATCAACAAGTTGTTAATTAATTGTTGTTGAATGAGTTGGGTGTGGAAATTTGACATATATTATTGATGGCTTATTATGCGAGTTGCGAGGTGCGAGATGCGTGGTGTGTGATTTATGTAGTGGGTGAACAGATATTCTTGTCTGTTTTAATACACCACGCGAAAGGATTCGCGCGGTAGCGTCCCGCTACGTCGGTGGGATTTGCAATCCCGACATTTAGATGTTTTGTACTGTCTTTTAGGCAGATGTTTTTTGCTGCTGTCTATACCGCAGGTCGTTGACCTACGGTTATGGAAATCACACCTTTCAGGTGTTTTGGTCGGATTAATAAAATTGCAAATCGATTTACCCGAAGGGTAATATTTTCATAACCGTATGAAAACGAGGAACGAGTGCAGCTTACGGTAGTAAAAGCCACCCACTAACCTGCCTGAAAGGCAGTACTTTAGTTTTGACTATTTAGTGTTAAGCTTTGAGTCTAATTATGTGCAATGCGGATTCAAACCGCAATGCACCCTTAGCGAACTTTGCGATAAATCTTTGCGTGCTTTGCGAGAAACATTTTACAACTAAAAAACTAAATGAGACGCCATAATATGACGTCTCTACTGTCGGGACACGATGCCTTTGGTTTCGTGATAAAATTTAACAAAGGCACAGCCAACGTCTCATTTTTGGGATTCCCGCTTTCGCGGGAATGACGGCTGGCGAATATATTTCTCACTTCGTTCGAAATGACAAGATAAACCAAAACCCGCAACTCGCAACCCGCACCACAAATTAACAAGTTAACATCAAATCAATCTAAAATATTCTGAACAAATAGTTTATTATCCAACATAATTTCGTATTTTTGTTGTATCGTATCGGAAAATAATTTAAAATCAAAAATGTCAGATTCAGAAACATTAAAACTGGATATAGATAAAGTTTTGCGGAATAAGACCGGGAAAAACTACAATAAAATCCCGAAATTCTTTATCAAGTACCTTGAGCGTACTATTCGGCAAGATGATATGAACGGTATTATCGAGCGGAATAAGGATAAGCAGGGTGTTGAGTTTATGCAAGCCTTGGTTAAAGATGAATTTAAGGTAGATATAAAAGTAAAAGGTGAAGAGAATATCCCTGCAGAGGGACGTTTTATTTTTGCATCAAATCACCCGCTTGGAGGTTTGGACGGTATTTGCCTTTCGGCATTTCTTGGCGAAAAATATTCCGGCAACATAAGGTACCTTGTAAACGATGTTTTGCTTTACATCAAAAATCTGGAGTCAATTTTTGTTCCGATTAATAAATACGGTGCACAGGCGAAAGCATCGGCAGCTGCCATCAATGAAGCATATTCATCGGATAACCAGATTATAACTTTTCCGGCAGGATTGTGCTCGCGCAAACAAAGCGGGAAGATAATGGACCTGGAGTGGATGAAAAGTTTTGTTGTGAAAGCAGTTGAGTTTGAGCGAGATATTATTCCGGTATATTTTGATGCCCGTAACTCAAACTTTTTTTATAACTTTGCAAATATCAGGAAGAATCTTGGTTTAAAGTTTAATATAGAACTAATTTATTTGCCTGGTGAGATGTTTAAAAGTAAAAATCAGACATTCAATATAACGTTTGGCAAACCAATCTCCTGGCAATCTATCGATAAGTCAAAAACTCCGGCGCAATGGGCGCAACATATTAAAGAAATAGTTTATTCCTTACCAAAATGAAAGAGATAATAACCCCCGTTGATAAAGATTTACTGAAAAGTGAACTTACATTGAAAAACAGGTTACGCAGAACCAATAAAGCCGATAACGAAATTTATCTGTTTTCTGCCCATGAGTGTCCTAATTTGATGCGTGAAGTTGGTCGATTGCGTGAAATAGCATTCAGACACTATGGCGGTGGCACAGGATTGGAAGCTGATATCGACAAGTACGACACAATGGATAATCCTTATCAGCAACTTATTGTTTGGGACCCCGAAAAAGAGGATATCTTAGGCGGATATAGATTTATTGTCGGCAAAAACGTAGATTTAGATGAAAACGGCAAACCGATGTTGGCTACGTCTCATTTGCTAAATTTTTCGGATGAGTTTATAGAAAACTATTTGCCTTACACCGTTGAGTTGGGGCGTTCGTTTGTATCTTTGGAATATCAATCTACGTTACATAGCAGAAAAGGTATTTTCGCTCTTGACAACTTGTGGGACGGATTGGGCGCACTTACAGTAATTGACCCGGGTTTGAAATATTTTTTCGGAAAAGTTACCATGTATGGTACTTACAATAAACATGCCCGCAACATGATTCTCTATTTCCTAAACAAGCACTTTCCCGATAAAGATAAATTGGTAACTCCCGTAAAACCTTTGGAAACCAACATGGATGTTGAGGCAATGAAAAAGCTTTTTAATGCTACAACTTTTAAAGATGATTACAAAATATTGAATAAGGAAGTTCGCAGTCTGGGATTGAATGTTCCTCCGCTTATCAACGCTTATATGGGCTTGTCTCCAACTATGCGCTTTTTCGGCACGGCAATAAATGATGAGTTTGGCGATGTGGAAGAGTCCGGTATATTGATTGAGATAAATCAGATTTTGGAAGAAAAAAAACAGCGACATATCGAATCTTATCTTAGCACTAAACCTAGCAGGTGGTTTTTGATGCGTTTAAGAAAATCGATTTCAGGGCGAATGCCAAAAACTAAGAAGAAAAAATAGTTTGCACTATTAATATATATAAGAAAGACGGAATGGCTACGTGCTATTCCGTCTTTTTGTAGGTGGATTGTAGAGACGTTATATTATTGCGTCTCTTTTTGTTTTAGACAAAGTTCACTAAGTA
>CAYFUW010000042.1:0-18449 GCA_964346495.1 uncultured Dysgonomonadaceae bacterium
GGAAAGCGTGTATACGCCGAAAGCGTATCGCGGGTTCGAATCCCGCTCTCTCCGCATTACACAAAAAGCATTTATATGAGAATATAAAGAAATAAACTAATTATAAAATCAAATAATTATAAAAATAGACTATAAACAAAAAATCAAAAAATTCATTAATCCTAAAAAAATTGAACACACAATGAAAAAATTATTTGCAATTTTAGCAATCTTCGGCGTATTGTCTGTTGGATTGCCAATGGTACTTTCAGCACAAGAGGCTGGAGAACAAACAGAGCAAGTTAATCCTGAAGCAGAAGCTGCTGTAGCAGAAGAAGCTGCTCCCGCAGAAGAGGTAGCAGAACCTGTAGCTCCTGTAGAAGAGTCTTCTAATGAAGGAGGTTTTCACCAAGCAATTAAAATTAAGTTTATTGAAGGTGGAGCCGGTTTTATGGCGTTTGTCGCTTTGACTTTTATCGTAGGTTTGGCATTCTGTTTAGAGAGAATTATCTATTTAAGCTTGGCTGACACAAATCCTGAGTCATTATTGAACAAAGTTGGTGATGCTCTTGAAAAAGGTGATGTAGAAGCTGCAAAAGATGTTGCTCGCAATACAAGAGGACCAGTTGCTTCTATTGTTTATCAAGGTTTATTAAGATTAGACCAAGGTGCTGATGCAGTAGAACGTTCAATCGTATCTTACGGAGGTGTACAAGGTGGTTTGATTGAAAGAAACCTTTCTTGGATTACACTTGCTATCGCTGTTGGACCATCTCTCGGTTTCTTGGGTACAGTAGTTGGTATGGTTATGGCGTTTGACGATATTCAAAGAGCAGGTGATATGAGCCCGACAATTGTAGCAGGTGGTATGAAAGTGGCTTTGATTACTACAGTATCTGGTCTTATCGTAGCAATTATTCTTCAAGTTATATATAACTACATTCTAAGTAAAGTAGAAGGTCTGTTAAACAAAATGGAAGATGCTTCTATCACTTTCCTTGACCAAGTAATCAAGTATAACGTAAAATATAAAAACTTGTAATAACTATGGCAGTAACTAAAATTCATAGAACCTCAAAGATAGCACTCTACATATCGATGATTATAACGATAGTGGTGATGGCTGTATTCTTCTTTGGTGGGCAAGCTCCTGAAGAGCAAAGATTAGTAGCCGATCAATCGCAACCAATATTTACAGACTTGTTGATGTATTGGATGTACATATTGTTGATTGTAACAATTGTAGCCTGGTTGCTGTTTGCTATTGTAGGTTTTGCAAAAAACATGAAAGATAATCCTAAAAAAGGATTTGGCTCATTGGTTGGCGTGTTAGCTCTTGGAGGCTTACTACTTGTTACTTATCTAATAGGTAGTGGAGAATTATTAACTATCCCCGGTTATACAGGAGGAGATAACACTCCGGGAATGCTTAAGATGACAGATATGTGGTTATACAGTTGCTATGTATTGCTTCTGGTAACTATACTAAGCATAATTGTAGTTCCTATTTTTAAGAAAAAATAATTTAAAAGAAAGGTAAAATTATATGGCAAGAACAAAAAGAAAAGTCCCCGGATTAAATGCAAGTTCAATGGCGGACGTTTCATTCCTTTTGCTGACTTTCTTCTTACTTGTATCTAGTATGGATACGGACACCGGGCTGGCAAGACGCCTTCCGCCACCACCACAAGTAAATCAAGAACAAACTACAATGGAAGTTCAACGTAGAAACCTATTGGTTGTGTTGGTAAACTCAAGAAACGAAACATTTGTTAGAAACCAAGCAGGAGATATTTGGTATTCAAATGAAGCTGAGTTGCTAGGAAAAGGTGGAAAAGTAGGATTGAAAGACAAAGTAAAAGAGTTTGTCTTGAATACTCAAAACAGACCAGAATTTCCTGAACTATATGAAGAAGATTTTGGTGCTCCTATCGGAGTTGTTCCAGTTACCGGCGACCATGTTATTTCGTTGCAAAATGACGCTACTACAAGCTATAAAGCTTATATAGCTGTTCAGAACGAACTTGTAAAAGCATACAACGAACTTAGACAAGATGCAGCGATAAAATACTTTGGTATGGCTTACGATCAATTAAGAGAAGAGCAGCAATCGCAGATAAATGATATGTATCCTCAGCGTATATCTGAGGCTGAACCCAAAAATTATGGAGGAGGAGAATAAAGATGGGAAAATTTAATAAATCCGGAAAAAGAGAGATGCCGGAATTAAACACGGCATCAATGCCCGACTTGGTATTTGCTATCCTTTTCTTCTTTATGGTAACTACAACAATGCGTTCGGAAACACTTATGGTAAAAATGACATTGCCACAAGCAAGCGAAGTGCAAAAATTGGAGAAGAAATCATTAGTTACTTACATAAATGTGGGTGCCCCGATGGATCCAAAATATGGAACAGGAACGCAAATACAGTTGAATGATAAGTTCGCTCAGGTAGCAGACATACAAGACTATATTGTACAAGAAAGAACTTCGTTAAATGAGGCAGACCAACAGTTGATGACTGTGTCTATTAAAGCAGACGAAGATACTCGAATGCAATATGTTAGTGATATTAAGCAGGCATTGCGTGAAGCGTATGCTCTTAAAATCAGTTATTCTGCAAGAAAAGGAGAGAACAAATAAGTGTATTTATTATGATATTGAAAAAACCGAAATTTAAAATTTCGGTTTTTTTTGTTTAAAGTGCTCTGAATATTAAACTTTACAAATAAAGAAACCCTTGTTTTAAGCAAGTGTCTTAAAAGAAGGGCTGTAATATTTATGTATAAAAAAAAGGGTAAGCTTACTATATCGCGCCGCTACAACCAAATACCCTTGCTTCGGTCAAGACCTGGGGGATTCAATGGGAGCTGGCCGTATAGGACTTACCCGACTGCAAAGATACGGTTTTTTTTTAACTTACAAAACTCTTAAATAGATTTTCTCAAATAAAAGGCTTTTGCTATCTTTGTAGATAATAACCAAACTTCAAAAATATGAATATAGTTGAAAGATTTATCAAGTACGCAAAAATAGATACTCAGTCTGATGAAAAATGTCAGCAGACGCCAAGTACTCAAAAGCAATTTAACTTGGCAAAAGAGGTTGAACAAGAGATGAGAGATATGGGGTTGACCGATATTTCGCTGGACAACAACTGTTATTTGATGGCTACCTTACCTTCTAATACAGATAAAGAAGTTCCAACGATTGGTTTTATAGCACATTTCGATACCAGTCCTGATATGAGTGGCGCAAATGTAAATCCACGTATCGTGAAAAACTACGATGGTAAGGATATTGTACTTAATGAAGAGCTTAATATTGTAACTTCAACTACCGATTTTCCTGAATTATTAAAGTTTGTTGGTGAAGACCTGATTGTTACAGATGGTACAACTCTTCTTGGTGCAGATGATAAAGCGGGTATAGCTGAAATAATGACTGCTATGCAATATCTGATCGATCATCCCGAAATAAAACATGGCAAAATCAGAATTGGTTTTACACCAGACGAAGAGATTGGCAGAGGTGCCGATAAATTCGATGTAGAAAAATTCGGGGCAGTTTGGGCTTACACTATGGATGGAAGCGAAATAGGAGAGTTGGAGTATGAAAACTTCAATGCCGCATTCGCAAAAATATCTATAAAAGGGAGAAATGTACACCCCGGTTATGCAAAAAACAAAATGTTTAATGCCTTGGAAATTGCAAATGAATTAGCAAATATGTTGCCTGCTAACGAAAGACCCGAGCATACCGAGAAGTATGAAGGCTTCTTCCATCTTATAGCTCTAAACGGTAGCGTAGAGGAAGCTTCAATGACTTATATTATTCGCGACCACGACAGAGATATTTTCGAACATCGTAAAAAAGTTATGGAACAAGCTGTTGCATATCTGAATACAAGATACGAAAATCGCTTAACGCTCGAAATGGGCGACCAATACTACAATATGCGTGAAAAAGTAGAACCTGTAATGCATGTTGTAGATTATGCCTACAAAGCGATGGAAGAGGTTGGTATAAAGCCAAACGTAAAACCTATACGTGGAGGAACCGATGGTGCAAGACTATCGTTTATGGGATTGCCTTGTCCTAATATTTTTGCAGGAGGTATGAATTTCCACGGACGTCATGAATTTATTCCGATAAAAGCAATGGAAAAAGCAACAGAAGTAATTGTGAAAATTGCCGAGTTGGTTGCCAGATAAATTATTTAGTAGCTTCAAATACATTCATAATAACAATAAATAAACATATTAAAATAGAAAACAGATGAAAACAACTCCTTTCACAGATTTGCATATTGCGCTAGGCGCAAAAATGCACGAGTTCGCCGGATACAACATGCCTATTGAATATTCGGGAATTATAGATGAACACCAAACAGTAGTAAATGCAGTAGGTGTTTTTGATGTATCGCATATGGGAGAGTTTTGGGTAAAAGGTCCAAAAGCACTGGAATTTCTTCAAAAAGTTACTTCTAACGATGCTTCTACTCTGGAAGTTGGAAAAATACAGTACACTTGCTTAACTAACGAAAATGGTGGAATTAAAGATGACTTTCTACTATACCATTACGAGCCAGAAAAATATATGATGGTAGTTAATGCCGGAAATATGGCTAAAGACTGGGAATGGTGTCAAAAACAAAACACCATGGGTGCAGAGTTGGAAGATGGATCTAACCACACTGCTTTGCTTGCAGTACAAGGACCAAAAGCGGTAGCTACATTGCAAAAAATTACCGATATCGATTTGTCTGCAATTCCATATTATACATTCAAAACCGGAAAAATGGGTGGTGTTGATAACGTAATTATCTCTAACACTGGTTACACCGGAGCAGGTGGTTTTGAATTGTATTTGTATCCGGAGCATGGACAAAAGCTTTGGGATGCTATTTTTGAAGCAGGAGCTGAATTTGGTATTAAACCTGCAGGTTTAGGTGCAAGAGATACGCTTCGTTTGGAAATGGGATTCTGCCTGTATGGAAACGATTTAGATGAAACAACTACTCCGCTAGAAGCCGGATTAGGATGGATTACCAAACTTACAGAAGGAAATAATTTTATTGGTAGAGAAGTATTAGAAAAACAAAAAGCAGAAGGTCTTCCACGTAAACTTTGTGCATTCACATTGAAAGATAAAGGTATTCCGCGTCAAGGTTACGAAATTGCAAATGTTGATGACGAAGTTATAGGTGTTGTAACATCAGGAACTATGTCACCAATGCTTAAAATTGGTATTGGCTTGGGTTACGTGAAGCCTGAATTCGCTAAAGTTGGTACAGAAATTAACATTAAAGTACGTAACAGAAACTTAAAGGCAGAGGTTGTAAAACTTCCGTTTAGAAAATAATTATGCGATTATTTCGGCATTGCCGATAATATTCGTTTTATTAATATTAGTTGTGGCGGTGAAGATAATCATCGCCACAACTTTTACATAAATTTATTGTTTTAGAAAGTGTTGATTACTATCATTTATGACGAAAATGATTTTTTTTAAATAATCAAGTCACTTTTTTTGTGTAATTACAATAAATATCTTATCTTTGCACCCTGAAAAGAAATCAAAAATGGCTCCGTAGCTTAACTGAATAGAGCATCTGACTACGGATCAGAAGGTTACAGGTTTGAATCCTGTCGGAGTCACAAGTAGTAGTAGAGACGAAGCATGCTTCGTCTCTACATTTTTTTATAAGGTTCAATTATTATCAGGCTTAATACCTATCTCATCATCATTTAGTGTCAAATGCCCCTTGTCTGTTAAAAAACGAATAACCTTGATAACCTTTTCCGAATTAAACTCTGTGATTGATTTTACCAAATTGTTTACGCGTTGTGTAGATTGTTTGGTTAGTTTGTTATTTAGCTCTTCTTCTATGCTTTTAAACTCAAAATTTGAGAGTCCTGTTTCGTTCTTTTTCAAGCAGTAATCACACTTTCCACAATCTTTTGTTCTTTGTTCATCGAAATATATAAGAAGTATTCTGCTGCGACATATCTCTTCGCTCTCAACGTAATGGAGCATATGTTTGATTTTATTCTCGAATCTCTTTTTTCGATTCTCGAAAACCGATTTTGGTATTGTGAAAAAGTTTGAATCCACTCGTGGTAATGTGAAAGTAATGAAAGGAGTGGTTTTTTGCGGAATATAATTAATAATTCTGCTTTTAGAAAGTTGCACCAGCATCTCATAAACATCATCCTTGCTACTTCCTATCTGTTTTGCGAGAAGAGATTCATCTATATAAACATTGTCGGAAAAGAGACCTGTATAGTTTCTCAACATTGCATGTATTAAATCATCCTGTTTTTTATCCAAATGCAAATTGTAAAGTTCGTCTCTGTAAATAAGGAAATTAATACGAGAGCGTGTGTCAACTTCGTTTGTATATTCAATATAGCCTGTTAAGTCAAGTATTTTTAAAGCGTGGTCAGCTTGTAGGCGTGGGAGTTTAAAGTTGGTACAAAACTCGTACAAATCGAAATCGTATGTTGCTCCCAACCCAAAACCGACAGCTATCTGATAATAATTGCAAAGAGAGTTATAAGTTTTCAGAATAAACTCTTTTTTAGGGAATGAGTCGCTTATCCGCTTTTTTAGTTTTGTACTATCGGTTTTAGTGTATAGTACAATAGCGTATGATTGCTCGCCATCTCTTCCGGCTCTTCCTGCTTCCTGATAATACTCCTCGAGTGAATTTGGTAAATCGGTATGAATAACCAAACGAACATCGGGCTTATCTATTCCCATGCCGAAAGCATTTGTGGATACAATTACTCTGCATTCGTCCTGTTTCCACGCATTTTGTTTATATATTTTTTCTTCGTATGATAGTCCTGCATGGAAATAGTCGGCAGATATTTTAGCCTTTTGTAGTGCAACTGCTATCTCTTTTGTCTGTTTTCTGCTACGAGTATATACAATTGAGCAGCCGTCAACGGAGTTTAATATATGAATAAGTTCACTTACTTTATCTTCGGTAGAGCGTACAACATATGACAGGTTTTCTCTTTCAAAACTCTTTTTAAAAACATTCTTCTCTTTAAACTGAAGTTTGTCTTGAATATCGGCTACCGTCTCCTTTGTGGCTGTAGCAGTAAGCGCGAGTACCGGGATATTGGGTAATATTTCTCTTATCCCGGCAATTTTTAGATATGAAGGTCTGAAATCGTAGCCCCATTGCGAAATACAGTGCGACTCATCAACAACGAGCAGACAAACATTCATCATCTTTAGTCTGATAAGGAATGTTTCTGATGAGAGTCTTTCGGGCGAGACATATAGAAACTTATAGTTGCCGAAAATACAGTTTTCGAGAGTCGCAACTATCTCATTTTGAGTCATACCCGAATATATGGCTGCTGCTTTAATTCCTAATGCGCGTAGGTTGTCCACCTGGTCTTTCATCAAAGCAATAAGGGGTGTTACAACCAGACATATTCCTTCCATTGCCATAGTGGGAACCTGGAATGTCAGCGATTTTCCTCCTCCGGTAGGCATTAGTCCCAATGTGTCTCTCTTTTCCCACACAGATTGGATAATATCCTCTTGTAGCGGACGAAAGTTGTCGTATCCCCAATACTCCTTTAAAACCTCGTGAAATAGTTGCGACGACATAAGTTTAAGAGAATAATTAAAGAGTTACGTTTTTATGTCTTTAATCATTAGTTGAGTAAACGAAACCGAACCGTGTCTGTTCTCTTCTATAGTGTAGCAAATGTCAAAAGGTTCTTTGCTTTTTATGCTTTTGAAGTGTTCATCGGAATTAAATGCAATTCCTTGCATAGGTTCAGTTACGGTATTATCTGTAAGTTCGAATTTAATGTGTCGAAATCCTTTGCCAACCAATTTGCTACCACCGGAATCGAGAACATTTTTTGTAATAAAAACAGGGTTCTCATTTTCAGGACCAAATGGACTAAAAAGTTCTAAATCTTTTACTAAGTCTTTAGTAATATCACTAAAAGAAAGTTCGGCATCTATTGTTAGCTGTGGCTCCATGTCGCTATCGTCCATTTCGAAAGAAGAAATTGATTGAAAACGACGTTTAAATTCTTCGTAGTTCTCTTTTTTTAATGTGAGTCCTGCAGCATGAGTGTGACCTCCAAAGTCTTCTAAAAGATCCTTGCATGCCTCCATAGCATTCAGAACATCAAAGCCTTTTACTGAACGAGTCGAGCCGGATATCATGTCGCCCGATTTAGTTAAAATTACCGCAGGTCGGTTGTATCTCTCGGTAATACGTGATGCAACAATTCCTATAATACCTTTATGCCACGATTCATTATAGAGAATAATGACCTTTTGTTTCGCAATATCTAAATTGTTCTCGATAAAATCTATTGCCTCCTCGGTAGTTCGTTTGTCTAATTGGCGTCTGTTTTCGTTGTATTTGTCAATGTTCTTGGCTTTTATCCTTGCTTGTGTAATATTGTTTGCAAGCATTAGGTCAACAGCCTCTTTGCCGTTCATCATTCGTCCGGAAGCATTTATTCTCGGACCAATTTTAAAAGTAATGTCATTTACCGTAATCTCTTTTTTGCCAAGTCCACAGATGTCAATTATTCCTCTTAGTCCGAAAGTTGGATTGGAATTTAACTGTTTCAGTCCAAAATGCATCAATGTGCGATTCTCTCCTGTAATCGGCACGATGTCAGCAGCGATACTAACAGCGACCATGTCGAGCAGTGGCTCAATTTCTGAAAATGGGAAGTCGTTTTGAATTGAGAATGCATGAACAAGCTTAAACCCTACACCACAACCCGATAGCTCATCATACGGGTATTTTGAGTCTGCTCTTTTGGCATCAATCACAGCAACAGCATCTGGTAACTCTTCATCAGGAATGTGGTGGTCGCAAATGATAAAATCTATGCCAAGTTCCTTGGCATAAGCTACTTTTTGTATAGCTTTAATCCCACAATCGAGAGCGATTATGAGCTTTACACCGGTTTCAACAGCGTAATCGACTCCCTGTTTTGATATTCCGGAACCTTCGTCATCGCGGTCGGGAATATAATAGTCGATATTGCTGGTAATTTTTCTTAAAAATTTGTACACTAACGCAACCGCAGTAGTACCATCTACATCATAATCACCATATATTAGGATACGCTCTTTATTTCCTAAGGCTTTTTCAATTCGTCTGATAGCTTTATCCATGTCGGGCAAAAGAAATGGATCGTGTAAGTCTTCTAAGCTGGGATTTAGAAACTTATTTGCCTCTTCTAGCGTGGAAATACCCCTTTTTAATAACAGTTCCACCAATATGGGATTAATTTTTAGTTGTTTTGTTAGCTCATCTTTTTTTTCTTTTTCCTCCTGTGTAAGTGTTTGAAAATTCCATTTATAAGTCATTATGTTGTTTATTTTTCTTTTCTATCTTGAGTCCCAAAAATATTGGGGTATTAGCAATTCACATTGCTAACAGGGGGAGTGTTTTTGTGCCAAATTGCATAATTAATGGAGCAATTGCATTTAAACTCCCTTCAAACTTAGTCTAAGAATGTAAAGGTAATACTATTTTTTCTGTAATAGAAGATTTCTCTCAATATATTTTATTAATTAAATTAAAAATCTGTTTTTCATAATAGAAATAATATGGCAAAAATAATATTGGGTTTATGGCTAATTCCGTTGTTCTATTTTTCTTAAATCGATTCTTATTATTAACTTTGCGACTTGTAATAATAAACGATTTTCAATCTCAAAATAAGGAGAAAATAGGATGAAAATTGCAGCACTTGTTTCGGGTGGAGTAGATAGTTCGGTTGTGGTTCATCAGTTGAAAGAGATGGGCTATGACCCTGATATTTTTTATATCAAAATAGGCATGGAAGACGAAGATGGTTATATCGATTGTCCGGCTGAAGAAGATATAGAGATAGTTACGTACATAGCGAAAAAATATGGCTGTCGTATGGAAGTGGTTTCGTTGCATGAAGAGTATTGGGAAAATGTTGTTAAATATACTGTAGATTCTGTGAAACGTGGCTTGACTCCCAATCCCGATATGATGTGCAACAAACTTATTAAATTCGGGGCTTTTGAGCAAAAGTGGGGGCATGAATTCGATTATATTGCTACCGGACACTACGCTACAACAACCGAAAAAGATGATTTGAAGTGGCTCTCCACCGCTAAAGATCACGTAAAAGACCAGACTTATTTTTTGGGACAAATAAATTATCTGCAAATCTCAAAACTTATGTTTCCTATTGGAGACTTGTTGAAAAGTGAAGTGCGAGCCATTGCAGCAGAACAGAAATTGCCGTCAGCGCAAAGAAAAGATAGTCAGGGAATCTGTTTTTTAGGAAAAATAAATTACAACGATTTCATAGAGCGTTATCTCGGTAGAAAAGAGGGGTTGATAGTGGAGTTAGAAACCGGAAATATAATTGGTAAGCATCACGGATACTGGTTTCATACTATTGGTCAACGTAAAGGACTTGGCTTAAGTGGCGGACCATGGTTTGTAATAAAAAAAGATATAAACAGAAATATTATTTATGTTTCCAAAGGCTATGATACCAAGCATCAATATGGTAATACAATAAATTTGCAAGGCTTCAATTTTATCACTAAAGATATATGGGGCGATTTTGAAGAGGAGAAAGATATTTCGTTTAAAATCAGACATACTCCTGAGTTTACAAAGGGTAAAATAACGAAGATAGGCGATTTGTATCGTATCCAGTCCGACGAAGAGGTGCAAGGAATTGCATCGGGACAATTTGGGGTGGTTTATGATACTGAAAACAGATTGTGTCTAGGTAGTGGAGTGATTGTATAAAGTACAGAATTCAAAAAAAATATATATATTTAATTTTTTTTGTTTTAATAGAAATGGAAATAATAGACAGTATTAGAGCAGTAATAGACACTATCAGATTTGTAGATGTGATAGAGTTTGTTGGTACTTTTGCTTTTGCCGTAAGTGGAATCAGATTGGCTGCAGCCAAACAGTTTGATTTGTTTGGTGCATTGATTATAGGTTTCGTAACGGCAATTGGCGGTGGAACATTGCGTGACCTTTTCCTGGGGATAGTACCATTCTGGATGAGGATGCCTATTTATATTTGGACAACATTGGCTGCATTGGTTTACGTAGCGGTTTTTCAAAAGCAGCTGGTGAAATTAAAAAACACAATGTTTTTGTTTGACAGTATTGGTTTAGGACTTTTTGTTGTGGTGGGGGTTGAAAAAACTCTTTCGTTCGGTTTTGAACCTTGGGTCGCAGTAGCAATGGGTACAATTACAGGTTCGTTTGGTGGAATGATGCGCGATGTGCTTATTAACGAAATTCCGCTTATTTTCAGAAGAGAGATATATGCATTGGCATGTATTATCGGAGGTGTATTGTTTACAATACTTTATGCTCTCAATGTGAATATGGTGGTGAACGAACTGCTAACGGCGGGAATTGTAATAGTAATTCGTATTTTAGCTGTTAAGTTTCATTGGCATCTGCCTATTTTGAAGGTAAACCAAAATGCTGGGAAATGACGTGTTGAAATAATGTTTTACTATCTGTTTTCTCTTTCAACAATAAATATTCATTACAAAAAGCACAATTAAAGAAAAATTTCTGTAAATAATTCTTTTTTGATGTTTAAAAGTACTATTTTTGTACGCATCTATACAGAACAAACGTTTTGTACTGGATTTATTCAGTATTTATTTCGACTGGAAAATTAAAACAACAATTATAATTAACTAAAAAAGAACTTTATGAGTTGGCTAA
The DNA here is from genome assembly GCA_964346495.1 of uncultured Dysgonomonadaceae bacterium. Lineage (GTDB taxonomy): Bacteria > Bacteroidota > Bacteroidia > Bacteroidales > Dysgonomonadaceae > JBGZFC01. The sequence goes on from CAYFUW010000042.1 coordinate 11,741, forward strand.
TTAAATCTTCTATTGGGCGAAAACTAATCATGAGTATTTCAGGTCTGTTTTTCGTCTTGTTTTTGCTGTTTCACAGCTTGATGAATTTTGTGGTTATCTTCTCGGAGGAGGCATATAACGCTATCTGTGCCTTTTTGGGAGCAAATTGGTACGCACTGATTGGTACAGGAGTGATTGCAATAGGTTTCGTAGTGCATATTCTATATGCATCAATACTAACTTTGCAAAACCAAAAAGCACGCGGTACCGATAGATACGCAGTGACTAAACCACAAAAAGATGTAACTTGGGCATCAAAAAACATGTATGTTTTAGGTGCTATTGTTTTGGGATTTTTGGCATTACACCTAATCCATTTCTGGTCGAAAATGCAGTTAGTGGAAATTATGCATGGACACGATTATGCAGCTGCAGGTTATCATAACCCACAAGACGGAGCATTTTTTATCCGTGAGCTATTCACTCAACCAATTTATAGTATTATCTATATTGTGTGGATTGCAGCATTATGGTTCCACTTAACACACGGTTTTTGGAGTGCTATGCAGTCAGTTGGTTGGAGCAATACTGTTTGGTTGCCACGACTAAAACGTGCATCTTATGTTGTTGCTACCATCATTTGTTTGATGTTCATAGCTGTTCCACTGTATTACCTTTTTGGTTTTGGAGGTTAATTTCACCAATTAAAAATTAGAAAATATTATGACAAATAAAAAAGATGAAACTGCACAAGTAGAAAATAAAACTACTTCAACAGACAATATAATGAGATTTGATGCAAAAATACCAAAAGGTCCTCTTGCTGAAAAATGGTCACACTATAAAGCAACACAGAAATTGGTAAATCCTGCCAACAAACGTCGTCTCGATGTTATTGTTGTAGGAACAGGATTGGCCGGTGCTTCTGCAGCAGCTACACTCGGTGAACTTGGATTTAATGTATATAATTTCTGTATTCAAGACTCACCTCGTCGTGCGCACTCTATTGCTGCTCAAGGTGGTGTGAACGCGGCTAAGAACTATCAAAACGATGGCGACTCTATCTATCGTTTGTTCTATGATACAATTAAAGGTGGTGACTATCGTGCACGTGAAGCAAACGTTTATCGTTTGGCTGAAGTTTCTAACGAAATCATCGACCAATGCGTAGCTCAAGGTGTTCCCTTTGCACGTGAATATGGTGGCTTGCTTGCTAACCGTTCTTTCGGTGGTGCGCAAGTATCGAGAACTTTTTACGCTCGCGGACAAACCGGTCAGCAATTGTTACTTGGTGCATATAGCGCACTTAGCCGTGCTGTTAACAGAGGTCAGGTAAAACTATATACCCGCTACGAAATGGTTGATTTGGTAGTTATTGATGGTCGCGCTCGCGGTATCATAGCACGCAACCTTGTTACTGGAAAATTGGAAAGATTTGCAGCTCACGCAGTTGTAATTGCTACAGGTGGTTATGGAAACGCGTTTTTCCTTTCATCAAATGCTATGGAATGTAACGGTTCTGCAGCTTGGCAATGCTACAAAAAAGGAGCTTATTTCGGAAACCCATGTATGGCGCAAATTCACCCGACATGTATTCCGGTTCACGGCGAATTCCAATCAAAACTTACATTGATGTCAGAGTCGTTGCGTAACGATGGACGTATTTGGGTTCCAAAGAAAAAAGAAGATGCTGTGGCTATTCGCGAAGGTAAACTAAAACCAACACAAATTAAAGAAGAAGATCGCGACTACTACCTAGAACGTCGTTATCCTGCTTTCGGTAACCTTGTACCACGTGACGTTGCTTCACGCGCAGCTAAAGAGCGTTGTGATGCGGGTTATGGTGTTGGAACTACCGGATTGGCAGTTTATCTAGACTTTGCAGATGCTATCAATCGTCTTGGTAGAGATGTAGTTGAGGCACGTTATGGGAACTTATTCCAAATGTATGAGAAAATCGTTAACGACAATCCATACGAAACTCCGATGATGATATTCCCGGCAATCCACTACACAATGGGCGGAATTTGGGTTGACTACGAATTGATGTCAACTATACCCGGATTGTTCGCTATTGGTGAGGCTAACTTCTCAGACCACGGAGCTAACCGCTTAGGAGCATCGGCACTTATGCAAGGATTGGCTGACGGATATTTTATCCTTCCTTATACAATTCAAAACTATTTGTCAGACCAGATTTCTGTTGGTCATTTCACAACTGATCATCCGGAGTTTGACAAAGCAGAAAAAGCTATCAAAGATCGTATCGATCGTTTAATGAACATTAAAGGAACTCATTCGGTTGACAGTATCCACAAAAAATTAGGTCATGTAATGTGGGAATATGTTGGAATGGGACGCGATGCCGAAGGTTTGAAAAAAGGTATCGAATTGTTGAAAGAGGTGAAGAAAGACTTTTGGTCAAATGTTCGCATCCCCGGTGAAGGTGATGACTTGAACGTTGAGCTAGAAAAAGCACTTCGTTTGGCAGACTTTATCGAAATTGGTGAGCTTATGGCTCATGATGCTCTCGATAGAGAAGAATCTTGTGGTGGACACTTCCGTATTGAACACCAAACAGAAGAAGGTGATACACTACGTGATGATGAGAACTTTGCATACGTTTCATGCTGGGAGTACAAAGGAGAAGATAAAGCTCCGGTTATGTACAAAGAACCGCTCGACTATGAATTTGTTGTTCGTGAACAAAGAAACTACAAGTCATAAAAGGAGAAGCAAATTAATTAACGAGTAAAACAAAAATCTTATGGATAAAGATATAAATATAAAGGTTAAAGTTTGGCGCCAAAAAGGTCCTAAAGAAAAAGGCTATTTTGAAACACACGAGTTGAAAAATATTTCGCAAGGAAGCTCTTTCCTGGAAATGCTCGATATTCTTAACGAACAGCTTATTAACGAGGGTAAAATACCTGTTGTTTTTGACCATGACTGTCGTGAAGGTATTTGCGGTATGTGTTCGCTATATATTAACGGACATGCGCACGGTCCGGATGAGGATATTACAACTTGTCAATTGCACATGCGTAAATTTAACGATGGCGACACAATCACTGTTGAACCATGGCGTTCTGCCGGCTTCCCGGTTATTCGCGACTTGATGGTTGACCGTACCGCTTTTGATAAAATTATTCAAGCAGGTGGATATGTTTCGGTAAATACCGGAGGTGTTCCCGATGCAAACGCGATACCAATTCCACGTCACGATGCTGAAGCATCTATGGACGCAGCAGCATGTATTGGTTGTGGAGCTTGTGTTGCAGCATGTAAAAACGGTTCGGCAATGTTATTCGTATCAGCTAAAGTGAGCCAATTCGCTCTACTTCCACAAGGAAGAGTAGAGGCTGCACGCAGAGCAAAAAGAATGGTTGCTAAAATGGATGAATTAGGATTTGGTAACTGTACAAATACTGGTGCATGTGAAGTAGAATGTCCTAAAAACATTTCAATAACCAACATTGCCCGCTTGAACAGAGAATTCTTGAAGGCTAAGTTTAAAGACTAGTAATCAGATAGATATAGTGAAGCGTTTTATCTTACAAGAAAGAAGATAAAACGCTTTCTTGTGTTTTTAAACATATTTAACAGTCTGTTTATAATCCTTTTTGCTATTTTTACGTCATATAAATATATTTTGTGACAAAATAGAAAGAACAATAAATATAAATTTTAAAAATAGAATAAATTATGAAATCAAGAAAAAGTATCTTATTAATTGCAATCGTTGCATTGTCAATGATTTCTGTTCCCGCATTTTCTCAGTTGAAAATCGGTTTGAAAGGTGATGTAGGAATAAACAAACCTGTTTTTGATGAAACACTTTATAGTGTTGAAAACCTAAATGGATTTAAAGTTGGTCCTACTATTGAATTTATGGTTCCCGTGATTAATATCGGTGTAGATGCTTCTCTTTTGTATAATAACGAAAGAATGAACGTGAAATCTATTGGTGAATTGACAAATGTAAAAATCACTAACCACTATATTGATATACCGGTAAATGTGAAATTCAAATTTGGTATTATTTCACCGTTAAAAGTATATGCAGCTGCAGGACCGTATGTTAAATTTAGAGTAGGTGGTGACGAGTTTAAAGACTTAGATTTTGGTGAAATCGATCTGGAAGACCATTTTGAAGATTTTATCGAGTCAAGACCACTAGAAGCAGGAATAAATCTTGGAATAGGTGCAGAAGTAATTAATCGTGTACAAATTGGTTTCAACTATGGAATCAAATTGACAGATAATTTTACTTTCGATGAAGATAAAATTATGGGAAATGTTGGAGAAGGTTTCTTAAATGCACTTAACGGTAAAAAAGGCACATGGTCTATTTCTGCAACTGTGTTCCTTAATTAATAGTCTGCGTGTTTGCCGATGTAATTCTACCACTGCCATTAGCTAGCTCTTTTACCTATGCCATTCCGTCGGAAATGCACGGAATTATAGACATCGGATTTAGAGTGGAAGTCCCTTTTGGCAAAAGCAAACATTACACGGCAATAGTACAAAAAATACATAACAACAGACCCGAAGGGGTCGATGTGAAAGAAATTCATTCCCTATTAGATTCGCATCCTATTGTGAATCAGAATCAATTATATTTATGGGAGTGGATTTCTTTTTATTATATCTGTTCGTTGGGTGAGGTTTATAAAGCGGCACTTCCGGCATCGTTGAAGCCTACTGATTTGAATGATAGTTACAATAAAAAAAGCATTAACTGTATTCAATTTCATCCCGATTTAAACCTTAAATATGCCGAGACTATTATAGGGAGAGCAAAAAAACAGCTTGAGCTTTACGGCAAGATAGAAAACATATTTGAACAGAGAAAAACATCACTTATTAGCAGAAAAGAGTTATTGGATTTGACAGGTTACACTGCTTCCGTTTTAAACGGATTGATAGAAAAAAAAGTGGTGGAACAGGTTTCGATAGATGTGAGCCGCATCGAAACAGATATTTTGCCTACACGCGAACCATTTACCTTAAACAGATACCAACAAATAGCTTTTGATGAAATAAACAGCACTTTTCAAGAGAAAAACATCTGTTTGTTGCACGGAGTTACTTCGAGCGGAAAAACAGAGATATATATCCATCTTATCGAAAAGATGTTGTCGGAAGGGAAGCAAACACTATATTTGGTTCCCGAAATAGCACTTACAACACAACTTACTCAACGATTGCAAGCCGTTTTTGGAGATAAGCTAGGTATTTATCACTCAAAAATAAATGATAACGAGCGTGCTGAAATATGGCAAAAAATGTTGTCAGACAATCCGTATGAAATTGTGATCGGTGTGCGTTCATCTCTATTTTTGCCGTTTCGCCATTTGGGGCTGGTTATTGTTGATGAAGAACACGAGTCAAGTTATAAGCAGCAAGAACCTGCACCGCGATATCACGCACGTGAAACAGCTATAATGCTGGCTCATTTTTTCGGTGCGAAAACATTGTTAGGCTCGGCTACTCCGTCGATGGAGTCATATTTTAATGCAAAAAATGGTAAATATGGCTTGGTTACGCTCACAAAACGATTTGAGGAGATGGAATTACCGAATATTTTGCTTGAAAACACTTTTGAGTTGCGACGCAGAAAGAAAATGAAATCCGTCCTTTCTCCAAATCTTATCGCTCATATGAATGAGGCTCTTTTACAAGGCGAACAGGTAATTTTATTTAGAAATAGGCGTGGATTTGCTCCTTTGTTGGAATGCAAAAATTGCGGTTGGACACCAAAATGCCGCCATTGCGATGTTTCGCTTACATATCACAAGTATGGTGATATTCTCAAATGTCACTATTGTAATTCGGTTTATAAGATTGTAACTGATTGTCCTGTATGTGAGGAGAGTAGTGTTCGGCTTTTGGGACAAGGAACGGAGAAAATAGAGGAGGAGGTTGAATTACTTTTTCCCGATTATCGAGTAGCTCGTATGGATACGGATACTACAAGAGGTAAACAATCTTACGAGAAAATTATTTCTGATTTTCAAAACCGAAAATCTCATATTTTGGTTGGTACGCAGATGTTGTCGAAAGGTTTGGATTTTGATAATGTTAGTGTTGTCGGAATTATTTCTGCCGATGGCATGCTCAATTATCCCGATTTTCGTTCGCACGAACGCGGTTTTCAACTAATGACACAAGCGGCGGGACGTTCCGGAAGGAAAAACAAACGTGGAACGGTTATTATTCAAACCTCCGACCCTGAGCAACCAATTTATCAATTTATTGTAAACAATGATTTTGAGAGTTTTTACAATCTACAACTATCCGAACGCAAGTTGTTCCGATACCCGCCCTATTTCAGACTGATTCGCATCGTTTTTAAGGATAGATATGAGCAGAAAGCGGAGTCGGCATCCATTTTCTTTGCAAACGTTCTTAAAAGCTCTTTAAAAGAGCGTGTTCTAGGTCCAAACAAACCTTTAATAAGTAAAATTCAGCGATATCATATTCGGGAAATCTTACTTAAGTTGGAAACTAATATATCTGCAAATAAAGTAAGGGAGTTAATAAAACAGGCAGAATCGCGATTGCGCAGCAAACAAGAGTTTAAGTATGTTGTGCTATATTTTGATGTGGATGGAGTGTAGGGATTTTAGATTTGCGATTTTAGATTTACGATTGACTGCCAGTGCTATAGAGCAAGTGTTTAACTTTTAATTTTTCATTTTCCAATCTATCATTCCGTTAGGAATGA
>CAYFUW010000043.1:0-17604 GCA_964346495.1 uncultured Dysgonomonadaceae bacterium
ATAAAAAATATACTTATTATGTTAAATAGAGGTCGGGGAATTTGTTTATTATGTTTGAAATAATACTGAATTGCAATAATTTTAAATAATGCGAATTATTTAAACAAAAAGCTTATATTTGTAGTTATCTTAATAATTATGCAATTGTATCAATACAAGACAGCTTTATGAAACTAAAAAAACTTTTTCTCTTTAGTTCGTTTATTTTAGTATTTGCTATAAGCGCTAATGCACAAGCATATAAAACCGGCATTGGGCTAAGGTTTGGATATGAAAGTGGCTTAACAATGAAGCATTATTTCACATCTTTCGATACCGGAGAGTTGCTCGCAACTGTATCTCCTGATTATTTTCATTTAACAGGTTTATATCAAAATCAGAAACCGATGCCAGGTGTTCAAAATATGTATTGGTATATTGGTGCTGGTGCACATATTGGTACAACTAATAAAAAAGAGGATAAGGTGATAAAAAATAGACTCTCAATTGGCACTGACTTTATACTTGGGTTGGAGTTTGTTTTTCCACAGATGCCTTTTTCTATGTCGCTCGATTGGAAACCAACATTTAATTATATAAACAATGAGAACGACAACTGGTATTCACCACTGACTCTTAGCTTGCGTTATGTGTTTAAATAATAAATTTTATATATAAAATGGAAAACCACGAATTATTAAATAGAATTAAGAAAGTTCAACAATTACTGCATGAATTAAATGCAGATGCCTGTGTAATAGCATCATCTGTAAATCAATATTATTTGACTAACAGAGTGTTTGACGGATATCTGTATATACAAGCCGAAGGAGAACCACATATGTTTGTGAGACGTCCGGCAGGTTTGGAAAGTGTTCAATATATACGTAAACCTGAACAAATTCCTGATTTTATTTCTCAACTACCCAAAGTGGTGCTTTTGGAAACAGGTGTAATGCCATATTCTACTACATTGCGACTGCAAAAAGCACTGGGAATGCCTGAAATAGTTGATGTGTCGGCTAAAATGAGAGAGATAAGAAGTGTAAAGTCCGACTTTGAATTGCAACAATTGCGTGCCAGCGCTAAGCTTCAATCGGAAGTTTATAAACAGATTCCTTCGCTTTACCGACCGGGAATGACCGATATTGAGTTTCAAGTTGAAGTTGAAAGAGTTATGCGTATGAACGGTTCGCTCGGGATTTTCCGTGCTTATGGCGAGAGAATGGAGATTTTTATGGGAAGTGTGCTGGCGGGAGATAATGCTGATGCTACATCGCCTTACGATTTTGCAACGGGTGGAGGAGGATTGTCAAAAATTCTACCTATTGGTGCTTCGGGAGTAGAGTTGAAGGAGGGAATGAGTGTTATGTTTGATATGGCAGGTAATTATACTCCTTACCAGAGCGATATGACTCGTACGTTTGCCATTGGAAAAATTCCCGAAATAGCGTATCGGGCACATCAGGTATCTATAGAATTAAATCAATGGCTGGAGCAGAATGCAAAACCAGGCACCACTTGTGCCGAAATATACGATTATTCGTTGAAGACAGCTGTTGAAAATGGATTAGAAGAGAATTTTATGGGTTATACTCAACAAGTAAAATTTGTTGGGCATGGATTGGGATTGGAGATAAATGAACCTCCCGTTTTGACGCCACGCTCGAAAGAGGTTTTACAAAAAAATATGGCTTTTGCTTTCGAACCTAAATTTATTTTTCCCGAAATTGGTGGTGTGGGAGTAGAAAATACATTTGTTGTTACCGATTCCGGATTGGAAAAAATAACTATTTGTGAGGAAAAAATAATAACATTGTAACTCCTTTTTGTTATTTTCTTAATAAATAAATTTGTACTTATTATCTTTATTTATATTGTTATTAGCTATAAAATTAAGCACTTGTAAAATTATTTACAAGTGCTTTAGTTTTTTTATATCCTGATATATAGAGCGTTATATTTGTATTTAGTTTTATTAACAATCTTGTTTTAAACTTTCAGTAAGTTTTTTACTCTTAATGATACAACGAAAAAGTTGTAACTTCAATTTCTTTAATTATTAAAAAACAAAATGAGTATGAAAAAGAATTTTTTAAAATTATCAGTATTAGCAATGTTATTGCTTTTTGTTTTTGTAGCTTGTGACAAAAACGAATTTGACGGAGTAGATAAAGGTAAAGTAGCAGTACAATTTAAAGCTACAAATACTCCAACCGCAAAAGGTGGCGATCGTGCATTAGTTTTCGGAGAATTAGATGTTACCAGCTTCCAAATGAATATCGCGGAAGTAGAATTTGATTTCGCTGACGATTCAGGATACACCGGAACTTACTCTTCAGACGATGAGTTTGAACTTAAAGGTCCTTTCGAGGTAGATTTAGTAGAAAATGGCATGTTGCAAACTCAAACAATCTTGCAAGTTGATATTCCAAAAGCAAAGTATGATGAGATTGAATTTGAATTAGAAAAGAGCAGAAAATCAGACTCTCCTCTTTACAAACAAACTGTTCGTATTGAAGGAACTATCAGTGGTACACCGTTTGTATTTACTACAGACAAAGAATTCGACTTCGAAATTGAATTTGATAAACCATTTGTTCTTGATGAGAACGCAGGAGTTGTAATTAATTTCCACGTAAACAGTTTCTTCGAAGCAATCGTTTCTGGTACCGACTTAACACAACTTGATGTTAACAGCGATGGAATTATTATGATTACCTATAACGAAAATGACAACAAACAAAACAACTACGGATTTGGTAAGAAAATTTGGGATTTGATGGATGATATGTTTGATTGCGATGATGACAACGATGATGACGATAACGACTAACACAATCTATTAAATACATTTATTTTCATAAGTAGGGCTGTCTTAAAAGACAGCCTTTTTGTATATAGGTGTCTCATAAGCACTCCAATGTTGCGTTGCTATTGATATTCTAACTCAATCACGTACTTTGAGTATGCTTATTCGCTCTCAATCTGTTCGCCTTGCATTTGAATACTTCTGAAACACCTGGATCTGTTTTTATTCTCTTGTTGGTGTTATCATTGCAGTTATAATTTACATTATGAATTAAAAAAGGACAATTCCGATAGAAATGGCAATGTCCTTTACTATATCACAATAATCAACAAAAAAAGGATTGCCACTACGACAATCCTTTTTATATATAAATATTGTATTACAAATATTATTCTATTGTAACCAAGTCACTTCCTTCAAGTACAGAATCACCAACGTTAACATTAATAGCTGTTACCTTACCGTCTCTGTCAGCAATAACGTTGTTTTCCATTTTCATAGCTTCCAAAACAAGAACTACTTGTCCTTTTTTCACTGTATCACCAACTTTGCATGCAATGCTTAAAATAATGCCTGGTAGTGGCGATTTTAGTGAGCCGGCGCCGCCTGCTGCTGCAGGTTGTGGCTTAGCTACCGGTGCTGCCGGTCTAGGAGCAGGAGCTGCTACAGGTTGTGCAGGTTTTTGTACAGTTTCAGCAACTTTTGGTTGGTTGTCCTTTTCCATTTCAACAGTATATGATTTACCGTTTACTTCTACTTCGGCTATTGTGTCGCTGGTTTTATTTACAGCAACATTATAAGTTTTTCCGTTTATTTTATATTTATATTGCTTCATTTTGTAATTGTTTTATTGTATTACTTTTGTTTATTATCTGCGTGGTAGTTCTCGCATATTAAAAATTTTTGAATTCCATGGCGAGTACTGTCTGTTCGCATGTCTGAAAGTAAGTACATTGCGTCCGGCACTTTTTGATTCTTCCAGAGCCATAAATATTGCCGCCAACACTTCACCTTGTATTTCGTTTGATGTTGTTGCTGTTGCCTGTGGTTGCGGAGCATCAGCTTTGGGTTGTACTTCGTTTTGAGTTGCATTTGAAGGCTTTTTTCCCATTAGTCTGATAATAATGAAAAGAGCCATGGCAATAACGAGTACCAATAAAATAATGTTTGACATATATATTTCAAATTTATAAGGTTTCCCGCATCTTTCATTAAGTAGAAAAGATGCAGGAAACTTGTTTATAATCAATTATACAGAAATTACCAAATTATAGTGGTAAGTTAGAATGTTTTTTAGGCGGATTTTGCAATTTCTTTGTTTTCAATTGCTCCAGAGCACGAATCACGCGGAAGCGAGTATTGCGTGGTTCAATAACATCATCGATAAAGCCGTATTTAGCTGCATCAAATGGGTTAGCGAACAGTTCGTTGTACTCGTCTTTTTTAGCGTTGATAACTTCTTCTGCTTTGTCGCCTGCTTCTTTAATCTCTTTCGAGTAAAGTACCTCAACTGCACCGTCAGCACCCATAACTGCGATTTCAGCAGTAGGCCAAGCGTAGTTGATATCGCCACGTAGTTGTTTACAGCTCATCACGATATGTGCACCACCATAAGATTTACGAAGTGTAACTGTTACTTTTGGTATTGTTGCTTCACCGAAAGCGTAAAGTAGTTTCGCACCGTTAGTAATTACGCCGCCGTACTCTTGTCCTGTTCCTGGTAGGAATCCGGGAACGTCAACCAATGTTACGATAGGAATATTGAAAGCGTCGCAGAAACGAACGAAGCGTGCACCTTTGCGAGATGCGTTGATATCTAGAACTCCTGCAAGGAATTTTGGCTGGTTAGCTACAATACCTACAGATTGTCCGTTGAAGCGTGCAAAACCAACGATAAGGTTTTTTGCATAATTTGCATGTACTTCTAAAAACTCACCATTATCAACTACAGCACCAATAACTTCATACATATCGTATGGTCTGGTTGCGCTATCGGGAATAATATCGTTTAATGCATCTTCCATTCTGTCAACAGGGTCGTTACACGGCATAATCGGTGCTTCTTCCATGTTGTTTTGTGGCATATAGCTGAGTAGTTGGCGGATAAGTTGCAATCCTTCGTCTTCGTTAGGAACTGCAAAGTGCGCTACACCCGATTTTGTAGTGTGAACAGCTGCTCCACCCAATTGTTCTTGTGTAACATCTTCACCTGTAACTGTTTTTACAACTTTAGGACCTGTTAAGAACATGTATGATGTTCCTTCTGTCATGATTGTAAAGTCTGTAAGTGCCGGTGAATAAACCGCTCCTCCTGCACAAGGTCCGAAAATTCCTGAAATTTGTGGAACAACTCCCGATGCAAGAATGTTGCGTTGGAAAATTTCAGCATAACCCGCTAAAGCGTTGATACCTTCTTGAATACGTGCGCCACCTGAGTCGTTGATACCGATAACGGGTGCACCCATTTTCATTGCCTGGTCCATCACTTTACAGATTTTTTTAGACATCATTTCCGAAAGTGAACCGCCAAATACAGTAAAGTCTTGTGCAAAAACATAAACTAAACGACCGTCGATTGTTCCATAACCCGTTACAACACCGTCGCCCAGGAATTTAGTTTTATCCATTCCGAAATTTGTAGAACGGTGCTCTACAAACATATCAAATTCTTCGAAACTGCCTTCATCAAGAAGCATGGCAATTCTTTCGCGTGCCGTGTATTTTCCTTTAGCGTGTTGCGATTCAATTCTTCTTTCGCCACCGCCCATACGTGCTTTCTCACGTAATGCAATAAGTTTTTTTACTTTTTCGAGTTGGTTGCTCATATCTAATATTTATTATTTAATATTTATTTTGTTGATTCTTAGTGTTATTTAGGTTGTTCGCACAATTCTGTAAGAACACTTCCTGTAGATTTCGGGTGAAGGAAAGCGATGTTCAAACCTTCTGCTCCGGGACGAGCTTTAGTGTCGATTAATCTAACTCCTTTAGCTTCTACTTCTTTCAATGCTGCATTTACGTCATTGGTAGCATAAGCGATGTGGTGAACACCTTCGCCACGTTTTTCGATAAATTTCGCGATAGTGCTCTCTTCACTAGTTGGCTCAAGCAATTCTATTTTTGTTTGTCCGATTTTAAAGAATGCAGTTTTAACTTTTTGATCTTCTACTGTTTCAATGTTGTAGCATTTCAAACCTAATACATTTTCGTAGTAGGGTAGGTGCTCTTCTATGCTTTTTACAGCGATTCCAATGTGTTCAATGTGTGTTAGTTCCATATTGTCTGAATTTTTAATTATTTTGAAATTTTATTTGTTACAAAAATACTAATTTTATGTTGTATGATGAAATTTATTTCGTTTTAATTTAGATAGATGTAACTCTAAGTACTTCTAAAAGTTCTCTGCTTATATCCTTATCTTTTTTTACTGCGCGTACGAACGGCACGTAAACTATTTCGTTCTCTTTAATTCCAATCATAACATTTCGTTGATTTTCGAGCAGAGCCTGAATCGCTGCAACTCCCATGCGACTTGCCAAAATACGGTCTTGCGCCGTAGGCGAACCTCCTCTTTGCAGGTGTCCGAGTATTGTAACACGAACATCATATTCGGGATACTGTTTTTTTACTCTTTCAGCCAATTTCATGGCACCGCCCGTAACTTTACTTTCGGCAACAAGTACCATGCTCGAACTTTTAGATTTACGGAATCCCTGTTCGATAAGTTCACCCAATTGGTCTTTTTCAGTGCTTATTTCAGGGATGATAGCTGCTTCTGCTCCTGCAGCGATAGCACTGTTTAAAGCCAAGTATCCGCAGTTGCGTCCCATCACCTCAACAAAGAAAAGTCGTTCGTGAGATGTGGCTGTATCACGAATTTTATCCATCGACTGCATTATGGTGTTCAGAGCCGTGTCGTAGCCAATAGTGGTATCGGTTCCGGTAAGGTCGTTGTCGATAGTTCCCGGAAGTCCTACGATTGGAATGTTGTATTCGTTTGCAAAAATACCGGCTCCGGTCAGAGAGCCGTCACCACCGATAACCACCAGTGCTTCAATGCCATGTTTGCGCATGTTTTTATATGCAGCTTTTCTTCCCTCTTCAGTTAAAAACTCATCAGAACGAGCACTTTTTAATATGGTGCCACCTTGCTGAATAATATTGCTTACACTGTTGGTTTTAAATTCAACAATTTCGTTGGTAATAAGCCCTTTGTATCCTCTGTAAATTCCAAATACGCGTATATCTTTAGAAATAGCAGCCCGCGTTACTGCTCTAATGGCTGCATTCATACCCGGAGCATCGCCACCGGATGTGAGTACACCTATACATTTTATGTTTGAGTCCATAGTAAGAAATGATTTTTATTTTAATCAGATTATAGTGTGAATATAATTGTTAGTAAAAAATCGAAATAAAGTAAAAACAACTGCTCCGAAATTTATCAAATACAAAAGATTTTTTAATTCCGAAACAGTTGTCTTTTTTAATATGTTTGTTTATTTATTTTTCGTTTGGTCTTGGCGGACGCTCCAATAGGACTTTTCTCGAAAGTTTAAACTTGCCTGTTTTTGGGTCTATATCTACAAGTTTTACTTTGATTTTTTCGCCTTCTTTAATTCCCGCATCTTCCACATTTTCTAATCTTCTCCATTCTATTTCCGAAATGTGAAGCAAGCCGTCTTTGCCGGGCAAAAATTCGCAGAACAGACCGTAAGGCATTACCGAACGTACTGTTGCATCATAAACTTCTCCAACTTCAGGTATAGCTACAATGCCTCTGATTTTAGCCAACGCAACATCGATAGCGTTTTTGTCGGAAGCAGAAATTTCTACACGTCCTTTATTATCCATCTCTTCGATTGTGATAATTGCTCCTGTCTCTTCTTGAATACCTTGAATAATTTTTCCACCCGGTCCAATTACTGCACCGATAAAGTCTTTCGGAATTTCGAGTACTTCAATTCTTGGTGCATGTGGTTTCAAGTCGGCACGTGGTTCGGAGATAGTCTCCATCATTTTACCCATAATGTGTTCGCGTCCTGCTTTAGCTTGTGCCAATGCTTGTTCAAGAATTTCATAAGACAGACCATCTACTTTAATATCCATTTGCGTAGCAGTAATACCGTCTTTTGTTCCGCAAACTTTAAAGTCCATATCACCTAAGTGGTCTTCATCGCCAAGAATATCTGAAAGTACGGCAAAGTTTTGTCCTTTATTTTCAGAAATCAATCCCATAGCAATACCAGATACGGGTTTGTTGATTTTTACTCCTGCATCCATCAAAGCAAGCGAGCCTGCACAAACGGTTGCCATAGATGATGAGCCGTTTGATTCTAGAATGTCAGAAACTACTCTAATCACGTATGGATAATCACTTGGAATCATTCGTTTTAAAGCTCTGTGAGCAAGATTTCCGTGACCAATTTCACGACGTCCTGTACCTCTGTATGGACGAGCTTCTCCTGTAGAGAATGGTGGGAAATTATAGTGTAGTAAAAATCTTTCAGTTGAATGATTTAATACATCGTCAATAATTTTTTCATCTAACTTTGTACCTAACGTAACGGTTGTAAGTGACTGAGTCTCACCACGAGTAAATACAGCTGAGCCGTGTGCTCCAGGTATCGGACTAACTTCCGACCAAATCGGACGAATTTCTGTTGTTTTACGACCATCCAAACGTTTGCCTTCATCTAAGATGCAGCGGCGCATAGCCTCTTTTTCTACATCGTGATAGTATCTGTTTATTAGTGGTGTTTTCTCTTCTCTCTCCTCTTCTGGGATAGATTCGATAAACTCTTCCAGGATAGCTTCGAAATTGGCAATTCTTTCGTGTTTGTTTGGGTTTTGTGATGCAGCTACCTGATATGCTTTTTGGTAACATGTATCCCAAACTTGTTTACGCAAATCTTCGTCGTTTTCTTCGTGACAGTAAGTGCGTTTTTCGGTTGTGCCAACCATTTCCATTAGCTCTATCTGAGCCTGGCACTGTTTCTTAATCTCTTCGTGTGCAAATTTGATAGCATCTAAAAGTTCGTTTTCAGAAACTTCAGCCATTTCTCCCTCAACCATCATAATATTGTCGAGAGTAGCAGCAACTACAACATCCATATCTGCTTGTTCGAGTTGAGCGAATGTTGGGTTTACAACAAGTTGTCCGTCGATACGTGCAACACGTACTTCTGAAATAGGTCCGTTAAATGGAATATCTGAAACAGCCAATGCAGCAGATGCAGCCAATCCGGCTAGAGCATCAGGCATATCCACGCCATCTGATGAGTATAGCGTAACGTTTACAAATACATCGGCATGATAGTCGTCCGGGAATAAAGGACGCAGAGCTCTGTCGATAAGTCTGCTGGTTAGTATCTCGTAATCCGAGGGTTTTCCTTCTCTTTTCATAAATCCACCCGGGAATCGTCCAAAAGCAGCAAATTTTTCTCTGTATTCAACCTGTAAAGGCATAAAATCTACACCGGGTGTGGCATCTTTTGCGGCACAAACAGTGGCAAGAAGCATTGTGTTGCCCATGGTTAGGGTAACTGCTCCGTCAGCCTGTTTTGCCAATTTACCTGTTTCTAGCGTAATCGTTCGTCCGTCTGACAATTCGATATGCTTAACAATAGGATTAATCATAAATGTTTTTATTTTTTGTATAACTTTTTAAAATCGTACAAAGTTAATATAAACTTTTGGTTTATAGTGATTACTAAATATGAAATATTGGTAATTTGTTTGATATAAAGTTTAAAACTTATAATTATTTTGTCAATTTCAAAAAACAATGCTCTGTTCCACTTCCATAATTGAGATTAAATATATAAGTTTGCACTTTAAAACAGATATAAAATATGAAGATTAGCATTAATAATTTGTGTTTATTGATTTTGAGTGTTTTCATCTTTTTCTCGTGCAGTAACGAAGAGACAGTGAAAATTAATGGTGAATTTTCTTCGGTAGAATCCGGAAAACTGTATTTGATGCATAGAGACTTGGATGGCATCAAAATGTTGGATTCTGTTGAACTGAAATCGAACGGAAAATTTAATTTTAAGATTGCGGTACCAAAAAATCCTGAATTTTATCAATTGCAACTCAATTCACAAGTAGTTGTTTTTACCGCTTTCGATGTTGAAAATATTAATCTGAAAGGCGATGCAAAAGATTTGGTGAATACGTTTAAAGTAGAAAACTCGCCAGAGAATGATCAGTTACGTCAGATTGATATAATCACTCAAGATGTCAAAAGTAGGATTAAAGAATTAGATAATGAGCACTCTGCGAACAGTATTACTGATATAGAGTATATAGAGCGATTCGATTCATTATTGAATAATTGTAAGAGAGATTTGTCACAAATAATTGTAGCTAATCCGTCTGGAGGAGCTGCATATTATGCTCTTTTTCAAAAGATAGGTGATTATCTTATATTTGACCCGTTGCACCGAAAAGATTACGGCATGTATGGTGCTGTTGCTACTTCGTGGAAACAATATTA
Organism: uncultured Dysgonomonadaceae bacterium; assembly: GCA_964346495.1. Taxonomy (GTDB): domain Bacteria; phylum Bacteroidota; class Bacteroidia; order Bacteroidales; family Dysgonomonadaceae; genus JBGZFC01. The sequence continues at coordinate 10,293 of CAYFUW010000043.1, forward strand.
CGAAGGTACACCCAGATATGAGCATCTTAGTCAGTTTACTATGAGTGCGTTAAAAACACGCAAGCAACTAGAAAAACAGGATGAAATATTGGATAACGTTGAGGTGATTACCGAAGCTGTTGCACCCGAAATTAAACTGAATAATATCAATGGACAAGAGATAAAGTTGTCAGACTTGAAAGGGAAAACTGTGTTATTGGATTTCACGGTGTACAATTCCGAATTTTCGCCTGCTCACAATATTGCATTAAATTCCATTTACGTGAAGTTTAAAGGGAAAGGTTTTGAGATTTACCAAATTTCGTTTGATTCAGATGAACATTTATGGAAAAATGCAGCCAGCAACCTGCCATGGATAACTGTGCGTGATGTAGAATCGGTTTACTCTTCGCTATTACCTTTGTATAATGTTCGTAATTTGCCGACCACATTTATTATTGATAAAAACGGAAATCCTGCATTACGAGTAGAAAATTATACAGAATTAGAAAAAGAAGTACGTAGAATTGGCTCGTTTTAATTTATTGAAAACTTTTTTCGAACAGACTTTTAAACATTTTTTCAGATGAACGATTTTAAAAATGAAAGTGCATTAGTTCTCTTTTCCGGTGGACAAGACTCTACAACTTGTCTGTTTTGGGCAAAGGAGAATTTTGGCGATGTTTATGCTCTCTGTTTTTCTTACGGACAGCGACACTCTCACGAGATAGAGAATGCTCGTAGAATTGCCGAGCTTGCCAACGTGCCCTTTCGTGTTTTAGATATTGGCGTTATAGCCGAACTTGTTCCAAACTCGTTAGTTAATAAAGATATTGTGATGGACGAGGATAAACCCGAAGGGACGGTTCCAAATACTTTTGTTCCGGGACGAAATATGTTTTTCTTGACGTTCGCGGCAACGATTGCATACGAAAAAAATATTCGCCATTTGGTAACTGGTGTTTCGCAAGCCGATTATAGCGGTTATCCCGATTGTCGCGACACATTTATTCGCTCTATTAATGCAACGCTCAACTTATCGATGGAAAGAGAATTTCTTATCCATACGCCATTGATGTGGTTAAACAAAAAAGATGTGTGGCGTTTGTCTGACGAATTGGGTGTTTTTGATTTAGTGCGTGAACAAACATTGACCTGCTACAACAATATAATAGCGCAAGGATGCGGACGATGTCCGGCTTGCAAACTCAGGGATGCCGGGTTGAAGGCTTATCTGGAAGAGAAAAAAGGGAAACAGATTTAATCCGTTTCCCTTTTTATTTTAATTATACTGTTTCAAACAGTTATTATTTCACTTTTCTGTAACCATAAACTGCGCTATCGCCTAATTCTTCTTCGATGCGAAGCAATTGGTTATATTTTGCCATACGGTCTGAGCGGCTTGCCGAACCGGTTTTGATCTGTCCTGAATTGGTTGCTACTGCAATATCGGCAATTGTAGCATCTTCGGTTTCGCCCGAACGGTGCGATGTAACGCTTGTGTAACCGCTTCTGTGAGCCATTTCGATAGCATTTAACGTTTCGGTTAATGTTCCGATTTGGTTTACTTTAATCAGGATTGAGTTTGCACAACCTTCAACGATACCTCTTTCAAGGAATTCAACGTTAGTTACGAAAAGGTCATCACCAACAAGTTGGCATCTGTTGCCAATTCTGTCTGTAAGCATTTTCCATCCTTCCCAATCGTTTTCGTGCATACCGTCTTCGATAGAATCGATAGGATATTTATTGATTAGCTCTTCCAAATAAGCTACTTGCTCTTCGCAAGTGCGTTTTTTGCCGTTTTCGCCTTCAAAGATAGAGTAGTCGTAAATACCGTCTTTGTAGAATTCCGAAGCAGCGCAGTCTAAAGCAATTGTAACATCTTTACCCGGCTCATATCCTGCGTTTTTGATAGCTGTTAGAATTGATTCCAAAGCCTCTTCGGTACCACCTGTAAGATTTGGAGTGAAACCACCCTCATCACCTACAGCAGTACTCATACCTTTGTCGTGAAGTACTTTTTTCAATGCGTGGAAAACTTCTGTACCGCAGCGCAATCCTTCTTTAAATGAATCAGCACCAATAGGGCGAATCATAAATTCCTGGAAAGCGATGGGAGCATCAGAGTGTGAACCACCGTTGATAATGTTCATCATAGGAACGGGCAATACGTAAGTATTTGTTCCACCGATATAGCGATATAGAGGTAATCCTAAATAGTTTGCTGCCGCTTTTGCTGCTGCTAACGAAACGCCTAACATTGCATTTGCACCAAGTTTTGATTTGGTTTTTGTTCCGTCAAGTTCAAGTAGTCTGGCATCGATTTTATTTTGCTCAAGCACGTTCATTCCCAACAAATGTGGAGCTATAATATCGTTAATATTTTCAACAGCTTTTAAAACGCCTTTACCTAAATATCTCGATTTGTCGCCGTCGCGAAGTTCCAACGCTTCATTTTCACCTGTTGATGCACCCGATGGTACAGCAGCACGTCCAAAAGCACCCGATTCGGTAAGAATATCTACCTCAACACTTGGGTAACCTCTCGAATCTAAAATTTCTCTACCTATAACACTAATAATTCTCATGTTGTTTCTATTGTTAAATTTGTTAATAATTAATTCTACTTACTTTTCCTAAAAGAGCAATTTTTACATCAAAAATATGCACTTTTTTAGGCAGTGCAAATATACAAATTTTTTGTGAAATTAAAGCATATATCTATATCGAAATGATGGCAAAAAATAATTAAACAATAACTAACAAAAATGTCATTTTTCGGTTATTTCATCTGTTAGCATTATCTTTGCAGTTTAACGATAATAAAATAGCGATGATTAAAATTGATGTATCCGATAAAATAAAAGCCGTATGTCCCGGATTTAGTTTTGCCGCAATAGAGTGTGACGTGCAAAATACAGAATATGACAGAGAGTTGTGGAATGAGATTGATTTACTTAGCTCTGAGTTGAAAGCAACGTATAAAATGGGAGATATTAAAAATCGTCCCACTATTTTGGCTACACGCGAAGTTTATAAAAAGTTGGGCAAAGAGCCTAATCGATACAGACCTTCGGGCGAAGCTTTGACTCGCAGAATTATTCGTGGTATGGAGTTGTACCAGATAAGTACGTTGGTTGATATAATAAATCTGTTTTCACTAAAAAGCGGTTATTCGATTGGTGGATTTGATGCCGACAAAATTGAAGGAGATTTGGTTTTGGGTGTTGGAGAAGCCGAAGAAGAATTCGAAGCTATCGGTCGCGGATTGCTAAATATAGAGAATTTGCCTGTTTACAGAGATAGCGTAGGTGGTATAGGTACGCCAACGAGCGATGAGGAGCGCACCAAAATCTCTCTCGATACGAAACGACTTCTTATGATAATAAACGGGTATTCCGGTTTTGAAGGATTAAGTGAAACGGTTGACTATTCAGTAAAGATGCTGGAGAAGTATGCTTCTGCAACAAATGTCGAAGTCTGGTTGTATCATCCTTAAATATAGAGGTTTACAGATCTTTCTTTAATAAAATTCTTATTGTGGTTCCTTTGCCCATTTCGGACTGTTTTACAAAGATTTTTCCTTTGTGATAAGTCTCTACAATTCGTTTGGCAAGCGACAATCCTAATCCCCAGCCACGCTCTTTTGTGGTATATCCGGGTTTAAAAATCTCTTTATATTTCGATTTGGGCATTCCTTTGCCTGTATCGGTAATATCTAAGCAGTAATATTTTGTTCGTTCTTTTATCTGGTAGGTAATAACACCTTGTCCGCTCATTGCATCTACAGCATTTTTTGTAACATTTTCCAATACCCATGCAAAAAGTGGTTCGTTCAGTGACACCTGTATCTCATCAGAAGGAAAATCGAAAACCAATTCTACTTTGTTCGAGATTCGTTTTTCTAAGTATGTTATTGATTTTTTTACAATATCTAGAAATGGATATGGCTTAATGTCTGATATTGAACCTATCTTAGAAAAACGCTCTGCAATTGTTTCCAAACGATGCACATCTTTATCTATTTCATCGAGCAAAGATGGGTCAACATTTTTCAGTTTCAAATATTCTGTCCAGGCAATTAGAGATGATATTGGAGTTCCCAATTGATGCGCAGTCTCTTTTGAAAGTCCAACCCACACTTTGTTTTGTTCTGCTTTTTGAGAGCTTCTTAAAGCGAAAAATGCCAAGCCAATAAAAATACCGATTATAACCAATTGAATATAAGGATATACTTGCAACTGTTTAAGTGTATATGAGTCATCGTAATAGAGCACTTGATCCAACTCTGCCAATGGAATAGGTTCGTGTCGTTCAGAAAACTCTTCCATTTTTTTTGCTAAAAACTCTTCTTCGTTTTTTTCGGGAAGTTCAATGTTGTTAGCTGTATATGTATTATTAGTTTTATCGTACAAAATTACGGGAATGGTTTTGTTACTTTGCAAAATTTGCAACACAAGGCTCATATCAATATTTTCATTTCCTGAAGCCAACAGTTCGGTAGCCATTGCCCATATCTCTATCTTACTTCGCTCTTCTTCCGATAATTTCTTAACCAATCTGTTGGAGAGAGCCAAAGATACAACAGCTATTGCAATAGCTATGAAAACAAAAATATTTCTTACAATCTGTCGAGAACCAAAAAATAATCTCATATCGTTTTGTTTGGATAATAGTAAATTGATTAACGAGAAATCTTCCAATTTATTTGCTTTCAATTATTAATTTAATCAATAACTGCAAAATGCGGTGTTAATTTGGTTTGAATAATGGGCGAAAAGATTTAATTTTGCTAATTAATTCATTTTACAACAAATTTAAAAAATCAAATCAATGAAAAAACTATCTTTATTTGTATTATTAATTATGACACTATCAGTATCAGGTCAAATTAAATTTCAGCCACCGGCAACACCTAAAAGACCGGTTGTTGATACACTGCACAATGTAGTTATTACCGACGATTATCGTTGGTTGGAAGACAAAGATAACGAGGAAGTTATGGCTTGGACAATAGCGCAGCACGAGTATGGGGTTGAGTATTTAAAGAAAACTCAAAATGCACATCCGGGTGTTCGCGAAGCTGTTGCGACATATATAGATATGGATTACGAAGGACCTATAACAAAAATAGGTACTCGTCAATTTCAAACAATCAAGCGAAAAGGCGATAAGCAGTATAAAATTTACACAATTATCGATGGTGAAAAAAAACTTATTTGGGACCCTGTAGCTCTTGACGCATCGGGAAAAACATCTACATCAGGAACAAATTATACGTACGATGGAAACAGAGCCGCAATAAGCGTTCAGCAAAGTGGTGCCGAAATTTCTACAACTTACATTATCGACACAAAAACGGGCGAAATATTGTATGAGCCATTGAAAGATACTGCAGGTTTTCGCTGGACAAAAGATCAGCAACACGCCTATATTACTAAAAGAGGTAAAGAGGAGATAGTTTCACAACTACCTTTGAAAACTTATCTTTGGAAAGTGGGTGAGCCGATTGAAACTGCTGTGTTTATCGGAACAACTAAAGATGCAATGAACAGTTTCTTTATTTACGATAACAGATACAGCGATGTAACGTTCTACGGTGAAAGTGATTTCTACTCGAATAGTCTTTATATGCGCAAAACAGGAACAAACGACGAGGGTGTTCTGATATATGAGAGCGATAAGCATAACGCATATCCCGAAGCAATAGGAGAAAACTTGTATGTACTTACAAATGATAATGCACCAAATTACAGATTGTTGACTGCCAAAGTGTCAGAGCCTGATTACAAAAACTGGAAAACGTTGATTCCTGAATCTGAGACTGTAATTCAGGATTATGTAGTAACTAAAAACAGCATCATCATTCAAGATAAAAAAGATATTCAAAGCCGTCTGACACTATACACTCTTGACGGTAAGTTTATTAGAGAAATAGAGCTTCCCGAATTAGGTAATGTTGGCGGTATGAGCTACAATAGAGAAGAAGATTCTCTATATGTTAGTCTTAATACGTTTACATCAACACCGAAAACTTTTGTTGCTTCACCTAACGATTTCAATTGGAAACTCTATTATAAACGCGATTTGCCAATAGATATGAGCAATGTAGAGGGTCACATTAAGTTTTATACATCTAAAGATGGAACAAAAGTTCCTGCATTTGTAGTTCACAAAAAAGGCTTAAAACTTGATGGCAACAATCCTGTTTACATTACCGGATATGGTGGTTTTAATGTTGGTATTCAGCCCGGATATTTCGGATTTTATGCACCGTTGATTGAGAAGGGTGTAGTGATAGTTGAAGCAGGAATTCGTGGTGGCGATGAGTATGGCGAAGAGTGGCATCGCACGGGAATGCTCGATAAAAAACAGAATACTTTCGACGATTTTAACAGTTGTGTTGAGTGGCTGATTAAAGAAGGCTATACCAATCCGTCGCGTGTAGTGGCACAAGGTGGAAGTAATGGTGGCTTGTTGATGGGTGCAATAGCAACTCAACGTCCCGATTTGTATAAAGCAATTATATGCGAAGTTCCGCTAATTGATATGGTTCGATATCACAAATTCCTAATTGCAAGATATTGGATTCCCGAATATGGTTCGTCTGACGATGCAGAACAGTTTGGATGGATTTTACCATACTCGCCATATCACAATATTCGTACAAACGTGAGTACACCAACTATGCTTGTTACATCGGGAATAAACGATAGTCGCACGCACCCGATGCACGCACAGAAATTTGTTGCTGCATTGCAAAACAATCCGGGACAAACAAATCCCGTAATATTGCGTGTTGATTTCGATAGCGGACACGGCACAGGTCAAAGTACACAGCAGCGTATTGACAATTACACCTATATTTTTGAGTTTATACTTAATCAGTTAGGTTTGTAGTTTAAGTATTTAGTCTTAAGTTCTGAGTATGTAGTTGGTGCGTGTTACGTGTTACGTGATGCGTGTTTATGCGGGAGGAATTTGCAAACCCGACATCAGAATAGTTTATTTGTTTACTTAAACAATTACAGGCTATAAAATTGCGTAAGAGCGTAGGGTGAAATCTTTGCGTTTCTTGCGCTTTTATTTTTGAACTAAACTTCAGTTCTTTGTTTTTTGTTCTTTGTTCTCGCTGGCGCGCTTTTGTAAAGTGTGGTTATTGAGCATGCGGTCATTGAACTTGTCGAAATGCCGAAGTGTGTCTGCCGACAGGCAACTTGCTTCGCAACATTGCTACCGCACGATTCTATCGTGTGTGTTAATCATTCACAGAATGGCGCGAGCAGTGTCTCGTCCTAAAAAAAGTTTACACATTTTGTCATACTTTTTC
>CAYFUW010000044.1:0-17094 GCA_964346495.1 uncultured Dysgonomonadaceae bacterium
TTTTTCGATATGTAAGTAGCCGTTGTTTGAAATTAAACCACTTTGTGTATGAAATATAATGAATCTGTAATAATCCTCTCAGGAGGTTTGGGCAATCAGATGTTTCAGTACGCTCTCTATATAGCTATAAAAGAGAGAGAGAAAAAAGTCAGAATAGACTCGTCACGCTATTTTTTTCGAGAAATACACAACGGATATGAGTTAAAAAGATGTTTTGGAATAAATGATTGTCCCGATAATTACAGTAAATTGCATTTGCTCTATTTTAGGTTTTTGACACGCTTCAAACCTAAATATCTCTTTTTCGATGATATTTTGCAATATGACCCGAAAGTTTTTGATCTGCCAAAAAAATATATCTCAGGGTATTGGCAAAGCGAAAAATTCTTTATCAATATTGAAGAAAAAGTGAGAGATGCATTTGCCTTCAAAAATATCGACTCGAAAAATCAGGCTGTTGCTGAAGAGATGAAGTCATGTACTTCTGTTTCGATACATATTCGTAGAGGTGATTATCTGGGTAATAGTGCTTATGAAAATATCTGCACCGAAAGTTATTACAAGGCAGCGATAGAGTTGTTGGTTGAAAAGATTGGTCGGAAAGAGGATATTAAGTTTTATGTTTTTTCCGATGACAAAGAGTTTGCTGCCAAATTCGCAGAAAAAATGCATATTAGCAGCAAGTTGATAGACTTTAATAGTGGTTCAGAAAGCTATAAAGATATGTACCTTATGAGTTGTTGCAAGCACAATATTGTAGCCAACAGTTCATTTAGTTGGTGGGGAGCGTGGTTAAATCCAAATCAGCAGAAAATAGTTATAGCACCTAAAAAGTGGTATAATATTGAAGAGGAGGAGCGTTACAAAGATATTGTTCCCGAGAAGTGGATAAAAATTTGAAGGGAATATATACAAGTGCAAGATATTGCAAAATAGCTCGAAACTGCTTATCTTTGCACACAATTTTTAGATATTGAATGAGTTCCCAATATTCTTCCGTATTACTTGAAAATGCCGTAAACGAATTTTCCAAACTTCCCGGAATAGGCAGGAAATCGGCTTTAAGACTTGTGCTGCATCTTCTTCGTCAAGATACATCGCAAGTTGAGGATTTTGCCGAAGCATTGTTGAAGCTGAAAAGGGAAGTAAAGCATTGTCGCACCTGTTTCAATATTTCCGATACCGAAGTTTGCAGCATCTGTTCCAACAATAGCAGAGACAGATCAGTAATCTGTGTCGTGGAAAATGTGCGTGAAGTAATGGCGGTTGAAAACACTATTCAATTTAAAGGCTTGTATCATGTGTTGGGTGGAGTAATTTCGCCAATTGAAGGCATTTCGCCATCCGATTTGCAAATAGCGTCGCTCGAAGAACGAGTAAAAAAAGGCGATATAGAAGAGGTGATTTTGGCATTGAGCGCTACTATGGAGGGCGATACGACCAATTTCTATATTTATAAAAAACTTCAGCCATACAATGTAAAAGTGAGCATTATTGCTCGTGGAGTATCGGTTGGAAACGAGATAGAATATACAGATGAGATAACATTGGGACGTTCAATTTTGAACAGAACCCCTTTTGATGAAACATATAAACTACAGTAATAAAAATGGGAAATAGTCAGGAATATAGAACGATGATAAGTTTGAAAAAACACTTCTACATACATGTATCAGTTATGATATTATTGTTTTTATTGATTTTTTTCGATATTATACAGTTGCCTGACTTTTCTTCGAGTATAGGTTTAACGGTACAAACTTATACTATTATGCTTACGCTTATTGCATTGCCGGGAGCTTTAAAACTTTATTCGGTAAATGTCAAAAAAAAGCAGACTGAGGATAAAGATAAAACAGTTAAGTATTTCCGAAAAGTATTTTTTCAGCGTCTCTATATAGTCGCTTTTTCAGCAGTACTTAATATGTTGCTTTTTGGTTTTACTCGTGTTCAGAATTATGCCTGGCTTGCGTTAATATCTTTTTTGGTTTATGCTTTTTGTATGCCACGAGAAGATGATTTGCATAATCTGTATCCAAAATCAATAGAAAGTAGCGATGAGGATAAAACAGAGTAAGATTTTATAATAAAATTAGTTTAGTATAATAGACACACAAAATATAAAAATAGAGGGAAATAATTTATGGTAATAGCAGTAGATTTTGACGGAACCATCGTAGAGCATGAGTATCCTTTAATTGGCAAACCGATACCATTTGCAATAGAAACGCTTCTACAACTACAAAAAGATCAACACAGACTTATTCTGTGGACTGTGCGCGAAGGCGAATTGTTGGAGGAAGCTTTGGCATATTGTGCCCAAAGAGGACTCTATTTTTACGCGGCAAACGAAAACTATCCCGGTGAAGATAGAACAAAAACAGGCAGAAAACTAGGTGCCGATATGTTTATTGATGACCGTAATTTAGGTGGTTTGCCCGATTGGGGCGTGATATACAATGCCGTAAAAGCAACCGAAGCAGGAGAGAGTGCTTACCAGGTTATCATGTCGGCAGAACATAACACACCTACCAAAAAGAGAAGAGGTCTTTTTTCAAGAAGATAATTAAGATTAAGTAATGTGTAAGATATCGATAATCATTGTCAATTATAATGTCAAATATTTTTTGGAGCAGTGTTTGCTTTCGATAGAGAAATCGAACTTACCGTTCCCGATAGAGACATTTGTAGTTGATAATGCTTCAAGTGATAATTCCGTAGAATATTTGCGTGAAAGGTTTCCTGAAGTAAAATATATAGCAAATAAGAAAAACTATGGTTTCTCAACAGCCAATAATATGGCTATAAAGCAAGCCAAAGGGGACTATATATTGTTGTTAAATCCTGACACGGTGGTGGGTGAAAATGTATTGGTGAATGTTGCCAATCACATGGACGAAAATCCCAAAATCGGAGCATGTGGCGTAAAAATGATAAACGGGAAGGGAGAGTTCCTTGTAGAATCGAAACGTGGATTTCCAACACCATGGGCATCATTTTGCAAAATATTTGGATTGTCGAGAATGTTTCCGCACACAAAATTTTTCGATAGTTATAATCTGGGTTATCTCGATAAAGATGAACCGCATCAGATAACGATTCTATCGGGTGCTTTTATGTTTATGCGAAAGGAAGCGTTAGAGAAAGCGGGATTACTGGACGAAACTTTCTTTATGTACGGCGAAGATATCGACCTGTCGTACCGTATCACCCAAGCCGGATTTATCAACTACTATCTGCCCGAAACAATAATACACTACAAAGGGGAAAGCACCGATAAAGGCGATGTGCGATATGTAAGAGTTTTTTATAAGGCAATGGAGATATTTTATAAAAAGCATTACAGCACACACAGTAGAGTATTTGCATATTTAGTTCAAAGAGCCATCAATTTCCACGCAAACTACTCAAAAAAGAGCTGGTTGCTATTGCCTAAAAAGAAGAGACCGGCACCACTGCCAGAAGTTGTTTTAAGCAGAGAAAAACAGACTTTCGGTCAAATTATAGACTATATGAGCAAATCTGCCGGACAAGCGGAGTTTCTTATCTATTCTCCTGAAACAAAGATTGCTATAGGTAGCAGCAGGGTAAAACTAGAAAATGAGTGATTTTTTTCAAAATAGGTCAATCTATCTTCGTGCTCTCGAACCGGAAGATATAGACACACTTTACAAGTGGGAAAACAAGACTGAATTTTGGAGCCAGGGTGCCACTATGCAACCTTTTTCCCGATATGCTATCAGGCAATACGTTATCGATTCAGTTGGAGGTATATTCGAAACTAAGCAGTTGAGAATGATGATTGTTGATAAAGAAAGCAGGGAGAGTGTCGGCACAATAGACCTTTACGATTTCGATATTCATCATAAACGGGCAGGTATTGGTATTCTTACATATACTCCGTTTCAAAGAAGAGGTTATGCTCTTGAAGCACTCGAGTGTATGGAAAAATATGCGTTTAATCATTTGAAACTAAATCAAATATATGCATACATTTCTATTGAGAACGAACCGAGTAAAGCTCTTTTTACAAAAGCAGGATTTGCAAATGTAGCCACTCTGAAAAAGTGGATTTCGTTAGAATCGGGCTACTCCGATGTGTTTGTAATGCAAAAAATAAATCCAAACGAACAGAAATAAAATGCAGGAAGATATTAAGAAAGCATGCGAAATAATGCAGCAAGGTGGCGTTATTTTGTATCCAACAGATACGGTGTGGGGTATCGGGTGCGATGCTACCAATTGCGATGCGGTAGAACGTGTATTCCAAATAAAAAGACGTGCCGACAAGAAAGCGATGCTGGTACTGCTCGACAATCCTGCAAAACTGCAAACTTACGTGCAAGAAGTTCCCGATATTGCATGGGATTTGATTGATTTGACCGACACTCCTTTAACTATTATATACGAAGGAGCCAAAAACCTGGCACCCAATCTTGTTTCGGAAGATGGCAGTATAGGCATCAGAATTACCGACGAACTTTTTTCGAAAGAGCTTTGCAAGCAGTTTAGAAAACCTATCGTTTCTACATCGGCAAACGAAAGTGGTGTTGCAACTCCTTTGTCTTTCAAAGAGATAAACGACGAAATAAAACAGTCTGTCGATTATATTGTACAATACCGTCAAAAGGATAAAACCAAAGCCAAACCGTCGGGTATCATCAAGCTGCAGAAAGATGGTACGATAAATATTATTCGGAAGTAAATGGGTTACGTGTTGCGAGTTACGTGTTGCGCGTAGTTGAGGTGATGTTAGTTATTCTTGTCATTTTGAACGAAGTGAAAAATCTATTTCATTGACTCTGGTGATAGTGCATTGTGTATTGAAACCGCAATACCCTCTTAGCGAACTTCGCATGAAGCAAAAAAACATCAGGAATGCAAATCCATCCGACGTCTCAATAAGTCTTTAAAAATTATGCACAATGCGGATTTTATAACCGCAATGTGCTTTCACCCAGTCACGCTGTCTCCCACTCACCCTCTCTACAAGTCTCTAAGTCTTCCTCTCCTAGTCACTAAGTCGCTTCTCCCAACGCAGCAACACTTATCTTTATATCAGGAGTTTGCATCAGTGCCGATGCGCAAGCTTCTATTGTTGAGCCGGTTGTGATTACGTCATCGACCAAAAGAATATGGCAATTTGCATATCTCGATGGGTCTTTTAAATCGAAAATACCTTTTACATTTTCCCATCTTTGCGATTTGGTTCTTTTTGTTTGTGTAGGATTTGAGATTGTTCTTACTAAATTGTCGGTTGAGAGAGGTATTCCGGTGGTTTGAGAGAGACCTTTTGCAATCATTTCAGATTGATTGTAGCCGCGCAGCTTCTCTTTTTCGGGATGTAACGGTACGGGAACGATAAAATCTATTGTGCTGATAAAGTCGCTATCAATCAAATCTTTTCCATAGATTTTTCCGAGCAGTATTCCCAAGTTTTTTCCATTATTATATTTAAGGTTGTGTATAAGTGGTGGCAACATTCCCTCCTTTGTGTAAAAACAGAATGTTGCTATTCTCTCGAAAGGGAACCGTCCCCACAGTCTGTCTTCAATAAGGTTATGTGTTTCGAGGTAATTGTTAGTTCGTGGCAATTGATACAAACACTGCAAGCAAACCGATTCTTCATCTGTTATCAGTTTGGAGTGACAAATCAGGCAACAATTCGGATAGAATAGATTCTGAAACTCTTTTATTATGTTACGCAGTTTCATTCGCTATAAATTTGATTTACAACCTTTATTACATCTCTCATTTCAAACCCCCTGCCGAGAGCAAAACGTATCAGCTTGTTTCTATTTTCGAAAACATTTTCACCACGAATGCTTTTTGCTTTTTTCTCCAACAGTGGTTTTAGTTCGTCAATCAGATTTTTATCGGGAATATCCGCGAAAACTTCATCAACTATTTGTCTTTCAATCTCTTTTTGTTGTAGAGCGAACGCTATTTTTGTTTTCCCCCATTTGTTGAATTTCAGCTTGTCGTTTATAAAACTTCGGGCATAACGTCTGTCATCGATAAATTTGTTTTTTTGAAGTAGAGATATTATTTCAGATATTTGATTTTCCGGCACAGTTTTTCTCTGTAGGCTGCGTTTTATATCGAATGTGCAACACTCTTTTGCAGAGCATTTTCGAGCCATAGAGGCATAAATCTTCTTGATATCTATTTTCTTCTCTTCCTTTTCCATGATTTTTAGATTCAGTTTCAGTCAATTATGGCGTGCACCATTCTTTGATTTTGTGAAATATCTTTTTTTAGTTCAACATGCGAAAGACCTTTCTCTTTCAGCATTCTTTCAATCTCTTCGCCTTTTGCTCTGTTGATTTCGAAATAGAGCGAGCCGTTCGATGCGAGGTTTTGGAGTGCAAAATCGGCAATTTTATTATAAAAAACAAGAGGGTTGTTATCTTCTACAAAAAGCGCCTGATGAGGTTCAAAGTTCAACACGTTTTCTTCCATTTTCTGTTTTTCGGACTCGGTAATATAGGGTGGATTGCTGACTATTATATCCCATTTTTTGTCAGAAAAATTGCAGTTCAGAATATCTACTTTTTCGAAAGTGACATTTACATTGTTCTTTTTCGCATTCTCTTTGGCAACGGCAAGTGCATCTGCTGAAATATCCCAGGCAGATACTTTTGCATTGTGGATGTGTTTTACCAATGATATTGCAATACAGCCACTTCCGGTACCAATATCCAGAATGTTACCCGACAAATCGGCATGATTGGAAATGATCCATTCTACCAACTCTTCAGTTTCGGGTCGTGGTATCAGAACGGAACTATTTACCGAAAAAGAGAGTCCGAAAAACTCGGTTTTTCCCAAAATATATTGAATTGGCTCATAATTTTTTAGCCGAGCTATAATTTCATTTAGTTTTGATCTATCGGAACGAGATAAATTGTTAATTTTGCAAGTTACAATATCCGAATATGAGATATGAAACTCATCTTCAAAGATCACTCTTATCAGCGCACTTACTTCTGTAGGTGTGTAGATTGCAGATAGTTCTTCTCTGATTTGTTTGATGATTGTTTGCATATTGATTTGATAAAAAACAAAGGTATAAAAAAATGGCGATTAACGAAAAATATATGTTTCGATGCTTGCAGTTGGCAAAAAGAGGGCTTGGGCAGACTAAGCTAAATCCGCTTGTCGGTGCAGTTATCGTACACGATGATAAAATTATTGGCGAAGGGTTTCATCGGAAATATGGTGGTAATCATGCCGAGGTAAATGCCGTTGATTCGGTAAAAGATAGGAGTCTGTTGTCAAAATCGACTATGTATGTTTCGTTAGAGCCTTGTTCTCACCAAGGCAAAACTCCACCTTGTACTCAGCTGATTATCAATAATAAAATCCCAAAAGTTGTGGTTGCGGTTTTAGACCCAAATCCCGTTGTTTCGGGCAGAGGTGTCGATTTTTTGCGAGAGAACGGTGTTGATGTTTCGGTGGGAATGTTGGAAAATGAAGCACGTGAATTGAATAAGGTTTTCTTTGTAAATCAGATTTATAAACGTCCATATATCACTCTGAAATGGGCGGAAAGTAGTGATGGTTTTATCGATATTGTCAGAGAGGATAACAGCACACCACCTGCAAAATTATCTAATTCAATCACACAGTGTCTTTCTCACAAACTTAGAACCGAAAATTCGGGTATAATGATTGGTACCAATACGGCTTTGTTAGATAACCCGCAACTGACAGCAAGAAAATGGTTCGGCGATAATCCTGTTAGAGTTGTGATTGACAAAGAGAACAAAATACCACACACTTTTTCGATTTTTAACGACCAGGCAAAAACAATTGTTTTCACGCAAAATGCGCTTGACCCGAAAATCAATTTATTCAATAATGCAAATGTAATTGAAAAACAGATAGATTTTTCGGGCGATACCAACAGACAGATTTTAGACTGTTTGTATGAAGAGGGCGTTAATTCGGTGATAATAGAGGGTGGAACACAGCTACTTACGTCATTTGTCGATAAAAATATGTGGGATGAGGCATTTGTGGAAATATCAGATAAAAAACTTGTAAACGGGGTCAAGTCGCCCGCTATAGATGGCGAAAAAATGGCTGTAAAAACATATTGCGGCTCCATTAGAATTCATTTAAAGAATAAAATAACTCGAAATTTTCTTTAAATAACTTTTTTAGTATGGAAATAGCCAAAAATATTTCTACTTTTGTAGAGTTTAATTAAACAATTTAGAACAATCTTTATTTGAAACCAATGACAATAAAATATTTTCTTAAAGGTCTTATTATTACCACTTTGGTTGTGATGTTGTCTTCATGTTTGGGTGGAGGTGCAGGGCAAACCAATGCGGATTTATCGTCTGATGCACAAATTTACCGTATCTCATTTTCGTCTAAAACTGATTCTACCTGGGCATTGCAGTCCACTTCATTCACAATAGACCAAATTAATAAAACAATATTTAACAGAGACTCCTTACCCTATCTTTTCCATGTTGATAGTGTAAAGCTGAATCTTGTAGGGGGAAGTGCAGGGTCTTTTTCAAAGGTTGTTATTAATCTGAAAAATCCTGACAGTACTTACACCTGGAACTTAACAGACTCTGTGTATTTGTCAAGAATAGCATCTATTGAAACAACTTCTGCCGATGGAGCAACATCGCGTTTGTATCAATTTACGCTAAATGTTCATCAACACGATCCAAATATTATTCAATGGTACCTGTTGGCTCAAAATTATCATATTCCAACTACAGTAAGTGACCAAAAAACTGTGTTGATGGGTAATAGATTTTTCACCTATTTTAAATCGGGAAGTTCTGTTTATGCCATGTCTTCTTCGGCAGAAGATGGCACTATGTGGAATTCTGAAAACATTTCAGGACTACCTGCAAATATTCGTATAAACAGTATAGTTTCGTTGCAGAACAAATCTCAAGATGTTTGTTATGCACTCGATGAAAACAACAAACTTTATAAATCGCTGAACGGTTACTATTGGACCGAATTGGCAACTGAATATCCTTTAGTTTCTATATACGGAAAGCTCCCTTCTGCAGCCGGAGATTTTGCCATTCTAACGGTAATAGAGTTTGAAGGCCAAAAAAGGTATGCTAAAACAACAGACTTTTCATCGTTTGAGGTGATGAACATTGTTCCTGACGGAATTCCTGTGTCTGACTTTGCATCATTACGCATTGAAAACCCGGATACATACTCGGCAAAATATATTCTTTTGTCAGGTGGAACAAAGAGAGATTCGACAGAGAATAACCAAATATGGTTACTGCAAGAGAATAGAAATGAGATTAAAAATGTGGTAATCCCCAATCAATCAGGATTTGATTTTCACAACAACACTCTATTCTGGTACGACAACACCTTGTATCTTCTTATAAGACAGAAAGTAATTGTCGAGACAGAAGAAGGTGAAACCAGTGAAGAGGGAGAAAACGGTGAAACTACCGGAGAGACAAAAAGACGAAGAGAAGGGGAAGAGGAATTTTTTGAAAATGTACTTTACACATCACCCGATTATGGATTGAGATGGTATAAAGCCGGCTTAAATCAGGCATTGCCGGAAGAGTTTGTCGATAGGACAAATACCACCATAATCACAGATGATAAAAACTTTATATGGATATTCGGCGGAGTATCCAATGCACAACAAATTTCGGAAGCGTGGCGAGGCAGGCTAAACAAATTGGCAATTGACTAACGATTTGTACTTTGCAAATAATTTATATCATTTTTTTTCGTTAAGGAATAGATGAACATAGTTGTTTTGCAAATATAAAGAGAGATGAAAAGATTTATTTCAATATCACTTATATTTTTTGTTTGCTATCTGGTTGCTTTACAAAAATCGATAGCGCAAGAGTATAAGTATGAATTTGGTGCTGCTGCAGGAACAACATTCTATATGGGTGATGCAAACAAAACCAAATTTTTTCAAAGTCCCGGCATTGCCGGTGGAGTTTTTTTTAGACACAATATAAACTTTCACTGGGCAATAAAGGGTAATTTGTTAGGAGGAAATATCTCTGGAAACAGTGCCAATAGCGGATATATATTTCCACATGACAATCACGCTTCGTTTAACAGATTCTTAGTTGACTTGGGTGGTCAGATTGAATTCAACTTTTTTCCCTATAGCGATATGTACACCTATATGAACACTAAGCGCTACACTCCCTACATTTTTACGGGGGCAGGAGCAACTTTCGCTACAGGAAACAAACTGTTTTTCAATGGTTATGTTCCTATTGGTTTGGGATTTAAGTATAAATTGAAAAACAGGCTGAATATTGGTGTGGAGTTCTCACTCAAAAAACTTTTCGGAGATGATTTGGATGTTACCGAAAAGGATACTGACTGGAGCTTAGATTCACCTTACGGAATAAAGAGCAGTTTTTTTAAGAATCAAGACTGGTACTCAATAACTATGGTATTTATAACATGGGATTTTGGATTAAGAGAAGACCCGTGTTGCGGACAACGTCCCAATAAAAAATAAGAACTATGCTTTCGTTAAAAGATTTAGATAACAAACATATTCCCGAACACATTGCAATCATCATGGATG
This sequence comes from uncultured Dysgonomonadaceae bacterium, assembly GCA_964346495.1. Classification (GTDB taxonomy): domain Bacteria; phylum Bacteroidota; class Bacteroidia; order Bacteroidales; family Dysgonomonadaceae; genus JBGZFC01. The sequence continues at coordinate 10,577 of CAYFUW010000044.1, forward strand.
GCAATGGCAGATGGGCAAAGAGCAGAAACTTAGAGCGTGCGGAAGGGCATCGCGAAGGAGTTACTGCCGTTCGTAAAACTGTGGAGGCAGCTGACGAAGCAGGTGTAAAATATTTGACTCTTTACGCATTCTCTACCGAAAACTGGAACAGACCTGACGAAGAGGTGGAGGCATTGATGGAGTTGATGGTCTATGCAATAACAAAGGAGATAGAAAGTCTTAAGAAAAACGATGTAAAACTAACAGTTATTGGCGATATAGACAGACTTCCGGCAAAGACCAGAAGTGTGTTGATTAATTGCATAGAAGAGACATCAAACGGTAAAGGTTTGAATATGGTGCTTGCATTGAGTTACTCTTCTCGTTGGGAGATTACCGATGCAGTAAAGAGGATGAGTTTGGATGTGAAAAACGGAAATTTAAAAGAGAGCGACATCACCGAAGAGAAGGTTTCGGAATATCTGGCAACAAAGTCTATACCTGACCCGGACTTACTGATAAGAACAGGTGGTGAGCTTCGTATAAGCAATTTCCTTTTATGGCAATCGGCATATACCGAACTCTATTTTACCGATACCTATTGGCCCGATTTCGGACAAAATGAGCTATTTAAAGCTATTTTAGAATATAACAATCGCGAAAGAAGATTTGGAAAAACAAGCGAACAGATAAACACTGAACAGTAATAAACTATATAAACGTTTCAAAAAAAGATTTATAGCGAAACGATAAAATACAACTATGTTGAAGAGAAATTTCTTTTGGCTAACAATACTATTTTTAATAGGATTTCATACTATTGCCTTTGGGCAAAACGCTGTACTTAATACCGTTATAGCTCATGCTGCGGATACAGTTAAAACATCTCATGCATCAGGTGAAATTGATCCTGTAGTCAACTACAGTGCTACTCCGCGCAAATATATTATTGCCGATATTGATGTTTCGGGAGTCGAAGGGACTATGTATGAAGCACAAGAGTTTGTATTGGTAGGCTTCTCAGGATTGGCAAAAGGGCAAGAGATTCAAATTCCCGGAGAAGAGGTTACAAATGCCGTAAAAAGATTTTGGAAACAGGGACTTTTTTCTGATATAAAAATTCTTCAAACCAGAATTGATGGTGACAGCGTTTGGCTCGAGATAAAACTTAAAGACCGCCCCCGTGTTTCGGATATCCGTTTTAAAGGGATGAAGAAAGGGGAGCAAGAGGACATTGAAAAGAAAATCAGCGTAGTAAAAGGAAACCAGATTACTCCAAACCAGATAAAGACTGCAGAAACAATAATCAAAGAATATTTTAAGGAGAAAGGTTTTGGCGAAGCAGTAGTTTCAATCAATGAACGTCAGGATATAAGTGCACAAAACGAAATTATTCTGGAGATTAATGTTGATAAAAAGGAAAAAATAAAAGTTAACAAGATAAATATCGCAGGAAACGAATCGCTCAGTACTCGAAAATTGAAATGGGCGATGAAGAAAACCAACGAAAAACGAAACTTGTTGCATCTCTTCAGGTCTAAGAAGTTTGTTGATGATTTGTATGAAGAGGATAAAAAGAACTTTATCAATAAATATCACGAGTATGGTTACAGAGATGCAGAAATAGTTCAAGATACGGTTTATAAGCACGATGAAAAAACCGTGAACATCAACATAAAAGTTGAAGAGGGACCGCTGTATCATATTCGTTCTATAAATTGGGTGGGAAATACTCAGTATAACTCGTACGACCTGAATAGAATACTCAATATGAAAAGTGGCGATGTTTACAATCAGAAAAAACTTTACGAGAGACTCTTAACAGATGAAGATGCAGTTGTGAACTTGTATCAAAACAACGGTTATCTTTTTTCTCGTATCGACCCGATTGAGATAAATATCGAAAACGACTCGGTTGATTTGGAACTTCGTGTTATTGAAGGAACAAAGGCTACTATAAAAAATGTAACTATTCAAGGAAACGACAGACTCTATGAAAACGTTATCCGCAGAGAGTTGCGTACAAAACCGGGAGCTGTTTACAGTAAGGAAGATATAATTCGTTCAATCAGAGAGATTGCACAAACAGGACACTTCGACCCTGAAAACATGCAACCCGATATTGTTCCAAATCCGGAAGATGGAACAGTAAACATTGGTTATCCGCTTACATCTAAAGGAAATGACCAAATTGAGTTCTCGGCGGGGTGGGGACCAACCGGATTGGTTGGGAAATTGAGTCTGAAACTCAATAACTTCTCTTTGAAAAACATGTTTAATCCATCTTCTTACAAAGGAATTATCCCCCAGGGTGAAGGTCAAACACTTATATTAAGTGCGCAAACAAACGGAAGATACTATCAGTCGTATCAATTCTCTTTTATCGAACCATGGTTTGGAGGTAAGAGACCAAATAATTTTTCGTTAAATGCTTATTACTCAAGGTTTACAGGATTAAGAAGCGATATTTATAACCAAAGCTTGTATTACGACCCTTATATGTATGGCGGTGGAATGTATGGTGGAATGTACAGCCCTTATGGAATGTATAACAGCCAAATGTATGAACAAGCTATGCTAAATGCGATGGACCCTGATCAAATTTTTGAAATGATAGGTACTTCCATTGGTTATGGTAAACGTTTAAGTTGGCCCGATGACTATTTCTACGTACAAGCCGAATTGGGTTATCAGCGTTATAATCTGAAAAACTGGAGTAGGGGATGGAATAATTTCCCGTTTAGTACAGGAGCGAGCAATAGTATCTCCTTAAACCTGACTTTTGCAAGAAACTCTATAGATAATCCTATCTACACACGTACCGGATCGCAGTTTTCTCTAAACCTGAATATCACGCCGCCGTTCTCTCTGTTCGATAATATAGATTACGCGGCAATGGAGAACAACAATCCCGATAAATACAAATGGAACGAGTTTCATAAATGGAAGTTCAAAGCAAGAACATACACAGCTCTTACTTCGTTATCAGTAACAAGAACGCCAGTTGTAGCTACAAGAGTTGAATTTGGCTTCTTGGGACACTACAACCGTCATAAACTGACACCTTTCGAAACATTCGAGATGGGTGGAGACGGAATGTCGGGATACTCAATGTCTTTCGCAACAGAACAGATAGCATTGCGCGGATATGAAAACAACTCTATCGGTCTTCAGGGAAGAGCTTACACCAGACTTGGACTTGAGTTGCGTTATCCGGTTGTGTTACAACCCAACTCTACAATTTATGTACTTACATTTGTTGAAGCAGGTAATACATGGCAAAGAATAAACAATTTCAATCCGTTCGATTTGAAACGCTCTGCCGGAGTAGGTGCACGTATCTTCCTGCCAATGGTTGGTCTTATGGGTGTTGACTGGGCATACGGTTTTGACCCGATACTTGGCAGCAGATCTAATTCCGGTGGCAAGTTCTCTTTTGTGCTTGGTCAGGAGTTCTAATAGAAGATATGCTTAACATGATTTAACTGACACAGCATAAACGATTACCAGGTTTTGGTGTCATTTATTATGTACAAGTTTAATCAAACTATAAACTGAGAAAGAAAAAAATAAATACAAACACTAAAAAAACAATGAAAATGAAAAAAAGAATATCGTTAATCGGATTACTTCTGATAATGTTTGTATCCGGTAGTTTTGCACAAAAATATGCTCTTATAGATATGGAGTTTATACTAGGTAAAATACCTTCTTACGAAAACGGAAATCGTCAGCTTGAGAATGTATCGAAACAGTGGCAGGCCGAAATAGATAAAATGGCTACAGAGGTAGAAGCGATGTACAAAAAATATCAGGCAGACCTTGTCTTCCTGGCAGGTGAAGCAAAAACAACGAGAGAAAACGAAATTGTAGCTAAAGAGAATGAAATTTCTGCATTGAGGAATAAATATTTCGGTCCCGAAGGTGAACTTTTTAAAAGACGTCAAGCCTTTATGAAGCCTATTCAAGACGATATTTACAATGCAGTAAAGGAGATTGCAACCGCCAATGGCTATCAGGTTGTGATAGACAGAGCATCGGCAACATCGGTTATTTTTGCATCTCCAAGTATAGATATTAGCAATCAGGTTCTGTCTAAATTAGGATATTAAGCAAAAAAAGTATTAACTTTGCATCCGATTTATCGAGAATAAAACAAAATTAAATTTTATAATATTGATATGACAAAAAAATTAATTACACTACTTCTAGTGTTGGCGCCGGTTTTTGCTTTTGCACAAGACAAAATCGCGTTTATCAATTCACAAGAAGTTTTTAATGCTATGCCCGAGTTGGCAGATATCGAGTCGCAATTGACTAAAAAACAAGAGCAAATCTCAAAAGATGGTCAAGCAATTGTTGATGAGTTCAATAAAAAAGCAGAAGAGTTTCAAAAAAGCGCAGCTACATCAAGCGATGCAGCTAAAGCTGACCAACAAAAACAGTTAGACCAATTGAACGAGAGATATCAGCTATTTGTTCAAAACAGTCAAAAAGAGGTACAAGAACTACAACAAAAGCTTTTAGCTCCTGTTTACCAAAAAATAAATGATGCAATAAAATCGGTAGGCGAGGAAAAAGGTTATACCTATATTTTTGACCTTGCAGCAGGAAGCATTTTGTATCACAGTACAACAGCAACAGATGCTACACCTTTTGTAAAAGCAAAATTGAGCATTAAATAAGATAGCAAAGATATATCTTTAAAATATAAAATCAGTTTGATATGGTGTAAGAACCAGTCAAACTGATTTTTTTGTATCATCACGTTGAGTGGATTTTTATTTTGTAGTATGTTGGAGGGATTTGCAATCCCGACGTTTTTTATTTCACGCAAAGCTCGCTAAGAGGGCATTGCGGTTTCAATCCGTATTGCCCATAATTCTTATTACGCACAATGCGGGTTTTTTTAACCGCAATGTGCTATTCCCAAAGCCAATGAAATAGATTTTTCATTTCGTTCAAAATGACAAGAATAACCAACATCATCTCAACTACTAGTAACCCGAAACACGCAACAACTCCACACTCAAAACTATAAGAAACCCTCCTCCCGTTTCACGGGATACTCCCCTTTCGTAAGGGGAGGGGAGAGTTGCAGCGTTCTTGTACGAAAGTTTGTGTTGTTGAAGAAAGAAGCTAAAAGCCAATCCACAAACTATCTCAAATCAAAAGTTACACTCAAATGTTTGTCACTTCTGATATAGGTGCTGATTACATCGTAAGAGAGCGATTTTTCACCTACTTCGGCAGAAATAAGTTGTGATGACATTGGATGAATCTCTACTTTTTTAGTGCCTTTCCCCGATTTTAACTCCAACTCGAAATACAAATCGCTATTGTTCTCTATTTCATAAAAGTTCATCTCTATTCCGTGCCAGTTCTTTTTGCTAAAATGTGTCGGGTGTATTGTTACGCATGCATCAAACAAGTCTCTAATGTGCTCTTCTTTCCCTACCAGATATTTACTTGCCCATGCAACAGTTCGTCCTGCTTCTAACGCTTCACGAATAGATTCTGCTGTTCTCTCTTTCGCCATAACAAGAGTCATTGTGCGATGGATGTAATCTTTGCTCAAATCGTAATCGTGGGCGATAAGGTTGTGAATATCCGAACCGCCAATCACAGTAAGGTTTTTATCTATACACCAGTCAAGTGATTTGTTTTGCAACCAGAAACCATTTACAACTTCAATGGCATGCAGTGCATTTTTCTTGTACAAATCATCAATAAATGGTAGCCACTCGTACGAGCCTTCAATATCGGGTTGCCATCCCGGGTGATTCCACATGATAAAAGCGTTTTGTTCATAGGCTTTCATCAATGCTTCCCAATCTCTTTCCGAAGCATCATCTTCTAAATAATTTGAAGCATCGCCAATAAAAAGAGCATTGAAGTGTCCGGGCGGTGTTTTTCGGGTAAGCTCTATTCCCTTTATCAAGATAATTTTGTCTTTTTTAGCAGCCTCCCCGGCTAGTTCATACGCTCTATTGTGATTTACTCCCAAATCATCTTTATTGGGAAGATATTCGGCATGTTCAGTTATAGCTATTGCGTCTAATCCCTCCTCCCATGCTTCTTCAACACGCATATTGGGCCAAACATCACCATCAGAAAACACAGAGTGTGTATGAAAATCGCATTTTAATACTTTGTAGCCGTTTATATCGGGTATAGATATTTTTTTTCTGTAAGCAGGTTTACGTAGTTCGTCCAGTTGTATTACTCCATTGTTATTTTCTTGAGCTTGAGCCGAAAAAACAAACCCAATGAGTGATAATAGTATAAATAGTTTACTTTTCATATTAGAATATTTATTTTTGTTGAATACTTCTGTAATATATAAAGTGTGTTCTATGAAACAAAAGCAAATATAGTAAATAATGCAGAATATCAACTGTTTTTATTCCAATAAAAAAGCTGTTTGAAGTTAACCTTATATAAAGTTAAAATCAAACAGCTGAAAAAAAGCATTCAATTACCACTAATTATCTTAAACTGAATGTTGTATTTAGATGTTTATCGCTTCTGATATAAGT
>CAYFUW010000045.1:0-1908 GCA_964346495.1 uncultured Dysgonomonadaceae bacterium
GCCATTTTTCATGGTATGATAATCGATTTTACCGTACCTTTGTGGGTGAGTTTTTTCGTAAGTTTGTAAGTGAAAAATTGTTTCAAATTTAAAAATTACATATTTCTTTATGCGTTCACTTATTTTAGCCCTAATTATTCATTTGACTGTCAATGTGCTTTTTTTCCTGAAAAGCAGATGGGTTTTCAAAGATAATATAGCCATTCGTACGGCTTTGCTTGTTCTCTTTTCGGCAGAGCTTCTGTTTTATCTTATCGGCTTTTTCTTTTTTAATCATCTTCCACCCGGTCTTGTACATGCTAACAGAATGCTTGCAACAAGTTGGATGCTTTTTGTGATTTACTCAAGCAGCGTAATTTTTATTATCGATTTAATTTATCTGATAGTGCGTAAAGAGCTGTTTTCCCCTAAAAAATTGATGAATCAATCATCTAAAACCCGAAAAATAATATGGCTCTTCTCCGTGATATTTGTGGCGGTTGTAATGTCAATCGGCAAATATAAGTTTAACAATCCGGTTGCACAATCTGTAAATATCACTATCGATAAAAGTGCCGGAAAATATGAGTCTATTCGCATAGTTTTTGCTGCTGATATGCATATGGGATATCTGATTAATAGAGATTATGTTCGCAAATATGTTGATTTTATTTTAGCCCAAAATCCCGACTTAATTCTTTTTGGCGGCGATTTAATTGATTCACATATTTATAATCTAAAAAATGAATTGTGTATAAAATTTAAAATGAATTGTACAGTTTAACTTTTAAAAACAATTAGGTTGTTTTTATAGCTGTTTCCAATCAACATTTTCAGGTACTAAAATAGTCATTTAATTAATCAACAATTAACCCACTTTTTGCACCCTTTTTTATTACTTCTTCCCACTTTTTTACTTCAAATAAATGTGCTTTTTCAGCTTCTTTTTTCAACTCTTTATTATTGGTAAAAACGGCAAAAGAAACTAAATCATTCATCTTATTAATAGGGTGCACTTCCTTTATATAAAAATCTTTTTGGAGTATTACCGATAATTTTACTTATTAGTTTTTTATCATCGGTAAAGTCAAATATTGTTTTCCCAAATAAACTGTTTAATTTGTCCATAGTTTGAAAATGTAAAGATATATATAATTTACATTTAAATACTGTTTTATTTTAGTTTAAATCCTTTTTATTGTTACTAAATGAATACCCTAAATGTTTTTTTGCAAAAGCCATATAACGCCAAAAAGTGCGTTCACTCATAGGATATTGTTTATTTACAACATTACGATAACACCATAATAAACACCTATCCTGACGCCCCTCTTCATAATGTTGCTTTACAATATCAGCAACAATTTTTATTTTATCTTTTACATTCTGGTTCATAGTTAGTTAAATAAAAAAAGTCGCATACAGAGCCTGAGAATATATGCGACTTTAAAAAATGAAATGTACAAAAAACAAATACTTAAAAATACCCTATTCCACTATAATACAATAACATACATTTTTAAGATGGTAGCTATTTGCTATATTTATGTACATTTCTTTTTATGCGTTTACGCTTACAATCGCCCCAATCCCTTTATTTCTGATAGGAACTGCAATAAAACGTTTATCAAAACCTACAATAGTAGCGCGTTCTTTTGCATCATTTTCAGTTACATACATAAATACATCGCCGTCCGCTTTCATTACTTCACCCGCCTGGAATACAAAGGAACAAAAGCCAATATTTTCACCGGTTGCACCCCAAGGGAGTTTTTGCATTGTGTCTAAGTTATACATTGGCATACGTGAAAATTGTAAAATACCAAAGCCTGCGAAACGTTTAGGCTTGCCGTTTACAACATCTGTTATATCCTTAAATCCCTGAACATCCAAACGGATTAAATCCGTAACGTGTGAAGGGTGTAACAC
>CAYFUW010000045.1:2008-16536 GCA_964346495.1 uncultured Dysgonomonadaceae bacterium
ATTAAATCCGTAACGTGTGAAGGGTGTAACACCAAATAACGCTCCTCTATTGGTATTTCCATTACATCAAAACGTTCTTTCAAATTCAAAACATCTTCAAATGTCAATGTTTTGCGTGTTCCGCTTACGCTTCCGGTAGTGCCAATAACGGGAGTATAATCGCTGTCTTCCTGTGGTGCGTATGCGTGTGCCGCCTTTTGTGCGGTCGATGCTCGCAATTGGTTGCGGTGTCCCATTAGCACGCTTTCCAGTTGGTCATAAGCGTATTGGATTACCTCCGGTCTTCGTACGGTTGTGTTTTCGGTTTCAAACTTATCTAACTCTATTTTAATCGGAGCATCAACACGTTGAACGCTGTTAATCGGATACGTTGTATTATTTATTAATACTTTTGGTTCAAGTCCTGCCTCTGCCATGTTAATAGCGTTGTTTTCAACAAATGGAGTAAAATCTTTTCCATACATCAAAAAAGAACTATCAGGATAAAAATGTTCTTGTATTTGGTCAACCCAAATCTGTTTTTCTAATTGTGCCATAAAATACTGATATTTAATTAATTATTTGTTTTTCTTGTAGCTTTTCAAAAGGCTTTGATATAATTCCGGATTATCTTTTAACGCTTTTGGGTTGTGCTTTCTGTACCAATCTAAATCATGTAATTGATTGCCGTTTTCTGTCATTTTTGATAAATAAATACGTTCCGGCAAACTTTCTACAATGTTTTTTGCGGTTTCATATCCCAACTTTTTAAGCTCGTTCCAGCCTGTAATAGATAAATATGTTATTATTTTATCGTTGTTTTGGTTATATAAGTCAATCAGCTTTTTATTCTGATTTTCAATGTGTTCTGCTTTCTTTTCTTTTATAACTCTTAAAACGTCTGTTTGTCCGCTCCTGAACATTCTTGTATAAAGTTTAGCCTCTGATACTGTAAGAATATCAAGGTTTAACGCCTCTTCTATTTCGTTTTCGCCATCTGTTTTAAGTAGCCGTTTTATCTTTCCTAAAACAGTTTTTATATCCGTTTCTTTGTTCAGTTCCAGAACCTCACAAATTTGCTCGTAAAAAGCCTTATAATCGTTTTTGTCGGCTTTTTGTCGGTTTAGATTAGCTTTCAGTTGGCTTAACGATAAACATTCTAATTTGTCGTTATAAAGCCTTACCGCTTTCGCATCAGCCGGAACGGAAACAATACTTGCCTCAAATAATTCCGAACGTGTTACCACGTCCACGCCGTCCACTTCCTGAACATCACGGACAATAACACCGATTGACGCACCGTTTAAAAATCCTCGTTCCACTTTTCCGCTGATTTTCATAGCTTCCTCGTCTTCCATATCAAACTCAGGAACAGCGGTTAATTGGTTCAATCCTTTTTGAATATTAACCCAACGCCCCAAAACACGCTCCGGGTTGTGTTCGTATAACATTACCGGATTAGCCTCAAAACGTGCTATATCCATACCGGAAATATCTATTTTGTAACCCTTTGAATTAATGTTTGTTCCATCGGATAACACAAATGTTTTTTGTTGTTTACTCATTTCTTTTTTTGTCTTTTAAATATTTATATTTGCAAAACAACCTAAAAAATAATATATGCCAAAATAGCACTGTCATCGTGTCATATAAAAATAAATTAATCAAACCCAACACAATGATAATGTGTTATTTGCATAGTCAAACAAATCTATAATAATAAGCTATTTGAAAAATGTATTTTGTAGATAAAAAAAGGGAAAACCCTTTTTAGATTTTCCCTTTTTACCAGTGTTTATTTACTCAAAAAAACACTTCTTTTTTATACTTCCTTATTAAAGGAATCCGTTTCGTCGCTTACCGTTTCCGAATTGGGAGTAAATCCCAATATGTGTTTAAATAAAAACGCTTTATAATTGATAGATGTTTTTTTCAAACGGTTACCAATGATATTGAAAACCGAACTTTTTACAAGACTAAATAACTGATTTTTCATGATATTAGTTGCACCTAAAACAACATCTTCAAAACTGATTTCTTTTGCGTTGTAAAGAACAACCATTTTACACATTTGCAGGCTTTCAGGATTGCCGTTTTTCTCGTTGATTGCGTGAGTTATAACGGCACTATCAAAGTCCTTCACTAATTCTTGTACACTGATAAAAGCGTTATTATCAGTACATTTTACTAAATCTAAATTCTTATCGACATGCATAATTATAAGAATTACGATAAAACAGAAACGCCCCCGTAGGTGTGCATGTCACACATACGCAGGGCGTAGAGTCGTGGGTAGTTTCCACACCACCACCATAGGGGCGTTCCCTTTTATCTTGTTCAAAAAATATTTTTTAATGGATTTTGCCCAAGAATATATATGTATGACATGCAAAGGCAAAGTAAATAAATTATTTTCAATTACACAAACATTATGTAATTATTTTTTTAATCTCTTTTTTTTGCGTAAAAAAACCGTTTAAAATGTGGTTTCAAAAAACCGAGTTTTAAACGGATTTATTTATAATCATTCTAAATAAAAAACACATCTTTTTTACTGAAAAAAGCGGTCAACATTTCGAGCCAAAAAAAGGGTGTTTTTTGCTCTTTTTCCAATCAATATTTAAATGTTAAAATTCAACTTTTTGAAGGCTTTTTTATAGCTAAAAACGAGCAAATTTTGTATTCCCGTTGTATCTCCGTTTGTACGCCCGTTGCACATCCATTTATTATTTAACTAAATTTTAACAGATTTATTTTACACCACTTTTAAAGCTAAAATAACCGCTTTTTAATGTATATTTAAGAGAAGTAACCCTTTTGTTTTCAATAATATACATAAACGCCCCTTTTTATTACATCAATCAACATTTTATCCCAAAAAAGAGCCGTTTTTGGCTTTCCGGTCACTATAAAATCCACATTAAATGTACATTTCATTTTTAGTAACACCGCACATAAAAACACCGCTCAAACGCTTTATTTATAAGCCTTTCAGAAGTTTTTTGTTTGGTTTCGTTTTTGTGCTTTTCATTCTTTACCCCTTATATTGAACCTGTTATAAAAGGTAATATGAATGAGGAGTTGAATCGTTTGCATGCACCGTTGGGTGTGTTTACTTGTCCCGGTAATCACGAGTATCGTTTCGGTGCGGAAGAGAAGATTGAGTGGCTCAACCGTGCAGGAATAAAGGTGTTGAGAGATTCTGCGCTACTGATTGACAGTGCTTTTTATATTGTTGGTCGGGAAGATTTGGTTATCGAGAACAGAATGAGTCTGAAAGAACTTTTAAGTGAGCAACAGGTAGATTTGTCAAAGCCTGTTATCGTACTAAATCATACACCTAACAACTTGGATGAAGAGGTATCTGCCGGAGCCGACTTAGCTTTATATGGCCATACTCATCATGGACAAGTTTTTCCGGGAAATTTGGTGACACAATCTATTTTTGAAAAAGCACATGGCTATTTACAAAAAGAGAACACTCATATTTATGTTACTTCCGGCATTGCATTGGTTGGTCCGCAATATCGAATTGGGACTGTGTCGGAAATTTTGGTGCTGGACGTTAGTTTTGGAAAAAGTGAAAAGTGATTGGTTACCGCTCTGTGCTACCCACGATTCTATCGTGTGGTATTATTATCATGCGAAAGGATTCGCGCGATAGCGAGATTGTGAAAATTTTGCCTATTCAGATGATAAAATGTTTTTATCGAAATCAGTGATTACAAAAAAGAGTGTGAAATTTTTCACACTCTTTTTTCGATATAGTTATGATAAATACTGATTAGCTAAGTCCTTCAATTTCACCATCGATAATATCAATTCGTTTGGCTTGTGGGTCAGCTGGAAGTCCCGGCATACGCATCATTTCACCTGCAATAGCCACGATAAATTCTGAACCCTGGTTGATAACCAAATCGTTGATTTTCAATCTGAAGTCTTTCGCCACACCATATGCTTTCGGGTCAGCCGAGAATGAATATTGTGTTTTAGCGATACAAACCGGGAACTTTTCTAAGTTGGTACCAATAATACCTTTAAGTTTTTTAATCGCTTTCTCACTTAATACCACATCGCGTGCACCATAGATAGATGTTGCAATTTTTGTGATTTTTGTTTCGATATCGTCATTATCGTCATAAGTAAATTTCAATTCTTTCGAAGGATTATTTTCGATAGTCTCTACAACTGTTTTTGCAAGTTCTACAGCACCCTCTCCACCTTCAGCAAAAGCTTTGTTAACTGCAAATGGTACGTTTTTCTTTTTACAGAATTCTCTTACGATATCAATTTCTTCTTCTGTATCGAAATAGAAGTGGTTGAAAGCAACAACTACCGATTGTCCAAAGTTTGCAAGGTTATCCAAATGTTTTTCTAAGTTTTCCAAACCTTTGCGTAAGCCTTGTGCATCGGGTTTTTTAATTTCTTGTTCGGGTGTGCCACCATGCATCTTCAATCCTTGCAATGTAACAACAATAACTGTTAGTTTTGGACGAAGACCACTTTTGCGACATTTGATATTGAAGAATTTTTCAGCGCCTAAGTCAGCACCAAAACCTGCTTCAGTAATAACGTAGTCACCATACGACATTGCCATTTTTGTTGCTAATACCGAGTTACAACCGTGTGCAATGTTAGCGAAAGGTCCACCGTGTACAAAAGCTGCAGTGTTTTCTGTAGTTTGTACCAGGTTTGGATGGATAGCGTCTTTCATTAGAACTGTGATAGCACCTGCAACGCCCAAATCTTTAACTGTAAATGGTTGACCATCCATTGTGTAGCCAAGCAATATATTCTCGATACGACGACGCAAATCATCTTCATTTTCCGCCAGGCAAAGAATAGCCATCAACTCTGAAGCTGCTGTAATATCGAATCCTGCCTCTTGCGGAACACCGTTTGCAGAACCGTTCAATCCGGTTGTAATATAACGCAAGCTGCGGTCGTTAACATCAAGAACACGTTTCCAAAGAACTTCTTTCAGAGCTTTTGAGCATCCGCGATTGCGATAGATATAGTTGTCTAAAAGTGCTGAAATTGTATTGTGTGCAGTTGTTACAGCGTGGAAGTCTCCTGTGAAGTGAAGGTTGATGTTTTCCATTGGCAAAACTTGTGCATATCCACCACCTGCAGCACCACCTTTCATACCAAAAATGGGACCTAATGAAGGCTCACGCAACGCTACAATAGCATTTTTACCAATATGATTTAAACCTAATGACAAACCAATAGAAACGGTGGTTTTACCAACACCCGCTTTGGTAGGTGTGATAGCTGTTACAAGAATAAGATTACTATCATTTATCTTATCTTTATTTAATAGGCTGATAGGTGTTTTTGCCATATATCTACCAAAACTGTGAACTTCGTCACGTGGAATTCCAAGTTTTTCGGCAACATCTTTTACCTTAATAAGAGATGCTTCTCTTGCAATTTGAATGTCTGATTTCATTTTTTTAATTTTAAAATATGATTTTTTTATTATAAATTGATTTGAAAAATAATTATTTGGCAAGCATTAGAATTCTATTATAAATCAGCTGGTTAAGTCAAAGATAAATCTGTTTCTTATAATGAAATGCTATTACTTGTTTTTATCTTTAAAAAATTTGCGATATACCCACCAGGCACAAAGTACGCTTCCTAACGTACCGCCAACGGTGAGAATAAATGCTTCCCAACCTATATTAACAAAGTTATTAACTATTTGTTTGTTTCCGCCTACCGAAATGCCGAGAAAAAATAGCAAAGCCATAATGACTATGGTCAGTAGGGTACCGATATGTTTTACGATTTTAGAGTTTCGCAAAAGATATCCGGCAACAATTCCAAGAATTATAAAGGCAAAAATTGATAGCATAGTAAATTTTCTACAAAAATAAAAGAAATAGGCAAATATAAAAAATATGTAGGTCTGTTTTTGTTAGATGCAAGACACAAGAGCCAAGATAAAAGGCTGTTTATTTTCGATTTAGATAAATTGTGGATTTGGGAAGTTATTCATCGAAGAATTGTAGAGACGCGGCATGCCGCGTCTCTACAAATAGCCAATAATCAACATCTACTCATAACTAATAAAAATCTTTTTGTCTTGGCTCTTGTATCTTTTGTCTAAAAAATTGTGCTTATCTTTGCACCAAAATTTATATCTGATTAGATGAATAGTTCTGAAAAATTCCCGCTAATTGCCAAAACTATGGCAGAATTGGAAGATGTGCTTGCTGAAGAGTTGATAGCTTTAGGTGCCGACGATATGGAAATTGGTACACGTATGGTCTCATTTACAGGCGATAAGGCACTGATGTATAAAGCAAACTTGCATTGTCGTACAGCATTGCGCATTTTAAAACCTATATACAACTTTAAAGCTGAAAATGCCGATGAGGTGTATGAAGAGCTCAAAAAGTTGAATTGGGAAGATTACCTTTCGTTAGATAAAACATTCGCAATAGATGCAGTTGTCTTTTCGCATATTTTCCACCACTCTAAATTTGTGGCTTACAGGGTGAAAGATGCCATTGCCGATTGGTTTAACGAGCGATACGAAAAACGTCCGTCGGTAAGTGTGACGAATCCCGATATCGTGCTGAATATTCACATTGCACACAACAAATGTACACTTTCGCTCGATAGTTCGGGTGAGTCGTTGCACAAGCGCGGTTATCGTCAGGGACAAGGCGATGCGCCACTTAACGAAGTGTTGGCTGCTGGCATGATTTTGAAGTCGGGTTGGCGCGGAGAATCGGCTTTTGTTGACCCGATGTGCGGTTCGGGAACTTTGTTGATAGAGGCTGCAATGATTGCGTTGGGAATCCCGCCCGGAATTCATCGTGAACATTTCGGTTTTGAAAAGTGGACCGATTTCGATGCAGAACTATTTAGCGATATCTACAACGATGAGAGCAGCTCACGTGAATTTAACCATATGATTTACGGTTCCGATATTTCGCCGAAAATGATTTCAATTGCAGAGAAAAATATAAAAACTGCCGGATTGAAAAATTATATTAATCTTTCCGTAAAATCATTTCAAAAGTACGAAGAAGCACCTGCACCAAACGGAATTTTGATGACCAATCCGCCTTATGGTGAGCGTCTTAAAGTGGAGGATTTGGAGCAGCTGTACGATATGATTGGTGAGAGATTGAAACACGTTTTTATGGGTTATCATGCTTTCGTTTTGAGTTATCGAAAAGAGTCATTTGACAACATTGGGCTGAAACCGTTGAAACGTTATTTCCTATACAACGGTGCATTGGAGTGTGAAATGCGTGAGTATGAAATATTTGCCGGAAAACGTGAAGACCTTCCAAAACCTGCACGTCGTCGTCAGAACAGAGAGCATATGGAACGTAATTCGAGAGAAGGATATCGTCGTTCACGTCGTGTTGAGTCTGAAGGCGAAGATGTAGCAAAACAAGAGTTTAGAAAAGAGCGGGATTTTGAAAAAGGAAAAACACCGCGTCGAGATTTCGCCAAACGAGAAAGAGGTGATGAACGCCCCTTTAAACAACGTGAACGCTCTTTTGATAATGACCGTAAACCACGAAGCGACCGCCCATTTGACAATGACCGTAAACCACGCGAGTTTAAAAGAAGAGATAACGACAGAAAATTTGACGATAAACGCGAAGGCTTTAAAAAGAGAGAGTTCGGGAAACGAGATGGCGGTTCCGATAAACGATTTGGCGATAAAAGAAATTTTAAAAGAAAGGGTGGAGAGTAGTTTGTTACTTTTCGAGTAATTTCTCAATTTCCGATTCACTCAAAATTTTAGTATTTGTCAATAGAAATCTGGTGTCGAGAAAACTGCCGTATTGGTTACACTCGTTTACCGCATCTCTAAGATTTGTCTGCACATCTCTATCTATGGGAAGCAGCATAAGGATAGTGAAATAGTTGTCGTGCATCTCAATTTTCTCAATCTCTATATCGCTCTGTTTCAATTGAAAATGGAACTCACGTTCAACAATCTCTTTTTGTAAGTCGGTGAACGGTTCTCGGTCGGTGGTTGTAAAAAGTGAGAAGAAACGCAACTTCTTATCCATCCCGCCCAATCCCGAAGATACATATATCTGTTGTTGTCCCGACAAATCGGAACTCAAAACTATGCGGCTGCTAATTAGCGACATAGATGCCCAGTCAGAAAGCTCAGGTTCTAAAGGACTACTCTGATAGGTTTCAATAGAGCGATAGGCAGTTACATCGGGAATTGTGGCAAGCAGCGAAAGGCTTTGCTTCTTGCGTTCTACCGATGCATCTGACGAAAAGAGAATATCAATCTCTTCATCACGATTGAAGGGAATATTCTCAACTCTGAGCTTTTCGAAATATCTGAAATACTTCATCTGCTCTTCAATGGGAACAGAATCTTCCAACATGTGGAAAGATTCAATACCTTGCGCCATGATGGTCTCTTGTAGTTTTTTTAACAGGTCGTAATTTTCGCTCATATACTACAAAGATATGCATTTTTTTCGTAACGGATATAGCGTTATCCTACTTTAAAAAGAGAATATTTCCTTAAATTTTATCAATTCGGTCAATAATTGCCCGAAAATGTATAAATTCGCACAATCATATAAAACAAATCAATTTATGAAAATCAAGATAGTAAACAAATCAAATCATTCGTTGCCCGAATATGCCACACCTTATTCTGCAGGAATGGATTTGCGTGCAAATATTGCAGAACCTATACTGCTTAAACCGTTACAAAGAGCATTAATTCCCACAGGAATATATATTCAACTGCCCGAAGGATACGAAGCTCAGATTCGTCCGAGAAGTGGATTGGCAATCAAACATGGTATCTCTATAGTAAATTCGCCGGGCACTATAGATGCCGATTACAGAGGCGAAATTGGTGTCATTCTTGTTAATCTCTCTTCCGAAGATTTTGTTGTGAATAATGGAGAGAGAATCTGCCAAATGGTAATTGCAAAACATGAACATATTTCGTGGGAGCAGGTTGACGAATTAGATGAGAGTGAAAGAGGTGCAGGAGGTTTTGGACATACCGGTAAAAAATAAAAAGATGAGATATAATCAAAAACGGAATATCTGTTTTGGCACAATAACGCTTATTTTCTTTCTTTTTTCGGGAAATTTGTTCTCACAAGTTCTTCCCAAAGAATCATGGAAAAAAAATGAGGTTATCCGTCGAAAAGCGGACTACTTCTACTACGAAGCTCTTAGAGAAAAAGTAAAGGGTAATTATGCCGAAGCTTTCGATTTATTCCAATATTGCAATGCTTTAGACTCTACCAATGCAACTGTCTTGGTGGAATTGGGCGCGTATTACAGCTTTTTAGGCGATAATTCAAAGTCATATGAATACTTGAAAAAAGCGGTTGAATATTATCCCGAAAACTTCGACTTTAATATGATTTATGCCAAAATCTGCAAAGCATTGCATATGGATATGGAGGTTGTGAGTGTTTATGAAAACATGATTGAAAAATATCCTGATAAAATTGAACTATATTACGAACTTGCAGAGGCTTATTCAAATAGCGGCGAATTGGATAAAGCCATTAATATCTTAACAAAACTGGAAACCATAACAGGTGTTTCGGATGTTATAACCATGAACAAATTCAGGCTTTACAACATGATGGGTGAAAGAGATAAAATCTTCAAAGAGATGAAACAACTTATCGCGGAAAACCCATCAGATGTGAGGTACTTGATGCTAATTGGCGACCTTTATCTGGAAGATGAACAATATGATAATGCACTTACATATTTCAATAAAGTTCGGGAAATAGATCCTGACTATCCGACACTTATGACAAGTATGCTTAACTATTATGAGAAAACTGATAATAGGCAAGCAGCTGAAGTAGAGATATCTAAAGCTGTGAATAATCCCAAAATGGAGATTGAGATGAAGATGCAGCTTGTAACACGTTATATCGATATTTTGTTGCAAAACCAAAAAGATACGAAAAATGTGAATCCGTTTTTTCAATCTTTGTTTGAGCAATATCCAAACTATTCACAACTGAATTTGTTATACGGAAATGTACTTCTGTTGCAAGAAAATCCGAAGGATGCATACAAACAGTTTGATATATATGCTGTTACAAATCCAACAAATCCAATTGGTTACGAGCAAATGCTTCGTATAGCACTGCCGGATAGTCTGAATCAGATTGTAGATATTACCGACAGAGCAATGAAAAATATTCCGGAAGCACCACAGTTTTATTTCTATGCAGGTTTGGCAAAATTTCTGTTAGAAGATTATGATGCGGCTCTTGAGATGTTTCAAAATGGAATTGAAAATGCGGTTTTCGACAATCCGTTTGTCGAAGCCGATTTCTATGGACAGATAGGCGATTTGTACTATCAGAAAAACGATAAAAAACTGGCTTTCGAGAATTATGAAAAATCGCTGGCACTTAATCCGCAAAATCTTCACATATTAAACAATTACAGCTATTATCTGTCAGAAGAGAATAAGCAGTTGGAAAAAGCAGAGCAGATGAGCGGAATAACTGTAAAAGCAGAACCTACAAATCCAACCTTCTTAGATACATATGGTTGGATACTGTTTAAGCAGGGTTCGTATGTGATGGCGAAAATTTATCTTCAAAAAGCAGTAGAATATAGCAAAGATGAAGCTTCGGCAGTGATTCACGAACATTATGGCGATGCGCTTGCCGTAACGGGAGAAATAGAAGAGGCGGTGAAGCAGTGGGAGAAAGCTAAAGAACTTGGCAGCAAATCAAAAACATTAGACCAAAAAATAGAGAAAAAAGAGTATATTGAGGAATGAAACAGATAGGGAAAAAAACATATATCATATTGCTGAGTTGTGCAATGTTATTTGCTTTCTATAGTTGTAAAAGCACAAAACAAGCTATAGGTGCATATACACCTGTTGAAGAGAAAATGAATGCTCAACTTTTCTCTGATATTTTGGGCAGTTCGTTCGAATACAACACACTATCGTCAAAACTCAATCTGAATATCTCTTCCGGAAGAAGTTCGGTAAGCTCAAGAGCAAATATGCGAATAATAAAAGACAACGCTCTTCAGTTCTCTATACAACCACTGTTTGGAGTTGAGATGTTTAGAGTTCATGTTACGCCCGATACACTTATTTTGCTCGATAGAATGAACAAACAATATGTAAAGGAAGCTATTGCCGATTTGAAAAAAGATTATCCTGTCGGATTCGATTTCGAAACATTGCAAGCACTCTTTTCCAACCATATTTTTGTATCCGGAAAGCAGAATGTTGAAATTTCGGATTACACCCGTTTTCAAATTAAAAAGGACTCAAATATGCACTATTTGCTAAAAGCTACAGACGAGATTTCAGATATTGATTACTCTTTTACAGTTGATGGAAACGATAGAGTATGGTTTACTCATTTGGTACATCCCGAAAAAAAATATTCTCTGCAGTGGCAATATTTCAATTTTGAAATGGTTCAAGACAAGATGTTCCCGTCCAAAATGAATGTGTCGGCTGAAACACCAAGCCGAAAAATATCTGTAGGTGTAGATTTTTCCGATATAAAGAAAGACGAATCGTTTTCATTGTCAATTGATATTCCTGCCGGATACACTAAAAAAAGATTTGACCAGATTTTAAATGTTTTAATGTCTATTTGATGAAAAAAATCTTTAACATACTATTTCTGTTGTTTTTTGCCTTTTCGGTAATAGGACAAACAAAGCAGATAGATAATCTTCAAAAACAGCAAAAAATATTGCGTGAAGAGATTTCCAATACCAATAAGCTATTTTTGAATGTTAAAAAGCATACTACAACTATTTTAGAGCGATTAAATCTGATAAACAAGCAGATATCTTCCCGAAAAGAGATGATTTCTTTGCAAAGACAGGAAATCGTAGCTTTGGAAAGGCAGCAAACTGCTTTGGAAAAAGAGATAGAAAAGCTTAATGAAGAACTAAAACAAAAACAGGAAAAATATACTAAAGCTGTTAAGACTCTTCAGATTAAAAGACAGAGCGAGAATAAGTTGTTTTTCGTTCTTTCAGGAAAATCTTTAGGTGAGTCGTTGCGCCGAATGCAGTACTTGAAGAACTATTCGAAATGGCGTAAACAGCAGGCTGAAGACATTAAGGCGAAAAACAAAGAGTTGACAGCCAAAAAAGAGGCGTTGATTAAATCGAAAAATGAGAAACAGAAAGCTTTAGCTGCCGTAGAGGCTGAACAAAAAAAGTTGCAGCAAGAGGAGGAAATTCGCCAACGTGAAGTGGCAGAGGCGAAAGGCAAGCAGAAAGAGCTACAACAGGAATTGCAGAAAAAGCAGCAACAAGCACAAAAATTGGATGCTCAAATCGAGAAGTTGATAGCCGAAGAGGTTGCTCGTTTAGAACGTGAAGCCGAAGCTCGCAGATTGGCAGCAGAGGCGGAAAAACGTCGTAAAGCTGAAGAGGCTGCTGCAAAGGCTCGCCAAGAAGAAGAGGCACGTAAGAAAGGTAAAACAAAACGAAAAGAGTCCAAAAAAGATGTGGAACTTGCTCGTGCAGAGCCTTCAAAATCGGCGGATGTTGCCAAGCCGGTAATCGATGCTGAAAAATCCACCGTTTCGGATGCTTCATTTGCACTGTCTAAAAACTTTTCAGCCAATAAAGGTAAACTACCTATGCCTGTAACCGGACCGTCAACCATTGTTACCCGATTTGGAGTAAATAAGCATGAACAGTACAATATCTCAACAAATAGCAATGGAGTGGATATTCAGGCTCAGAAAGGCGCCGATATTCGTTCGGTATTTGATGGTCAGGTTACGAAAGTATTCTCTTTTCCGGGCTCAAATACTTGTGTTATTATTAGTCATGGCGAGTATTTTTCGTTTTACGACAATATCTACAATATATATGTAAAACAGGGAGATAAGGTGAAAACCGGACAATCAATCGGTCAAATATATACTGACCCCGATACAGGACTTGCAAAAATGCACTTCCAGTTGTGGCAAAAAAATACAAAACTGAATCCATCTGCTTGGCTTAGACATTAAGACACAAGACACAAGAATCAAGACGAAAGACTTTTTTAGTTATTAATGAGAAGTATGTAGTTATGAGTTGGTGCGTGTTGTGTGGTGCGAGTTGTTTATGACTGCGAGACTTGGAGAGAGGGAGAGAGGGAGAAAAGAAGACTTTGAGACTTGCCGAAAGGGAGAGAGTAAGATGAGGGTTTTATGATTTAACTGTGATTGGTAGATAAAGTTTGTTTTTTGTCATTTCGAACGAAGTGAGAAATCTATTCGCGAGCCGTCATATTATGGCGTCTCATTTAGTTTTTTAGTTGTAAAAGGTTTCTCGCAAAGGACGCAAAGATGTATCGCAAAGTATTTTTCTTTACGTTACCGAGCGAATCCTTTCGCGTGGTTATATCGGAGGGATTGCAATCCCTACTTTTTATATCATATGTGCACAATGCGGAATTAATAACCGCAATGTGCAAGCAAAAAAATGCAACCACTCAAAACTATCGTTTAAAACGATAGCACTAACTCTACCGTAAACTTATTAGAGTCCATTTCAGGATATTTATCAAGTATATCGAGAGTATTGTTTACTTGATACCACTCGTAATCGAAACGCAGGATAGATGAGAAATATTTTTTCGTCAATCCAAATCCCAGACCTAACGATAATCTGTTAACATCGAATCCTTTTTCGTTTATGCTTTTATCTATTGCATCCCAACGAACAGCGGGAATTATGTGTTTAAAAACCCAATTCTCTTTTAATGGGAAAGCGTATGCACCTTGAACATAATAAGATAGCATTTGGTCTTCAGGTACTATTTTGTTGTCGCATTTCATTATCTCGGTCTCTATTTTCATCCTTTTTGTACCGTAACGTAAATCGGCACCGTAGAAAAGGTAGTGCTTGTCGGCACTGTTGGGATAATTATAAAACTTAAATGTAGAACGTAATCCTTCCATCGTTCCCAATTCAATTCTTGCGCCATAAGAGAGTTTGTCGCGCCAAACCGGGTCGTTTATCGTGTGACCGTTATACAAGCCAAATTCGGCAGAAATAGGTATAATACCTGCTTTAAAATCGTAATCTATATGTAATCCGATATCACGTGTACTTATATAATATTTTGCTAAGAAAGTTCTGTTTGCAAACATCATGCTACTGGGAGACACAACATAAGAGTTAAACAGAGGAATTCCTGTTTGTCCCAATGTTATTTTCAATCCTTCTATCGGGATAATCGATGCAGAAAGGTCTAATACCTTAAAATTACCGTTATCACTCAATTCCAGTTGTCCGCGATAGGAAGAGTAAGATGTGAAAAGTCCCGATACACCAATACGTGAATTTCTTACGGAAAATCGTCCTTTGCCTGTTTTTGAAGCTATTTCAAATTTGTTTTTCATTGCACCATCCACTTTAAATGTGAATGTATCGGTTGAGTCTTTTGGTTGTGCTGCTAAACAAAAATTAAAAATAGAAAACAAAACAATTAAGGTTGTCGTAATAATACGCATAATGTGAGTTATTTTTATTAAAGTTGTGGTTAGTATTTAATGATTAATTTA
>CAYFUW010000046.1:0-12358 GCA_964346495.1 uncultured Dysgonomonadaceae bacterium
CATTAGTGTGTTTTTTAGGATAAAAAATCATTACTTTTGACTATTACACCAAAAAAGCACTTACATTGCTGCAAGTGCTTTTTAATTTCGTCGGGGTGGCGGGATTCGAACTCGCGACCCCCTGGTCCCAAACCAGGTACACTAACCGGACTGTGCTACACCCCGAATCGCTTTTTCTTCAAAAGACGGGTGCAAAGATAATATTTTTTTGAATAAATGCAAAATCTTTATCAGCATATTTTTTGTGAAATATTGATAAAACTCTCTTTTTATGCTGTTTTTCTGAAATATTGCCCTTTTTCCTAATTTTTTTAATGCTATTTCTATCAAAATCGGGCATCTATTTAACACAAAACCGAAGCAAATATCTATAATTTGTTTTATCTTTGTGCAAATAAGAGCATTTTTTACACCCAATTCCGATTATAAACTATGTTACAGATTCTAAAAAACGATGCGTGGTTAAAACCTTACGAAAAAGAGATTGTCAAAAGACATGATGCTTTTCTTAAAAAAGAGAAAGAGTTAACTGAAAACGGCAAAATCACACTGTCCGATTTTGCGTCAGGATATCTATATTTTGGATTGCATAAAACCAACGAAGGGTGGGTTTTGCGAGAATGGGCACCAAACGCTACCGAAATATTCCTTGTGGGAACATTCAATAATTGGCAGCGTATGGAGTCGTTTAAGTTTTCTAAACTGCAAGGTGGTGTATGGCAATTAAAAATTCCACTAAATAGAATGCAGCACCATGATTTGTATAAA
This sequence comes from uncultured Dysgonomonadaceae bacterium, assembly GCA_964346495.1. Classification (GTDB taxonomy): domain Bacteria; phylum Bacteroidota; class Bacteroidia; order Bacteroidales; family Dysgonomonadaceae; genus JBGZFC01. Next base: position 769 of record CAYFUW010000046.1, read on the forward strand.
CTGCTCGTTTGTTGGGATGGTGGCATGGATGAACGCATTCCGGCGTGGTGTAGAAGAGTAGTTCAAGATACAGAAACACATATTTTCTCGGCTCAGGTTTGGGACCCGGAACATCCATATGTTTTCAAAATAGACAATTTTAAACCGGATGTATCGCCGTTGTTGATTTATGAATCGCATGTTGGAATGGCAACAGAGGAGGAGAAAGTAGGTACTTATAACGAATTTCGGGAAAATATTCTGCCACGGGTAAAAGATGCCGGATATAATGCAATTCAGCTGATGGCAATTCAAGAGCATCCATATTACGGTTCGTTTGGATATCATGTGTCAAACTTTTTTGCCGCTTCATCGCGATGTGGAACACCCGATGAGTTGAAACAACTTATCGATACAGCTCACGAAATGGGAATTGCGGTAATTATGGATATTGTGCACTCTCATGCCGTGAAAAATGTTAAAGAGGGTATCGCTTGTATGGATGGTACGGAAGATTTGTATTTCCATTCCGATCCTGCAAGAAGATTTCATAAAGCGTGGGATTCGCTTTGTTTCAATTACGATAAAAACGAGGTGTTGCACTTTCTTTTATCAAATTGCAAATATTGGTTGGAAGAGTATAAGTTTGATGGTTTCAGGTTCGACGGTGTTACATCAATGCTTTATTACAGCCACGGTTTAGAGGAGCATTTTGTAAATTACGGTGATTACTACAATGGCCGTCAGGATGAGGCAGCAATAACTTATCTTACTCTTGCCAATAAACTTATTCACGAGATTAATCCAAATGCGGTAACTGTTGCAGAAGATGTTAGCGGTATGCCGGGTTTGGCTTTGGATGTAAAATCGGGAGGTTATGGTTTTGATTATCGTTTGGCGATGAATATTCCTGATTATTGGATAAAAATTATCAAAGAACAAAAAGACCAGGATTGGAAGGTTTCATCTATCTGGTGGGAGATGACCAACAGGCGTGCCGATGAAAAAACAATCTCTTATGCCGAAAGTCACGACCAGGCACTCGTGGGAGATAAGGCAATTATATTCAGACTGATAGATGCCGATATGTATTGGCATATGTCGAAACTTGTGGATAGTACACTTTTGGTTGACAGAGGTATAGCCTTGCATAAAATGATACGATTGGTAACCGTTACCACTATGAATGGCGGTTATCTCAATTTTATGGGTAATGAGTTCGGCCATCCCGAATGGATAGATTTTCCGCGTGAAGGGAATAACTGGTCATATAAATATGCACGCAGACAATGGAGTTTGACTGACGATAAGAATTTGAAGTATCACTATTTGAGCGATTTTGACAAAGCTATACTAAGTTTGATAAAAACGGTAGATGAATTTCAAGATACGGAAATAGTCAAAGTATGGGATAATGATAAAGATGGAGTACTCGCTTATATGCGCGACAATCTGCTTTTTGTCTATAATTTCAATCCAACTCAATCGCACGTTGATTTTCCAATTTTAGTTGCACCGGGCAAGTATGAGTTGGTTTTAAATAGTGATAGTAAAGAGTTTGGCGGTTTCGGGTCGATTGATGAAACTGTTGAGTATTTTACTCATTACGATGCTTTGTATGCAAAAGAGAATAAAAGTTGGCTAAAGCTATATTTGCCGGCAAGAAGTGCTATCGTGCTTAGGAAATTGGAGGAAAAATAGTTTAATTATTTAATTTGATTTAGAAAAATGACACACATAAAAGATAATACAAATTTATATCCATTGAAATTTGAACCCATATTGAAAAAATTGATTTGGGGAGGAGACAAAATAAGCAAACTCAAACAGTTTGAAGAGATTCAAAATGGAGTGGGCGAGAGTTGGGAAATTTCCGGTTTGGAAGAGAGCACATCGGTTGTATCTAACGGATCTTTGTCGGGTAAAACGCTAATCGAAATTATACAATTATATAAAAACAAGCTTGTTGGAGGGAAAGTATATGAGCAATTTGGCGATAAATTCCCACTACTAATAAAGTTTATTGATGCTCAAGATAACTTATCAATACAGGTGCATCCGGACGATAATTTGGCGAAAGAGTTACACAATTCTTTCGGCAAAACAGAGATGTGGTACGTTTTGGAATCTTCGTCTGATGCATTTTTATATTCAGGTTTTATAAAAAAAATCACACCTGAAACTTATGTTGAAAAGGTAAAAGATGGAACTTTTGTTGAAACATTAAGAAAAATAGATGTGAAAGAGGGAGATGTTTTCTTTCTTCCGGCAGGTCGGGTACATGCAATTGGAGCAGGATGCATGATTGCAGAGATTCAGCAAACTTCTAATATAACCTATCGGATTTTCGATTACAATCGTAAAGATAAAGAAGGAAATGAACGAGAACTACACACAGAGCAGGCAAAACTAGCAATAGATTTCAATGATGATAATGCTGATAAAGTTGATTATCAAAATGTATTAAATACTCCGGTAGAATTAGTTAAATGTCCATATTTTACAACCAATTTAATCGAAACAGATAGCAGTGTAGAGCGCGATTACTCATCTCTCGATTCCTTTGTTGCTTACGTTTGTGTAGGAGGAAGAGGTGAGATTAAAGATGATAAAAATAATGCTATTTCAATTCGTAAAGGAGAAACAGTTTTGTTACCTGCTGTTACTTCAATGGTTGTTATTTCGACAGATGATGATTTGAGAATTTTAGAAACATTTATTCAGTAAGAGAAAATGCGTGGTATTTTATTAGTAAACATGGGGACACCTGAAAGTTGCACTCGTAAAGGTGTACAAAAATTTATAGGTGACATACTTTCAGACCCATTGGTTTTTGGGAAATCTAAGTGGTTATCATCTTTTTTAGGGAAAAAAATTATTGCTCCGATATCATCAAGAAATTCATTGAAAAAATATGAGCAGATTTGGATAAATGAGCCTAATGAAATATCTCCATTGCTTCATAATATGCAGAAGTTGGCAACTGCATTTGAGCAGAACAAAGATATTGCCGTAGAAATTGCTATGCGATATGGAGAGCCGGGCATAGAAACCGGACTTAAAAACCTGGAGCAAAAGTGTCCGCTATTGCATGAGGTTGTTATTTTCCCGATGTATCCGCAGTACGCACAATCAACTACGCAAAGCATAATAGATGAAACAGCAAGGTTGTTTTTTCAGAGAGCTCGCTCATACAGACTTAAATTTGTAGAACCTTACTATAATCACCCGGCATATATCAATGCTCTGGCTGCCAATGTTAAGAGATATTTGAGTGATGGGTATAAGATAGTTTTTTCAAGTCATAGTTTGCCGGTTAGTCAAATTACAGCCGGCTGGCAAAAGGGGAAAGATTTTGATTATGTTTATCAATTGAAAGAGACAATAAGGTTACTGTGCGAAAAACTGGATATTGATGTTAAGAATACCCTATTGTTGTATTCGTCACAGCGTGGAAAAAACTGGCTGAAACCATTTTTGAACCAAAATATAGATGATTTGCCTAAATTGGACTGGAAGAGAATAGTGGTAATATCGCCTTGTTTCCCGATTGATAACCTTGAAACCCTATACGATGTTGATATTGAGGCTCGTCAACTGTTTATGCAAGCAGGTGGTGAGGAGTTTGTTTTTGTGCCTTCATTAAATGATAATGATGAATGGGTTGATGCTATTTGGGAAATTATTTCATAATATGAGGTTCGATTTTTAATCTATTCATAGTTAAAAAAAATAAATTATTGTAGATAATGTGGGATAATTATTTTAAAAAAATAGTTGTCTCATTTTTTTTTGTAATTTTGTGAGACGCTATTATAAAAAACAATTAATTAATAACCACATTATTACACCTTATTGAGAATGAGAAAAATTATTACAAGCTTCATCTTTGTAATACTATCGTTTGCAATGATGAGTCAGAACAAATCTCTGGAAGATATTAAGTCACAAGTAAACTCTTCGGGTGAAATTTATTTTAGTTTTAATGCCGATAAGGCTTCATTAAATGAGTTAGCTAGAATAATAAGCATCGATAAATTCGAAGACAACACCGTTTACGCGTATGCAAATGCTGAAGAACTTGGCAAACTTATTGAAAAAGGTTTTAAAAGCCTAAACATTTTGCCACACCCGGGCGATGTGGGTTATGTGGCTATGTCTTCAGATGCGAAGTCTGCAAAAGCATGGGATGTGTATCCGACTTATCCTGCTTACGTGCAAATGATGGAGGATTTTGTTGCAGACTACCCTGAAATTTGCAAACTGGAAGATTTTGGTCGTTCAGTTAAAAACAGAAAACTTCTTTCAATCAGAATCTCAGACAATGTTGATAAAGACGAAGATGAACCAGTGGTTTTCTTAACTTCAACCATGCACGGAGACGAAACAACCGGATATGTGTTGATGTTACGTTTAATAGACTATCTATTGACAAATTACAATAGTGATGACCGCATCACAAACATTATAAACAATACTGTAATAGTTATTAATCCTTTGGCAAATCCCGATGGCACATACAATTACGGCGATAATACTGTAAATGGTGCTAGAAGATATAATGCTAATTGGGTGGATTTAAACAGAAACTATAAAGACCCGCAATGGGGCGATAATCCCGACTATGAAAGCTACCAGCCTGAAACATTGGCTTTTATGGAGTATCAGGCAAATAGCAACTTCAATCTTGCTTTTAATATCCATGGCGGAGCTGAAGTATTAAATTATCCATGGGATACGTGGAGTAAGAGAGCAGCTGACGACAATTGGTGGGATAGAATTTTGGATGAATATTTAGATGTAGTACGTCAGAATAGTCCGAGCGGATATATGACCTTTATGGGTGGAGTAACAAATGGTTATGATTGGTATTCAATTTCAGGAAGCAGACAAGATTACGCCAATTATTTCAACAACTGTAGAGAGTTTACATTGGAAATTTCAGATGAGAAGTTGCCACCCGCAAGTCAATTGCCAAACTTTTGGAATTATAACTACAAATCGTTTATAGACTATATCGAGCAAGCTCACAAAGGATTCAGAGGTGTTGTGACATGCGAACAAGATCCGACAGAACCTGTAAAAGCTAAAGTGTTTATCGCATCACACGATAAAGATAATTCGCATGTCTATTCAACCGAGAGTGTAGGAAATTATCATAGATTTATCAATAGCGGGACTTACAATGTAGAATTTTCCGCACCAGGATATGTAACCAAAACTATTAACAACGTTCAGGTAAACCATGATGACTCTCTACGCTTAGATGTTCAGTTGTGGAAAGGTGCGCCCGAAGTTGACTTTACAGTAACCGACACCGTTATGCTCAGAAATATGCAAATCGAATTTAAAGATTTGTCAAAAGGATATCCAACTTCATGGGAATGGACATTTGAAGGTGGAGAGCCATATAAAAGTAATTTACAAAACCCGAAAGTTGTTTATAAGAACGAAGGAACTTTCGATGTGAAATTGAAAGTAACAAACGAAGTTGGCACTACAGAGTTGATTAAAGAGGATTATATGGTTATAACCTTTGAGGATAATATCGTAAACTTTGAAACAGACTTGTTGAAAGTATATACACAAGATAACTCTTTGGTGGTAGACACTCAGAGCAATATACAATACTTTATTATTACCGATTTAGTTGGAAGAGTAGTTTATAATAACTCACTTCAAGCTGGAAATAATAGAATAAATTGTGAAAAATTCGATTCTGGCATTTATATTGTAAAAGCTATTGTAAATGGCAAAAATATTGCTAAAAAGGTTGTTATTAACTGATTAGTCTGAAGAGATTATCTCGATATTTGAGACTGTTTCAAAAGGTAAACATATTGCGACACCTTTGAAACAGTCTCTTTTTTTGTTTTTATATCTGTTAAATTGAAATTTATTGACGATTAATTAAGATTACTTCGGTTATAATGACTAAGGTTATTGTATTTTTTTGTAATTTTGAACTGTTTTTCAAAACAGTATGAATAACGTTTCAATATCAATGCTGTTTATAGGAAACATAAAAAATATTTTAATCTACATCAATTACAAAAAATGAACATATCATACAACTGGCTGAAAGAGTATATAACATTTGATTTGTCGCCACAAGAGACGGCTGACGTGCTTACATCAATCGGTTTGGAAACAGGTACTGTTGAGGAGGTGCAAACTATTCGTGGTGGACTTGAAGGTTTGGTGATTGGCGAAGTGCTTACTTGCGAACGCCATCCAAATTCAGACCATCTGCATCTGACAACCGTAAATATCGGTAGTGGAGAAGAACCGCTTAAAATTGTTTGTGGTGCGCCAAACGTCGCTGCAGGACAAAAAGTTGTGGTTGCCACAATCGGAACAAAGCTCTATTCGGAAGATAGTGAGTTTACCATAAAACGCTCTAAAATTAGAGGAGAAGAGTCTTTTGGAATGATCTGTTCAGAAGATGAAATAGGTCTCGGAAAGTCGCACGATGGTATTATTGTTTTGCCCTCAGATGCTGCTGTTGGTACATTGGCAAAAGATTATTACAACATCAAAAGCGACTATATACTCGAAGTGGATATCACGCCTAATCGTGTCGATGCTACATCGCATTTTGGCGTAGCACGTGATTTGGCTGCATATTTCGAACAAGCCGGAATACCTTATAAATTGGTAAAACCATCGGTTGATGAGTTTGCTATCGATAAAAAAGATGGCGGAATCGATGTGGTTGTAGAAAACAGTGAAGCTTGTCCTCGATATTCGGGATTGACAATTCGCAATGTAAAAGTAAAAGATAGTCCCGATTGGCTGAAGAACAGATTGACACTTATCGGATTGCGCCCGATTAATAATATTGTGGATATTACAAACTACGTGTTGTTCGAAACCGGGCATCCGCTTCACGCTTTCGATGCTGCTTTTATAAAAGGCAACAAAGTGGTGGTACGCACATTGCCTGATAAAACAAAGTTTGTTACACTTGACGAGCAGGAGAGAGAATTAAACGAAAATGACCTGATGATCTGTAATGCGGAAGAAGGCATGTGTATCGCCGGAGTTTTCGGCGGATTAGATTCGGGCGTAACCGATTCAACAACCGACATTTTCTTGGAGTCTGCATATTTCAACCCGACATGGGTGCGGAAAACTGCTCGCCGACAAGGTTTGAATACCGATTCATCGTTCCGTTTCGAACGAGGAGTTGACCCAAATAACACAATTTATGTACTCAAACGTGCAGCTTTGTTGATTAAAGAGTTAGCCGGAGGTGAAATTGAAGGTGAAATTCGTGATATATATCCATCCGTGATTGAGAGACCGCAAGTTACTCTTTCATACGAAAAGGTAAATAGTCTTATTGGTCAGGAAATTCCTAAACAGGAAGTGAGAAATATTCTGAAAAGTCTTGAAGTTGAAATCGAAAACGAAACAGAAACAGACCTTACACTTCGTATCCCTACATATCGTGTAGATGTGTTGCGCGATGTGGATGTGATTGAAGATATTCTCCGTATTTACGGTTACAACAATATAAAAATTGGTTCTACACTGCAATCTAGTCTGTCGTACGAAACGCCAACCGATCGCAAACATAAATTGCAAACTCTTGTTTCGGAACAGCTTACGGCAAACGGATTCTTCGAAATAATGAACAATTCGTTGACAAAACGTTCTTACTACGAAAACAACGAAGTTTTTCCGCTTGCAAACAGTGTGAAAATATTAAATGCACTTAGCAACGATTTGAGTGTTATGCGTCAAACACTGCTTTATGGAGGATTGGAAAGTATTGCTTACAATCGAAACAGAAAGCATGAAGATTTGCGTTTTTATGAATTTGGAAATTGTAGTTTCTATAATTCGGAACTAGAAAACGATGAGAAAATATTAGCCGGATATAGCGAGGAATCGCATCTTGCACTTTGGATGTGCGGAAAACGAACTCATAAAAATTGGGCGACACCGGAGAGCGATATTACAGTTTTTGAGCTAAAAGCGCATATTGAAAATATTTTTGCAAGGCTCGGTTTTTCAAGGAATCAACTGATTTTTGAATCGGCTGCAAATCCGCTTTTCGATGTGGCAATGAGTATTCGCACACATCAAAGAGAGATTGGCGTGTTTGGTGCGCTTTCTCAAAACACATGCAAACCTTTCGAAATTGATACAGAGGTGTTCTATGCTGAACTAAATTGGGATAATATTATAAAAGAGAGCATACGTAGGACGTTGAAGTTTACAGAGATTTCTAAATTCCCGGCAGTTAGTCGCGATTTGGCATTGCTCATCGATAAAAATATCACTTTTGCACAAATTGAAGAGATTGCTAAAAAATCGGAGAGAAAGCTGCTTAAAACAGTTTCGCTATTTGATGTGTACGAAGGAAAGAATCTGCCCGAAGGTAAAAAATCGTATGCAGTGAATTTTATGTTGCAAGACAATGATAAAACTCTTACCGATAGGCAGATAGATGCGATTATGCAAAAAATTCAATCAAACCTGGAAAAAGAGTTGGGAGCGCAACTTAGATAAATGAATTAATAATAATTACTAAATATAACGCTAAAGGCAAGTCGCTGATAGTTAAAAGAGAATAATATGGGAAGAGCATTTGAATATAGAAAAGCAAGAAAAATGAAACGCTGGGGCAATATGGCACGCGTTTTCACAAAACTAGGTAAAGAGATAACAATTGCAGTAAAATCGGGTGGTCCCGACCCCGAAACCAATCCACGTTTGCGTGTACTAATCCAGCAGTCAAAAAAAGAGAACATGCCTAAGGATAATGTGGAACGAGCTATTAAGAAAGCAACCGATAAAGATTTTTCCGATTACAAAGAGGTGGTGTATGAAGGATATGGACCACACGGAGTTGCTATTGTAGTAGAAACTGCAACCGATAATCCTACACGCACTGTGGCAAACGTTCGCAGTTATTTCAATAAGCATGGAGGCTCTTTAGGAACAACCGGAAGTCTGGAATTTCTTTTCGACCACAAATGTGTGTTTAAAATTGCCGAAAAAGAGGGTGTTTCTATCGAAGATCTCGAGCTTGAGCTTATCGACTATGGTGTAGATGAGGTTGAAGCCGATGAAGAAGAGATAGTTTTATACGGTGAATTTAAGTCTTATTCCGATATTCAATCATATCTCGAAGAGAACGGATTCGAAATTCATTCTGCCGAATTTGAACGTATTCCGCTTGATACTAAAGTGTTAGATGAAGAGCAGCGGGCACAAATAGAGAAACTTCTCGAAAAATTTGAAGAGGATGATGACGTTCAGAACGTTTTCCATAATATGGAACTTGGAGAATAAATTGATAAATAAAAAGCATAAATCGTTTTGTAATAAATTGAAATAAAATCACCCAAAATGCTTACATTTTAAAAGAAAAAATAATTTTTTAATTTTTTATTGAAATTATTTGGAGTGTATTAATTTCTTTTTTATATTTGCATCGTGGTTTTTTCATAATAGTATTAGATTTAAGGTTAACAAATTAACAAATTTGGCAGTGTGTCGCGAGATACGCTGCCAATCTTTTTATATATAGCTGTTGTTTATCTGCAATTATTATGAAAATATTTTCTATCATAAGCAAACTTTTATAATTTTGTAATATTAATTTTTCAATATGCAAGTTAGAATAAATATCATAGTTTTTCTTCTCTCTATTGGGTTGTTTATCAGCTGCTCAAATAAGAAAAAAGAGTTGAATAATGAGTTAAACAAAATCGCTATAGAGCTGAATAATTCGGCACCAATACAATTAGATAAGAACACGTTGTTTTTGGAATCTGAGGTTACTTCTGATAATATTTTTGTGTATAAATACAAAATTATTAATTCTGATAATCCTGAGGAATTAGTACGAAAAATGGAGTATCAGACACGAGAAAATATAAAAGAGGCGTTCAGAATAAATCCCAATTTGCAGATTTTTACAGCAAATGACGTTGAAATTCATTATATTTATACCGATTCTTTAGGCGAAATAATAAAAACAATAGAAATCACGCCAAAAGATTACAAATAATTTTCAATAATCATGAGCCATTATTTCTATATAGACAATCAGGGTAAACAAAAGGGTACGTTCACTGCCGAAGAGTTAAAGCAGGAAAATATTCGAAAAGAGACTCTTGTTTGGACACAAGGTATGGAGCAATGGAAACCTGCCGGTGAAGTTCCTGAATTGAACCATTTATTCAATTATCAGCAAACACCAACTATTGATTACCAGTATGAAACAAATCGGAATTATAGTTATGGAGCCGATGCAGGTCAGAAGCCGCTAAAACCCAAAACATGGCTTACAGAGTCAATTTTAGTTACGGTTATCTCATTCTTGTTTTGCTGTAACGTTTTCGGGCTGCTTGGTATTATCGCTATTGTAAAAGCTACGCAAGTAGATTCGGACTATGCCAGAGGCGATTATGCTGCAGCATTGCAATCATCAAAAGATGCAAAAAAATGGACACTTATCGTTTTCTGGATATCTGTTGCATTATTACTGTTATACATTGCCTTTTTAATCGTAATGTTTTATTCAGTAGGCTCGCTTGCCGGTATTAGAGAATTATATGAAATTTAATAATTAAATAAAAACAGACTAAAATGGAAAGTCAAAACTATAACGACAACTGGTCACAAACGGATAATGTGACTCCACCCGAGTACAATTCGCAAATTCCGCCAATGAAACCGACAACATGGCTTTGGCAAGCAATTGCTGTTACGTTATGTTGTTCGCCTATATTTGGTGTTATCGGAATTATTTTCGCTGCAAGGGTTAACTCTTTGTACTATAGCGGACTTTATGAAGAGTCACAAAAAGCTTCCAAAAAAGCAAAAATGTGGGTAATAATAGGTTTTGTATTTGGAATTGTTGCTACGATTGCATATACTATTTTTATATTCACAAACGAAACTTTTATGAACTCTATAGAGCAAGTTATAGAAAATAATGTAAGTGGTTATAACTACTAATCAATCTGCTCTGTTTGAAAAACAGTAAAAAAATATGGATAGTTGCTGCCCTGACTATTGTGTTGGTGGCAGCACTTTTTGTTTTTTATCTTTTCGATCCGCAAGAGATTAATTTCTTTCCAAAATGTACTTTTAAATCTATTACAGGTTACGACTGCCCCGGATGCGGTTCACAACGTGCAATTCACGATATGCTACATTTCGATTTTGCAGGAGCATTTTCGCACAATCCGCTTATGCTTTTTTTAATACCATATATATTATTGGGTCTGTTTTTTGAACTTCTTGGTGGGAAAAAGCTTTTTCCACGTTTAGATAAAGTTTTGTTTGGTAAATGGGCGGCATATATTGTTTTTGCAATAGTTGTTCTCTTTTGGATATTGAGAAATATATTTTAATATGCCGATTATTTAATATGCCAGTCTGCCAATGCCGATACGGGTTGCGGATTACGGGTTACGTGTTGCGTGATTACGAGGGCGAGTGCGTGAGGGGGAGACTGGGAAAGGGGGTGAAAGCACATTGCGGTTATAAAATCCGCATTGTGCATATTTTTTAAAGACTTATTGAGCCGTCGGATGGATTTGCAATCCCGACGTTTTTTTGTTTCACGCAAAGCTCGCAAAGCAAT
>CAYFUW010000046.1:12458-16230 GCA_964346495.1 uncultured Dysgonomonadaceae bacterium
TCGCAAAGCAATTCAACACAGCAACCAACGGCTTAGATTCCGTTTGTTGCATTTCTAGATAAACGTGAGTTCGATATAAGATAAAATGTAACAACCGGAAAATAAGGTAATAAGGTATAGTTATGTGTGGCTTTTTTGCTATTAAGGTTTTATTGAAATAAATAAGGTTTTTAATAATTATTTTAAAATCCTATTTTGACACACAAACCTCACTTCTCCTTCTCGCCCAGTCCCTTTGCTGGCGCCCTTTTGTAAAACGTGGTCACTGAGCACGCGGTCATTGAGTTTGTCGAAATGCCGAAGTGTCTCTGCCGAAGGCAAATGTTTGCTTCGCAACATTGCTCCCGCACGATTCTATCGTGTGTTTTAACTCTTCACAGAATGACGCGAGCGATAGGGATTTGCAATCCCGACTTTATCAGAATAAAGTAGCTGCTACTTAGAATTTGCATTCTTAGAAATCTAACAGGTTTCAAAAACTGTTAGGTTTAAAAAATATTAGAAAACCTTACACTTTATCTTTGCGTTCTTTGCGTGAAACAAAAGAGTAGCATTGCTGTGTTCAAAAAAATTACACATTTTGTTGTAATTTTTCTTGTTTTAGGAGTAGCCCGCTCCAAGATTTGGAACCTATCTGGTTACTAATATCTTAAGCCCAAAAACAACCTCATCTTAACAATGTTGTAACAACAACTTAATAATATTGTAACATTATTTATGTTTTCTTTGCATAATTATTGTAAATAAAAAAGATTTTTTTGATTTTCAACAACACTTTTATCTTTATTAAATTTCTTTATATGAACAAATTGAAACTATTTATGATTGCGTTTCTACTATTAGGCGCAATCGGTAAAATTCATGCTCAATCAATTACAGTTCAAGGCACAATTATTGAAAATGTGTTCAATGAACCAGTTATTGGAGCCACAATTATTGAAAAAGGTAACCCAACAAACGGAACTGTTACTGATTTCGATGGTCACTACACACTAACAGTTGGCAAAGATGCTACTTTGGTATTTTCTTACATGGGATATCTTACCCAGGAAATTCCTGTTAACGGAAGAAACACTATTGACGTTACGTTAGCTGAAGATACGCAATTGCTTAGTGAAGTGGTGGTAATCGGTTACGGATCAGCTAGAAAAGATGACCTGTCCATGTCTGTGTCCACATTGAAATTGGACGATAGTATGAAGAGCCGTCCGGCAAACATCTCTAGTATGATGCAAGGTACAATACCGGGAGTTACTTTACAGGCAAATGGTGGTGACCCTCTTTCTGCTGCTACACTAACCATTCGTGGACCGGGTTCACGTGAAAATGATAAAGGTCTTTTTGTGGTTGACGGAGTTCCTAATGCACCATTCAACGTGGAGGACGTAGAGTCAATAACCGTACTTAAAGACGCGGCTTCTGCTGCTATTTACGGAGCTTCTGTAGGTTCGGGTGGGGTAATTATTGTTACTACCAAACAAGCATCAGAAGGAAAAGTTAAAGTAGATGTAAACGTATCTAAAGGTATAAGACAAGCATGGAGATTGCCATCTACAACTACTTCAGAAGAGTATAATAAGGTGTGGGCTGATGCAACAGCCAGTGAGCCAACTGCTACATTGCCTACCGTTGCCAACCCGAATATTTACCCATTTGGTGCGGTAACTCGTACAAACTGGTTGGATGAAATATTCCGTACAGCTAATTTTGATCATTATGCTGTTTCGCTTTCAGGTGGTACAAAGCAATTGCGTTCGTTTGCATCTGTTTCGTATGACAATGAAGAAGGTATTTTGTTAAATACATATAGCAGAAAATTAGGAGCAAAAGCTAATATTGATTTCCAAATAAATGACTGGTTGACTATTTCTGAAAGAGCAAGTTTTCAGTACAGCAACGGACAGGGAAGTATTAACACCACTTCACACGAAGGAGTATTGATTAATGCTGTATTCTTTCCACGTTCGGCTACTGTTTATGAAATGGACAAAGACGGAAATATAATTCCTGACTTATACATGGGAACAATTCCACGCTGGGCTGTTGCGGAAGGTATTTCCGGTTATGGAGAAATCCGAAATCCGGTGGCAACACTTAACCGTTTGAGACAAAACCGTCCGGCGTCACGCTTGTATTCTACTACTGGTATTGAAATCAAGCCGTTGAAAAATTTGACTTTGAAATCTGACTTTACAGCCGGATTAAACGTAGGACGTTATGAATCTTTCAGTCCGAGAGTTCCTGAAATCGGTCTCCCGAATCCGCAAAACTCTCGTAGCATTAGCAACTCATGGAATACAAATTGGCTTTGGGAAACTATTGCAACTTACTCCGAACTATTCAATGAAGTACATCATATAAGCGCAATGGCAGGTTACACAATGTCTCGCGAAAATTACAGGTACAATAGCGCTACAACTTATGATTACGACCATGAGTATGAACATTACACAATATGGCCCAATGCGAATGACTATAAAATCAGCAAACCGTACGAGGAAATTTGGGATGAAGCTATGATTTCTATGTTCGCACGTTTGGGATACTCTTATGGCGACCGCTATTTTGTGAATGCGAGTGTTCGTAGAGATGCTACTTCAAAAATGAAAAAAGGTAACAACGCTGGTATTTTCCCGGCAGTTTCTGCATCGTGGAAAATTTCTGAAGAAAATTTCTTTAAACCGCTTAAAGGAACATTTGACCTATTTAAAATTCGTGCCAGCTACGGACAAATCGGTAACAACACGCTTGCACCGCGTTACTCATACAATGTTCCTTTGGGATTATCACCAAATCCGGCTTTCTACGGTGATCAATTGCAGACAGAAGTTCACGGAGTTTACAGTATAGGTCTTTCTAATCCTGACTTGAGATGGGAAACTTCAGAACAAAAAGGTGTTGGGTTGGATATTACCATGTTTAATCGTAAGTTCGATTTCAGTGCTGATTATTTTGTTAAAACAATAAAAGACCTTATCGAGAGAATGCCTATCTCTTCTACAGCAGGTATCGAAGAGGAACCTTTTGCAAACATTGGTCGCGTATTGAACCGCGGATTTGAGTTCTCGGCAAGCTACAACGAAAAGATTGGTAAAGTTGATTTCAATATTCATGGTAACTTAAGTACCGTTCACAACGAAGTACTTGACTTGGGCGATAGAGACTTCTTGCCACACAACAACACAATCAATAGTTTGCAACCGTTACGTTCTGCTGTAGGACAGTCTTGGTACTCTTACTATCTACTTGAAACAGATGGAATTTTCCAAACACAGGCAGAAGTAGATGCTTATACACATAACGGTAATAAAATTCAACCACATGCACGTCCAGGTGACTTGAAGTATGTGGACAAAAACGGCGACGGAAAAATTGATGACGACGATAAAGTATTTATGGGTTCTGCACTTCCGGGCTTGACTTATGGGTTTGGAGCAGGTATGAAATATGCAGGTTTTGACTTGTCGGTTTTCTTCCAGGGTGTTTCAGATGTGAAAATCTTTAACGGATTCAAATTGATGGGACTTACAGGACGTATGCAAGGAAACAACATGCTTAGCGACGTATTGAATTCTTGGGATTATGATAAAACTTCAGGTATCCCACGCTTGTCACTTCAGAGTGATGCAAACGGAAACTATTCAAATGCATCGGATTTGTTCCTGGAAGACGGTAGTTATCTACGTGTTAAAAACATTACATTGGGTTACTCACTTCCAGGCTTAATGTTCAAAAGTAATGATGGAATCTTCTATAATTCCCATTATTACTA
>CAYFUW010000047.1:0-16132 GCA_964346495.1 uncultured Dysgonomonadaceae bacterium
TTGTCATAATTTTTCCTGTTTTGGGTGTAAACCTATTTCAGGACGGGACACTTTGCTCTTTGCTCTTTGTTCTTTTGTCTGCAAACTACTTCCTTCAATATGAGAAAAGAAAAATCTGTATAATTCCACAATAACATTATTAATTTTTGTTACCTTTGTGAAAAGGTAATTTTTTTGGAAAATGCATCAGCCATCACTTTTTCTTATTCCGGTTACGTTAGGCGACACAACTGTTGAGCGCGTTATTCCCGGCTACAATATCGAAGTGGTTTCTGCTTTGAAACACTTTATCGTGGAGAATGTACGCTCGGCACGACGTTTTTTGAAACAGTGTAATAAAGAGATTGATATTGATTCGCTTACGTTTTACGAACTCAACAAACATACCGATAGAAACCATATAGCAAATTATCTGTTGCCAATAAAAAAAGGCGAAAGTGTGGGAGTGATTTCCGAAGCCGGATGTCCTGCAGTAGCCGATCCGGGAGCCGATGTTGTTGCAATTGCACAAAGCAGCGGCATTAGGGTAGTGCCGTTGGTTGGTCCATCGTCTATGCTTATGGCGATAATGGCATCGGGATTTAACGGACAAAGTTTTGCTTTTCACGGATATTTGCCGATTGATGCTGATGAGCGGGTAAAAATGTTGAAAAAATTGGAAAACAGAGCTTATAGCGAAGACCAGACACAACTTTTTATAGAAACACCCTATCGAAATGAGAAACTCGTTGAGGATATTTTGCAACATTGCAAGCCGCAAACTCGTTTGTGCATCGCGATGAATATTTCGTGTGATGATGAATATATCGTTACAAAGTCGGTGAAATCGTGGAAAGGGAAATTACCTGATATGCACAAAAAACCTTGTGTCTTTTTGATTTATAAATAATTGATAATTAGAATGAATATTCAACACAATATAGAACTTAAACCATATAATTCGTTTAGAACTAAAGCCAAAGCTAAACTATTTGCCGAACCTGCAACAGTAGAAGAGTTGCAAACAATAATTTCGACCTGTAAAGCCGAACAAAAATTGGTAATAGGCGGTGGTTGCAATATGTTTTTCACCAAAGATTTTGACGGACTTGTTATTTATCCGCAATTTTTTGGAATAAACGTTATTGATGAAGATGAGCAAACTGTAACCATCGAAGTTGGAGCGTCGGAAGATTGGGATAAGTTTGTAGGGTATTGTGTTTCTAATAATTATGCCGGTTTGGAAAACCTTTCCTTTATTCCCGGAACGGTTGGTGCATCGCCAGTGCAAAATATCGGAGCCTACGGTGCAGAGGTGAAAGACACTCTCGTTTGTGTTAAAACAGTTGATATTGAAACGTCTCAACCGAAAACATTTCTCAACGAAGAGTGCGATTTTTCATATCGAAACAGCATCTTTAAACAGACACGAAAATATGTGATAACATCGGTAGTTTTCCGATTGAAAAAAACGTTTACATATATAGAGAAATATACCGATTTAAACAGAGAATTGTCAAACGTCCCGCAACCAACGTTGCAGCAGGTGCGTGATGCGGTGATTAAAGTGCGTAAGCAAAAATTGCCCGACCATAAGGAGCTGCCAAATGCGGGAAGTTTTTTCAAAAACCCGTTTCTCACATCCGAAGAGAAAGAGAAACTCAGTACATTATTGCCTGAAGCACCTTTGTATGATGTTGGCAATAACGTTTTTAAAACATCGGCAGCCTATCTTATCGACCATGCAGGTTGCAAAGGAATGAGAGTAGGTGATGTAGGTATTTACGATCGGCATGCACTTATTATCGTGAATTACGGGACTGAAAATGGTGCTGAAATTAAGCAGTTTATGAACGAAATACAGAATATTGTTTACAATAAATATGGTGTGATGCTGGAACCTGAAGTGTGGATTTTTTAGCTCACACATTTATAATATATAATCAAAATAATTAAACCTAAAAACCCAATATTATGGCTTCATTTGTAATCGAAGGCGGACATCGCTTAAATGGAGAAATCATTCCGCAAGGAGCTAAGAACGAGGCTCTGCAAGTAATTTGTGCAACACTTTTGACCGAGGAGGAGGTGATAATTGAAAATGTACCCGATATTCTCGACGTGAATAACCTTATTGCTCTGTTGAGAGATATGGGGGTAACAATCAGACAGTTGAGTCCCGATACTTACTCGTTTCAGGCAAAAGAAATCGATTTGGAGTTTACCAAAACCGACGAGTACATGCGTCAAATTGCCGCTTTGCGTGGTTCGATAATGGTTGTGGGACCTATGTTGGCTCGATTTGGACATACCACCGTACCAAAACCGGGTGGCGATAAAATCGGTCGTCGTCGTTTAGATACTCACTTCAACGGAATTATGAAATTGGGTGCCGAATTGGTTTACGATGAAAAACAGCAGATTTTCTCACTTACAGCCGAAAAACTTATCGGACAATATATTCTTTTGGATGAAGCTTCTGTTACAGGAACTGCCAATTTACTTATGGCATCGGTATTTGCAGAAGGTGAAACCATTATCTACAACGCTGCGTGTGAGCCATACGTTGAGCAATTGAGTAAAATGTTGGTACGTATGGGGGCTAAAATCGAAGGAATTGGTTCCAATCGTCTTATTGTGAAAGGTGTAACACGATTAGGAAGTTGTCGCCACCGAATGTTGCCCGATATGATTGAGGTTGGTAGTTTTATCGGAATGGCAGCAATGACAGCTTCCGAAATTACCATTAAAGACGCATCTATAGCCAATTTGGGAATTATTCCTGAAAGTTTCCGTAAGTTGGGTATTACAGTTGAGCAAAAAGGCGACGACTTATATATTCCTTCGCAAGAACACTATACAATAGAATCGTTTATCGATGGTTCAATTCTTACAATTGCCGATGCGCCGTGGCCCGGACTTACACCTGACTTGCTCAGTGTTATGCTCGTTGTTGCCACAAAAGCCGAAGGTTGTGTGCTTATACATCAGAAGATGTTCGAGAGTCGTCTGTTCTTTGTTGATAAACTTATCGATATGGGCGCTCAGATTATATTGTGCGACCCGCACAGAGCAACGGTTATCGGCTTGGGAGACAGATTTAAACTTCGCGGAATGACAATGACTTCGCCCGATATTCGTGCGGGAATTTCACTTTTGATTGCTGCAATGAGTGCCAAAGGTGTGAGCACTATTCACAATATCGACCAGATAGACAGAGGATATCAGGATATTGAAAAACGATTGAATAAGTTGGGGGCAAATATTGTTAGGAAATGATGTTTTAATGTGCAGATGTGAATAATTTGCCAATATGCCAATGGTTTGGCTTTTGGTTTTTTGTCATTTCGAACGCAGTAAGAAATCTATTCGCCAGTCGTCATTCCCGCAAAATGCATTAACATAAAAAATATCGCCGAAACTTAATTGTGTATAATAATAAGTTTCGGCGATCGGTTTTTTCAATAACTTTAATTATTAGAAATAGATTAGTTTTATCTCTAAATGCAAGTCCTTATCGGCAACAACAAATTTAATATTATCAAATTTAGGTGCTCTGAACTTGGGCCTGTAATTCCTTGAAAAAGCAAAACCTTCTTTTGGAATTCCCAATACGTTTTGATTACAAGTGCCATCTCCATCTTCATCGTGACAAATTGCGAATGCATATTCACCCGGCGGTAAATCGAGGGTGGTAGTCACAGTATTCGAATTTACAGGTACTGTAACTTTCATAACCTGTCCTTTATCTTTCGGGAAATATTTAGGGCTATCGTAAACGCCTATAATTATATTACCCGTTGGCTTTCGCAAATGTGTAAACGTTACTGTTACGTTTGTGGCATACGAAGAAACAGTAACTAAAATGAATAATAAAAAAGAAATCAACTGTTTCATAAAGTTTTATTTTTGAGGTTTACTATTTCGACTCACAAATTAATCATTTGTTTAAATCAAATGCTTAAATATTTTGCTAAATAAAGTGAAATCCACACTATTTAAAGGTTTTTTAATTAGGCGAGTCAAATTTTTACTATATTTGTATGATTATATCGGATTAAAAATGCTACAAATAATTATTCTATAAACATTTCAATATTAAAATTAAAAACCGATGAAAAATCCAATCAGATTAACAATTCTATTTTTGACGATTGCTTTAGCATTTGGTTCATGTGCTAAAAAGAGCAAGTATGACTACGAAACAGTTCCCAACGACCCGATGCAAACGCGCATCTACACGCTTGACAATGGGTTGAAGGTGTATATGAGTGTGAACAAAGAGACACCACGCATTCAAACGTATATTGCCGTTAGAGTGGGTGGCAAAAATGACCCTGCAGAAACAACAGGTCTGGCGCACTATTTTGAGCATCTGATGTTTAAGGGTACAGAAAAGTATGGAACACAAGATTACGAGAAAGAGAAACCATTGTTAGACGAAATAGAGCGTCTGTTTGAAATTTATCGTAATACTGAAGATGAAGCAGAACGTGCCGCTATCTACAAGCAGATAGACAGCGTTTCGTATGAAGCATCAAAGTTTGCAATTCCCAATGAGTACGACAAGCTGATGTCTGCTATTGGTGCAACGGGAACAAACGCTTACACAGGTTTCGACATGACGGTTTATGTGGAGAATATCCCATCGAATCAAATCGAAAACTGGGCAAAAATTCAAGCCGACCGTTTCGAAAACAATGTTATTCGCGGATTCCACACCGAACTTGAGACTGTTTACGAAGAGAAAAACATGTCGCTTACCCGCGATAGTCGCAAAGTGTATGAAAAATTGCTGGCATCGCTCTATCCGCATCACCCTTACGGACAACAAACCGTACTTGGAACGCAGGAGCACCTGAAAAATCCATCAATTACAAATATTAAAGAGTACTACAAAACTTACTATGTGCCAAATAATATGGCAATCTGTTTAGCAGGTGATTTCAATCCGGACGAAATGATTGAAATTATAGATGAGTATTTCGGCGACCTGGAACCAAATGAAAATCTACCTAAACTAAAAACTTCGGAGCCGACAGAAATTACTGAACCGATTGTTACCGAAGTGTTGGGATTGGAAGCAGAAAACATCACTCTTGGATGGCGCTTTAATGGCTGGAACTCTCCCGATAAAGATTTGCTTGACATGATTTCGATGATTATGAACAACGGACAGGCGGGATTAATCGATTTGAACTTGTTGCAACAACAAAAAGTGCTTTATGCTTATGCCTATGCAAGCAGCATGGCTGATTACTGCACATTTGTCATGGCTGGTAATCCAAAAGCGGGACAGACTTTGGAAGATGTACGCGATTTGCTTTTGGCAGAAATTGACAAGCTGAAAAAAGGTGAGTTCTCTGACGAACTTCTTACAGCAACAATCAATAATATGAAATTGACAGAAATGCGTCGTGTAGAAAGCAATAGCGGACGCGCTAACTGGTTTGTAAACTCATTTATCAACAATACAAATTGGGCTGACGAGGTTACACGCATCGATAGAATTGCAAAAATAACCAAGCAAGATATTATAGATTTTGCAAATAAAAACTTCGGCGACAATTACGCTGTTATTTTCAAACGTGAAGGCAAAGACCCAACAGAATTGAAAATTGACAAGCCGCAAATTACACCTATTGCAACCAATCGTGATGCTGCAAGCGACTTTCTTGTTGAGATACAAAACTCGGAAGTTAAGCCAATAGAGCCGGTATTTATCGATTTTGATAAAGATATGGATAAATTCAACATTAAATCGGATATTCCTGTGCTTTACAAACAAAACATTACAAACGGTGTATTTAGTTTGATTTATGTTTTCGATATGGGTAATAACCACGACAAAATGTTAGGTACTGCATTTAGTTACATGACATATTTGGGTACATCTGAAAAATCGCCAGAACAGATAAAGAGCGAATTTTACAATTTGGCTTGTTCTTTCAATGTTTTCCCGGGAAATGAGCGCGTTTATGTTTCGCTAAACGGATTGGCTGAAAATATGGATAAGGCTTTGACTCTTTTCGAAGAGTTGTTGGCTGACCCGCAAGTAAATGAGGAGGCGTATGTCAATTTGACTGCCGATATTCTGAAAGAGCGTGCCGACTCGAAACTAAGTCAGGGAAGTAATTTCGGAAAACTGACACAATACGCTATTTGGGGTTCCGATTCTCCGGAGAAAAATATTCTTTCTGAAACAGAATTGAAAGAGTTGAATCCGCAAGAGTTGATTGACAGAATTAAACAGCTCAACAGCTATGAGCATCGTATAATGTATTACGGTCCCGATAGTAAAAAAGAGTTGACAAAAACATTGAACGCACTGCACAGAGTTCCCGAAAAACTTACACCTGTTCCAACAGAAACTCGTTTCAAACATCAGGAAACAACCGAGAGCAAAGTGCTTCTGGTAGAGTATGATGCGAAACAGATATATTTCGGAATGATTTCGAACGATGGTCGCCGTTTTGAGCCTTCTATCGAACCGATGCGCGAAATGTATAACGACTATTTCAGTGGCAGCATGAATGCAATTGTGTTCCAGGAGATGCGTGAAGCACGCGGTCTGGCATACTCGGCAAGTGCTTATCTAATAGGACCTTCTAAGAAAGAGTATCCTTATATGATGCGTGCATTTATCGCAACTCAAAACGATAAAATGGAAGACGCTATGGATGCTTTCCACTCTATAATAAATGATATGCCGGCATCGGAAAAAGCCTTTAATTTGGCTAAAGAGAGCATTATCACTCGCTTACGTACCGACCGTATTGTTAAAGAGAATATTCTTTGGGCATACATCAACGCGCAAGATCTTGGAATAGAGACTGACAGCAGAAAAGAGGTGTATGAAAAAGTTCCGACCATGACTCTCGACGATGTAAAAGCATTCCAGGAAGAGTGGGTGAAAGATAGAAAATATACTTATTACATTTTGGGTAAAGAGTCGGATTTAGATTTGAAAGCTCTTGAAAAATATGGTCCAATACAACGCGTTTCGCAAGAGGAAATTTTTGGATATTAATGTTTGTTAGACAAATTGTAGAGACGTAGCACGCTGTGTCTCATAAAATAAAGACTTTGGGAATACTGCCGTGTTTGGGCGGTATTCCCAATTTTTAAATTGATAATAATAAAATATGTGGAAAGATATTTTATTTGTCGGTCTTGGAGGTGGGGTAGGCAGCATATTGCGTTACCTTACTTCGCATGTTGTTTCGAAGCTGATCGTAGGAAAATGGTTTTTTTTGGGAACGTTTACTGCGAATATTATCGGTTGTTTTCTTATCGGTCTGTTTTCGGGATGGTTACTGACAAATCATGTTGATAATCCTACATTTAGACTTCTGTTTATCGTCGGTTTTTGTGGTGGTTATACCACTTTTTCCACTTTTGCATTTGAAAATTTGCGATTAATTGAAGCAAATCAGTGGGGAATGTTTCTATTATATACCTTGCTGAGCGTGGTGTTAGGAATATTAGCCGTTTGGGTGGGAATGAAACTCGTAAGATAGTTTTACATTGCTGTCCTATAAAAACGCACTATCGCCTGAATAGGCGAGATTTCCATAACCTCGCTATCGCGCGAATCCTTTCGCGTGATAAATAATACCACACGATAGAATCGTGCGGTAGCGAGGAGCAGCTTGCGGAGAATCAATCAGCCTACAAACACTGCCTGAATGGCACCGATATTTATCGGTACAGGCAGGACTTTATAAAGTACAGCCACTTCGGGCTGAAAGGTTGAAGCTTTATTTGTACCGCAAGCTGCGCTACGCTTGCTTACGGTTATGAAAATTTGGCTTTCCAAGCCATTTATCTCGAATAATTAGTGAAATCGTTTACAATAAATAGTTTTAGAGTAAAATGAAAATGTTTATCGGACAACAATAATAGATTTAGTGCTTTAAAAGGTATTGATAAACAAAAAAACGGGATGCAAATTTATTGCATCCCGATTTTTTAAAATTCGCAAATCCGAAATCCAAAATCCCAAATATTATTGGTGTTCCGGACGTAGTAAGTCGTTAACCGTTTTTACAGGATTAAATGTGCTGATAGGCACTTCCACAAAAATAGTGTTCCAGTCACTCATTGCGCCGTTCCAAAGTCCCGGACGTTCCAAAGCTTTCAGCTCTCTTCCATCTTTAGATTTTTGTGAAATGAAGCCTGTGTTTTTATCTATATATTTTGTCAAATCGAATTTATTTCCTTTGTAATCCTTCACACCACACACCAAATCAACCGGATTGAAGTGTGAGCCTTCTTTGAAAGCGTTAACAGCTCTGCTGTCGGTTTTGTCAATTTGAGAGCTTTCCAAAATCTGTAACGATGTGCTTCCATCGGCATCTTCTATAACGAATGGTCCACCACCGGGTTCACCCACGTTCTCAACCATACCGCACACACGGAACGGACGATTTAGTTTCTGAATCAGATAAGATTTTAACTCTTCGTCAGAAGCAAATTTTTTGGAGTGCGAAATGCAGAGTTGATTTTCGGTGAAAGCGAGCATTTCTGCCAAATCTTCCGATGAAACATCTCCCGATTCCAATTTTCTCAAATAACCGAAAGCAATTTCTTGCATCTCAACCAATACGCCACCTAAGATTTTCTTATTACGGGCTTCGTCAGCTTTCAATCTGTCAGGAATAACGTTATCGATATTCTTAATAAAGATAACATCCGAAACAATCTCGTTCAGGTTCTCGATTAATGCACCATGTCCGCCCGGACGGAAAAGAAGCGTACCATCACTTTCACGGAACAGTTCGTTTTTCAAATCAACCGCAATTGTGTCGGTGCTCGGTTTTTGTACACTGTAAGAAATTAAAAAGTTGGCACCTAACTTCTGTTCGTAATTCGATTTACGAGCCGCAACAAGTGCTTCAAACAGAGATTTATGCTCAGGCGAAACCGTGAAATGAATTTTTACATTGTTGGTTTTCTTATTTTTAGCATACAAAACACCTTCCGACAGATGTTCGCCTACAGGCGTACGGTTTCCTTCGTCATACGCGTGGAATAGCAACAAACCTTTAGGCAAATTGCCATATTCCATTCCTTTTATACCCAACAGAGCGTTAATAACATCTTTATATCTGTTTGTAGCATAAAGCTCATCTATATCTTTATCATATTTATTTTTGCAAGTTGTATTGAGTTTATCGAAAAAGGCAAATTTGCGAATATTATCGAAAAATTTCTTTTCGAAATCGGTAGTCGGAACTTCGTAATCTGCTTCTAAAAACGAGTACAAATCTTTAAACATACGACTTGCTGCCCCCGATGCTGGAACAAACTTCGATACAACTTTGTCGGAATTCAAATAGTTTTCCCAAGCCGAGATAAATTTCTCTTTATCTTCTTCCGAAATAATCATTATTCCCTTTTCGGATGATGCCGCGGAAACAATATTCAAAAAAGGAAATCCTGTTCTAAAGGAATTTAACTGATTCTCAATTTCTGCCTGAGGAATCTGTTTTTCTTGCAATAATTCTAAGTCTTGTTTTGTAAGCATAACTATATATTATTAAATAAGAGGTTGTTTTAGTTTTATAAAAATCTAAATGATTCAAATTGTTCAGTTCTTCAAAGATAGTTATTTTCTTTTAAATTATAGCTATAGATTGTGAAAAAAAACAGTCATTATGTCAGCATTGGCAAAATTGGTTTTTTTGGCACAACATTTGAAGTATATAAGTGAAATTAAATATTAATCAGAAAATGATCATTAAACAAATAACAAATAAATATAGAAAAAACTATGGGAAAAATAATTGGAATTGACTTAGGTACTACTAACTCGTGCGTTTCTGTAATGGAAGGTAATGAGCCTGTTGTAATTCCTAATAATGAAGGTAAGCGTACTACTCCATCGGTAGTTGCATTTATGGATAACGGTGAAAGAAGAGTGGGAGACCCTGCAAAACGTCAGGCTATCACCAATCCGAAAAATACCGTTTACTCCATTAAAACTTTTATGGGTGAAACATACGACCAGGTACAAAAAGAGACCGGACGAGTGCCATATGAAGTAGTAAAAGGTGACAATAATACGCCGCGTGTAAATATTAACGGACAACTATATACGCCGCAAGAAATTTCGGCAATTATTTTGCAGAAGATGAAACAAACTGCCGAAGACTATCTCGGACAGACTGTTTCGGAAGCGGTAATTACCGTACCTGCTTATTTTAGCGATGCGCAACGTCAGGCAACTAAAGAAGCCGGAGAAATTGCAGGACTTACGGTCAGACGTATCGTAAACGAGCCTACTGCTGCATCGTTGGCATACGGTTTGGATAAGAAACATCAGGATATGAAAATCGCTGTTTTCGACCTTGGTGGAGGAACATTCGATATCTCTATTCTTGAATTAGGTGACGGCGTTTTCGAAGTGAAATCAACAAACGGTGATACTCACCTGGGTGGTGACGACTTCGACCACAAAATTATCGATTGGCTGGCAGAAGAGTTTATGAAAGACGAAGGTATTGATTTGCGTCAAGACCCGATGGCTCTGCAACGCTTAAAAGAGGCTGCAGAGAAAGCAAAAATTGAACTTTCGAGTGCGACTACAACCGAAATCAACTTGCCGTACATTATGCCGGTAAACGGAATTCCAAAACACCTGGTGAAAACTCTTACCCGTGCAAAATTTGAACAATTGATTGACGATTTGTTGCAAAAATGTATTGCACCGTGTCAAACAGCAATGAAAGATGCAGGATTGACCAATTCCGATATAGATGAGGTAATTCTTGTTGGAGGTTCAACTCGTGTTCCCGCTGTTCAGGCAATGGTAGAAAAACTTTTCGGAAAAGCTCCCAATAAAGGAGTTAACCCTGACGAAGTGGTAGCTATCGGTGCTGCAATTCAAGGTGCGGTCCTTACAGGAGAGGTGAAAGACGTGTTGTTGCTTGACGTTACTCCGCTTTCATTAGGTATTGAAACAATGGGTGGTGTGATGACAAAACTTATCGATGCCAACACAACCATTCCTACAAAGAAGTCGGAAATATTCTCTACAGCGAGCGATAATCAACCTTCGGTACAGATTAACGTATTGCAAGGTGAGCGTCCAATGGCTGCACACAACAAACAGATTGGCGTGTTCAACCTTGACGGAATTCCACCTGCACCAAGAGGTGTTCCACAAATTGAAGTAACTTTCGATATCGATGCGAACGGTATTCTGAACGTTTCTGCAAAAGATAAAGCTACAGGCAAAGAGCAAAAGATTCGTATTGAAGCATCTTCAGGATTGAGCGATGATGAAATCAAACGTATGAAAGAGGAAGCTGCAGCAAATGCCGAAGCAGACAAAATCGAAAAAGAGCGTGTAGATAAGATGAACTTAGCCGACTCAACTATTTTCCAAACCGAAAAACAGTTGAAAGAGTTTGGCGATAAGATTCCTGCTGACAAAAAAGCACCTATCGAAGCGGCTCTCGAAAAACTGAAAACGGCTCACAAAGCAGGCGACCTTGCTGGTATCGACTCTGCAATAGAAGAGGTTAACACTGCTTTCCAGGCTGCATCACAAGATATGTACAACGCTGCAAATGCTCAGGCAGGAGCACAACCGGGACAAGACCCAAACGCTCAACAACAGTCGGGCAATAACCAGGAAGGCGATGTAACAGATGTGGATTTTGAAGAGGTCAAGTAAGTATAGATAAACATCTATAACAATAAATAGTTAAATAGGGTGTAACTCAATGAGTTGCGCCCTATTTTCGTTTTTAATACTTTCAGATAACTTTGTTTGTTTCTCGTTATTTTATTGTATATTTGTACCATATTTGTAACGCAACAAAATAGTAGATAATGTGCAACAAAAACACTCTTTCTACGTTATTATATAGAAAAGGTAATAAATATGGCAGCATCAAAATTTCAAATAATACGCAAATGTCAAGTCTGCGGTGAGGAGTTTATGGCTAAGACTATAGAGTCGTGGTACTGCTCGCCAAAGTGTTCTAAGATTGCTTGGAAACGTAGGCACGATGAGGAAGAGAGAAACAAACTTCTTGACAAAGTGGTCAAGAAGATTCCTAAGGAGCAGGATTACGTCAAGGTGACGGAGGCATATGCTTTATTCGGCATCAGTCGCTTCACGCTTTATCGACTCATACGCAAAGGGGCTATATCTCACATCAATCTTGGAACGAACCAAATTAGAGTGAGCAAAGATGAACTTATGAAACTCTATCCTCTTCGTCCAAAGGCTACGGACAAGCCAAAGACTGTGAAGAAACTTTATAGTCTTGAACCAAAGGACTGTTATACGATTGGTGAGATAAGCAAGAAGTATAAGGTCAATGACAGTACGGTGTATGCGCATATCCGAAATTACTCCATACCGACACGACAGATAGGAAACTATGTGTATGTACCCAAGAAAGAAATCGACAACCTATATAAAGGAGCAAAACAATGAAGAAAGCATTAGCCCATACGCGAGTGACGGTGAAACTCCGCAAGTCGGAATATCATGATGAATGGTATCTATACATCGAGGCTTATCCTGTATTCCAACCTGGCAAGGACAAGCCACAACGACTGCGTGAGTATCTGAACCGCACGATAACTACTCCTGTATTCGACAAATCACGCAATGCCCGAACAGGTGCCGATGGCAAAACAACTTATAAACCCAAGCGTGATTTGAATGGTATAATAGTATGCAAGTCGCAACTCGACCAAGAAGCGTGTATCTATGCCGACAAGGTAAGGAGTATGCGACAAAAGGAATATGATAACGCTTCACTGTATTCGGCAGACGAGGCAGAGCAAGCAGAACAATTGGAGCGTTCGCAATGCAACTTTATTGAATACTTTGCTCATGTAGCCGACACTCGTCATGCCAACAGCTCGGATTCTATTATTGTCAACTGGAAGCGTGTCGGAGAATTATTGAAGATATTTGCTAAAGGCGACAGCATTCTGTTTGCCGACATTGATATGAAACTAGTGGAATCGTTCCGTCGTTTCTTGATAACAGCCCCACAAGGTGGCAACAAGTCGGGAACCATTTCACAAAATACGGCTTCCACTTACTTTGCCATATTCAAAGCAGGACTAAAACAAGCTTTCATTGATGGGTATCTCACCATAGACATATCAGCAAAGGTAAAAGGCATACAGAAGCAGGAAAGCCGTAGAGAATATTTGACTATTGAAGAACTGAACCGTTTAGCACAAACGCCATGTGATCCATTACTGAAACGTGCTACCTTATTCTCTGCCCTCACAGGCATTCGTCATTGTGATATTCAGAAATTGAAATGGTCGGAGGTGGAAATGTTCAATGGTAATTATCGTTTGAATTTTACTCAACAAAAAACAAAAGGTGTTGAGTATATGCCAATATCAGAGCAAGCCTTTCAACTTTGCGGAGAACGACAGGACGGAGACTTGCTTGTGTTTGCTGGACTGCCAGCCCCATCTTGGATAAACCGTCCTATCAAAAGATGGGTTGAAGCAGCAGGAATAAAGAAGCATATCTCATTCCATTGCTTCCGCCATTCGTATGCTACGCTCCAGCTGGCGGGCGGTACGGACATCTATACAGTAAGCAAAATGCTTGGTCATACCAACGTGCGCACAACACAAATCTATGCAAAGGTTGTAGATGCAAAGAAAGAGAGCGCAACAAAGAGGATAACATCTACCATGCTGTGTGTTGAACGGTACTGCTAATTCAGGGCTACTACTGCTAACTGTTATGTCTATACGGTCGCCCTTGTTAATAACAGTCTCGTGTGTGTTGAATAATGTACTCCATACCAGGAGTCATATCTTGCAGATAATTTAGTCTCTGTATTGGTTTACAAGATACCACTAAAACTGCAATCGCTATAATAGGTAGAAACTTGGTTTTCATACTCTTGTTGTTTGTAGTATTTTTATATATTTATTTTAAAACTTCTTTCCGCTAATGATGTAGAATGTTGTCAAGAAAATAATTTTGAAGTCCAACCATATTGACATTTTTTCAAGATACTTCAAATCCATTTCCAGACGTAACAACATTTTCTCTATTGTGTCGGTATATCCATTGTATAGAGTTGCCTCTGAAAATAGCCCCGGTCTGATTTGGTACAAAAGCACATAATCAGGATTTAATTTTATAATTTCATCGATAAAGAACTTACGTTCAGGTCTGGGGCCTACAAAAGACATGTCGCCCTTTAGAACGTTCCACAGCTGTGGGAATTCGTCTAAATGGTGTCTGCGTATAAAACTGCCTATTTTTGTCAGGCGACTGTCTTCACCTTGTGCCAATTGCGGTATATTGTCTTTTTCGGCATCTATACGCATACTCCTGAACTTATAAATGATAAAAGGTTTCCCTTTATAACCGATGCGCTCTTGTTTGAAAATGGGTGAATGCCCATCTTCCATTTTTATTAAAATCCAAATTACAATTATAATAGGTGCAAAAATGACTAAACCCAAAAGAGCTGCTACGACATCAAATAGCCTTTTCAACAATCGGTTTAATTTGCGTTTCATATTGTTGTTCATTTGGCTTGGTAATTGTTTTTGTAAATAATTTTGTATATATTGATAAACAGTTATCTATCATTGTTGACTTAGTGAATAGAGTTTCGTATCTCTCTTTAGCTTGTAAACAAAGTTTTTCATACAATTGTTTGTCTTCACAAATATTTTTTATAGCATTTGATAGCTCTTCACTATTTTTAGTCTCAACATTTAAACCTGACTCACCATGTTTGTTTACCCATGGTACACCTGAACCCAAAATATTTGTGGCTACAATCGGCTTTCCGCAAGACATAGCTTCTATTTGTACTATTGCGAACGCTTCGCTTTTTTGTATCGAACTTAAACAGAACAGTTCGCTTGCACCAAAATATGCATATTTATCTTCGTTTGATACAAATCCAAGAAGTTTTACTTTATCGCTCAGGTTGTTTTCAGCAATTCTGTTTTGCAAATCTTCTTTTAAAGGTCCATCCCCTGCTATAAGAATAACGTAGTCATCGCTTAAATATTTGGCTGCATCTACAAGATATTTGTATCCCTTGTATTCAACTAATCTGCCAACCGAGAAAATTATTTTTTTATCTGAATATTTGTTCTTAATTCCTATTACAGTGTCCTGATTTGGAGTAATTGAATTGATGCCAATAGGCAAGTATGTAGTTTTATCCTGGACACGTCTCAGGAAGGGTGACTCTTCAATATATACCGGAGTTGTACCAACAATTAAATCAGCTCTATTTATCAGCCAATTTTGAAAAGGAAGATAAAATAGTAACAATCTTTTTTGCTTATATATATCGCTATGCCAATCTCTGTCATCTTCCATTCTTTTAAGCAGAGTTGCAATAGCTTCTTTGCCATAATCATTATCGCTGCTGCTATAAAGTGAATATGCTTCGTCAATAAAAAGCACTCCATCTAAAGCGGAATCGATAATTTTGTTTGTTTTTACAGCAGTTTGTCCAACATACTCAGCTACTAATCCGGAGCGGTCTGTTTCTACTAAATGCCCTTTTTGTAATACTCCCAACTCTTTGTAAATTTCAGCAATGATACGAGCAACAGTAGTCTTGCCTGTTCCCGGATTTCCTGTAAAAACACAGTGGTACGAAAGTTGAGATGTCTTTAATCCTTTTGCTTCTCTTTGCTGCTGAATTTTGATGAAGTTGGTCAATGTATTAATCTCTTCTTTTACAGATGTTAGTCCAATCAATGCCATTAACTCTTCTTGCGCGTTTGATTTCAGTGAAGGATAAATTCGTTCGGTTGCTTTACTTTTATGTTTTGTCAATGCTTCTTCATTATCTTCAATTTTATATGAATCATCATTTTTGTTTAACTCTTCTTTCTCTTGGGAATCTTTATCTAACTCGCTTAATTTTAATAACTCTTTTAGCCATTTTTGTTCTGTGTCAGATATTGAGCCGTCAGCTTTTGCTATAATAGATGCAAAACGATACATCAAAATCATGTATTGTTTCATCTTTTGTTTGTCTGTTACATTAAGTAAATCTGCAATTAAAAAGATGTGAGTTGCTTCACCTTGAAGGTTTGTTGATTCTATCATATTTAGTCATTGCTGTCCCATTAAAATCCAAAATTATTCTTTGAAACATTTGATATTTAG
>CAYFUW010000048.1:0-15955 GCA_964346495.1 uncultured Dysgonomonadaceae bacterium
GTGAGGTTTAAGATTTTATGATGTGTAAAAAAACAGACATTCTAATAATTTATATTTTTACAAAGTGAAACCAATTATACTACTAACCGTGTGTTTATTATTAACACCTTACTCTTTCTCTCAAAACAGTAAGAAAGACATTGTAAAATTTGGTGGATTTGCTCGTTATGATGAGTTTGATAAAAAAATTGTAGAACCTGCCGATATAAAGGTGTTGTATCAATATTCATATCCTGTGATAGATGGAGATAATACTTTACAACAAACTGATACAATGGCATTGGTTGCAGGTAAAAATCACTCAACGTTTTATGATTGGAGTAGAGATACAAAATTTAGTCAGATGTCGAAAAAATTCATCGAAAACTGTAATAATATTCATGGATTCAGAATGGTTGAATTTGATAAGTTTATTGAATTGAATCAAGATGAACAAAACTATTCGGAACTTACGATGAAGCGCAATAATGCCGAAATTACCAAAAATAGGAGTAAAGAAGAGATTGTAACGAGAGACTATGATGACACCACTATTTTTGATGAGCCTATTTATCAATTAATAGAAGATATTTCGGCTCAAGAATGGGAAATGTGTGATGATGTACAGGAGATTTTGGGTTATGAATGCTGGAAGGCTACTTGCACGTTTGCCGGACGAAAATACGTTGCATGGTTTACATTGGAGATACCTATCCAAGACGGACCGTATAAATTCTACGGACTTCCGGGTTTGATTTTAAAAATAGAAGATTCTGAGCAAATATATAATTTCAATGCTATCGGAATTGAAAAACTGGAAAACGCGGTTATTATTTCAGATGTAATACCTGACGTTATCAATTGCACATCCGAACAGTACGCAACTATAAAAAAGAGAATGTATGAAACAAATATCTGTTGTTATCTCAATAATCAAGTAGTTTACTATTATAAAGGACGCACATCTTATCAAGTTCCAAATATCGAAGTCAGATAATTTTTTAAATTTCCATATGCACAATGAGGTTTTTATACCCGCAATGTGCTTTACCGTTTGTTCCTTATTTATCTTTTATCTATTTTTGTAACCTAAAAACTTAATAAACATTTATGATAACTGTCGAACAACTAAAAGACGTTTTAGAGCGCGAAGAGGCGCTGAGGGGGTATCTTTGACATTGATGCCAAAATTATTCAATTGAGTGAAGAGGAGTTGAAAACGCAGTCGCCCGATTTTTGGGACGATCCCAAAAGTGCAGAGGCACAGATGAAGGTAATCGGCGAGATGAAAAGTTGGATAAACTCGTACAATACAGTAAAATCAGCAGCCGATGAGTTACAACTGGCATTCGATTTTGTAAAAGATGAAATTGTGTCGGAAGATGATGTTGATGCAGCTTACGAAAAAGCTCTCAAACTGATAGAAGATTTGGAGTTGAAAAATATGCTTCGTCGTGAAGAAGACAAATTAGGTGCAGTTTTGAAAATAAACGCCGGAGCGGGAGGAACCGAAAGCCAGGATTGGGCTTCGATGCTGTTCAGAATGTATCAACGCTGGTGCGAAAGCAAAAACTATAAAACAACCGTTACAAACTGGCAAGATGGTGACGATGCAGGTATTAAGACCGCTACGTTACAAGTTGAAGGTGAGCTGGCTTACGGATTTCTTAAGAGTGAAAACGGTGTACATCGTTTGGTGCGTGTTTCGCCATATAATGCACAGGGAAAACGGATGACATCGTTTGCATCGGTTTTTGTTGTTCCTTTAGTAGATGAAAGTATTGAGATAGAGATAAATCCGGCTAATTTATCGTGGGATACTTTTCGTTCGTCAGGTGCCGGAGGCCAAAATGTGAATAAGGTAGAGACTGGAGTTCGTTTGCATTACATCTACCAAGATGCCGATACCGGAGAAACTGAGGAGATTGTGATAGAAAACACCGAGAGCCGTTCGCAAATGGGAAATAGGGAGAATGCGATGCGTCTGTTGAAATCGCAACTTTATGAAAAAGAACTCGAGAAACGTCGTGCAGCACAAGCCGAAATCGAGGCAGGAAAGAAAAAGATAGAGTGGGGGTCGCAAATTCGCAGTTATGTGTTTGACGACCGCAGAGTGAAAGACCATCGCACCAACTATCAAACTTCAGATGTGGGCGGAGTTATGGATGGCGATTTAGACGATTTTATAAAAGCATATTTGATGGAGTTTGGGGGAAACAATTAAAAATATTTACGATTTACGATTTTAGAGTTACGATTTTGGAGTTAATAAGTAACAGCTACTTAACTTAAGCTAACTACAAACTAAATAAAAATGGTTATAACGCTGATTATATTGGTAATAACCGGAGTCTTTTTGGCTTGGGGAAAGTTTAGGGCAGATGTGGTAACACTTTTGTCGCTAATTTCTTTGGCAATAATCGGCATACTTACACCTGCAGAGGCAATTGCCGGTTTTTCAAACCCGATTGTGCTTATGCTTGCCGGACTTTTTATCGTGTCGGGAGCAATTAACCAAACAGGTTTGGCTAAAAAATTGAGCACCTATCTTTTGCAACTTGCCGGAGATAATCATCTTAAACTGTTTTTGTTAACCCTTCTTGTTTCGGCTTTTTTCAGCTCGTTCATGAGCAATTATGGTACAGTTGCTTTGCTGTTGCCTATCGTGGTAAGCATGACACGCGAATCGAATATGGATATTCGTCGCTTGTTGATGCCGATGGCTTACGCCGCGAGCATGGGCGGTATGTTCACGTTGATTGGTGCACCGCCTAACTTGATTGCAAACGATACATTAACATCAAACGGGTTTGAAGGGTTGGGATTTTTTACCGTATTCCCGATTGGTGTGGTTTTGCTCGTTTTAGGGATTATATATCTATGGTACAGATCGCCCATATTGGAGAAGAACGATAAAAAAAAGGGTGATATTGAAGTAACAAAATCGCCATTCGAGTTGGTGAAAGAGTATCAGTTGGCAGAGAGTTTGTTCCGCTTAAAACTTCCCAAAGAGTCACCAATACTGCATACAAAACTGAAAGAGCTAAATATTACCCAAAAGTACAATGTAACTATTGTAGAGATACGTAGTATGGCAAATACGAGTGGTAAATTCTTTAAATCGGAAGCACAATATTTTGCCGATGGCGACACTATTCTTTATCCCGACGATATTATCTATATTGAAGGCACATATGACGATGCCAAAGTATTTGCTCAAGATAATAATCTCAGCTTTATGGATGCTTCGGAAACTGAATCGGATGCCAAGCCGGAGTTTAAAAGTGTTATGAAGTTTGACGAAATAGGTGTAGCCGAAGCGGTGGTTTTGTCGAGTTCGAGATTGATAAACAAACAGGTAAAAGAGACCGCTTTTCGCAAGCGATATTTTATAAATATTTTGGGAATAAGAAGGAAAAACGAGTACTTGGTCAATCAGATACAGAACGAAAAAATACTTGCAGGAGATGCTCTATTGATACAGGGTTCATGGGCAAATATTGCAGAATTGGGAGTAGAGGAGCCTGATTTGGTAATCGTGGGTCAACCGATTCAAGAGGCGAATAAAGTAATCCTGGAACACAAAGCCGGAATAGCAGGTTTTATACTTCTTGCAATGATTTCGTGTATCACTTTTAAGGTTTTACAGCCTGTGATTTCTATTTTGGCTGCTGCTGTTTTGATGATTATTACCGGATGTTTTCGAAATGTTGAGACTGCATATCAAAGTATTCGCTGGCAAAATGTAATCTTCTTCGCTGCAATGTTGCCAATGGCTACCGCCATGCATAAAACCGGAGCTTCAGAGATGATTTCGAAAGGACTTGCCGATCTTTTGGGTGGATTGGGACCGCATTTCGTAATGGCTGCATTATACTTTATAACTGCGCTGTTTACTATGTTTGTGAGTAACACGGCAACGGTAATTATTTTTGCACCTATTGCTTTGCAAACTGCATTAACAATGGGTGTAAGCCCATATCCGTTTGTTTTGGCAGTTGCCACAGCAGGAGTGATGTGTCTGTCAAGTCCGTATGCAACGCCACCAAATGCAATTGTCGCATCAACAGGACAATATGAATATATGGATTATGTGCGATTGGGACTTCCTTTGCAACTGATATACTTGGTTGTTATGGTGTTTTTGTTGCCGTTGTTTTATCCGTTTTGATTTTTTTGTAAACAAGCTAATAGTAAACGAGTAAACCTTTTGGAAGTCGGGATTGCAAATCGTTCTGACGGGTCTTGTGTCTTGACTCTTTCGTCTTGTCTCTTTTGTCTTGTCTCTTTTATAACGAAGGCACAGCCATCGTCTCCCATTCACCCGTTATCGCATAAAGTGCATATCTTGTTAAGGGACTATCAAAATTGTCAATTGTGTTATATCATTATGTACAATGCGGATTGTAACCGCAATGTACTTTTCACGAAGCCAAAGGCATCGTGTCCCACCACGCAACACGCACCACGTACCACGCAACTACTACTTACTACCCACTCCATACTATATACTACAAACTAATTTTTTTCTCGCAAATCTCGCTAAAAGAGCATTTACCATCCGCTGCCGCGCGAATCCTTTCGCGTGGTATTATCAGCCCATCGAAAAAGCTAATAGCCAACAGCTAACAGCCAATAGCAATTTATATCTCAATCAACAAACCAAGCTTCACATAAAACAGATATCCTGAAACATTTTCATATCCCATCTCTTTGATATGTTGCATATAGCGTGATACCTGTCTTTTGTACTTCTCTTCCTGCAATTCACCAAATTTGTAATCAACAACAATCACTTCGTTATCGCCAATCATTACCCTGTCGGGACGACTAAAACTATATTTCGGATGCAAAATCACAACCTCATTAAGTATGGTGTATTTGCCGGAATACCAGCTCTTTATCTCGTCATTTAAAGTTAGCGATTGTTTTAATTCATCAATTGTTTGCTGGCGGTCAGATTCGGAAAGTTCGCCCGAAATAACTTTGCTGTTTACTGCGTTTTCGATATCTGCAAATGTTTCAACCTGACTAATTAACTCGTGCATCAATGTTCCGTAATTTCGTTTGCCGCTCTCTTTAAAATAACCTATCGATTTAAACCTCAGTTTCAAACGATTATCGAACGGAATTGATTGCCACTTTTTGTTTGTAAACTCATTTTCGGCAGATTCTTTTCCTTTTTTGTCGATATTATCTGTCTGTCCAATAGAGAAAAATGCCTCTTTTTCTTCTACCTGCAGATAATCTTCCAAGTCTATTTGATTTTCGTCGGCATCGCCGATAATCTGTTTCGAGCGTGAAATACTCATCCACAACAAATCTGAAATATTTACTAAGGTCTGAGTTTTCTTATTCGGTTTTAGAGTGAAAACTGAAATTTGATGTTTTGCACGTGTAAATGCAACGTATAGCAAATTCAGATTGTCGATATATGTGAAAAGTTTCTCTTCTAAATAATCTTTCCAAAAAATGGTGTCAACCAAATCTGCTTTATATCTTATTGGAACGATCGATAAGTCGTTGAATGGAGCGATGTTAGGACGACACCAAAGAATGTTGTTACTTGAGCCGTGGTCGATACTCCACTCGGCAAACGGCATAATTACGACACCAAATCCCAACCCTTTCGATTTGTGAATGGTTAAAATGCGTATAGCATCTTGGTCATCAGGCAAAAACATAGTTTTCTTGTACCCTTTTTCATCCCACCAGTCTAGGAAGTCAGCAATATTGGATGTTTTTTGTGCACTGAAACTAAGTACTATATCTAAAAAAGCCTGTACGTAAGCATTCTCTTTATTATTGATTTTATCTTTAGATAAAGCAAAAAACGACTCTACAAGTTCGTAAAGAGGTAATCGAAGTATTTCGAGCAAATGCTCTTCCGTGCCGTTTGGAAACTTAGGTTCTGGCTCTCCATTTAAAAACGATTTGAGTGCTTCATCGGGAGTAATATCGGACTGAAATCTGTAAAACTCGTAAATAGCCTTTGTTTTAAGCGTGCGGTCGTTTTTATTTTTACTCCAACGCAGTATCGCGATAATCGCTTTTATGCTTTGTGCATTGGCAATAACCAAAGCTTCATTCGAAATAATATCGTATTTATATTTTGAGTCTGGATGTTCTTCCTGATATGCTAGCAGATATTCGGCAATTTCTACTGCTTCATTGTTATATCTGACCAATATAGCAATATCTTTTAGGCTGAATCCTTCTCTTTGCAACTCTTCTATTTTGTGTGG
This sequence comes from uncultured Dysgonomonadaceae bacterium, assembly GCA_964346495.1. Classification (GTDB taxonomy): domain Bacteria; phylum Bacteroidota; class Bacteroidia; order Bacteroidales; family Dysgonomonadaceae; genus JBGZFC01. The sequence goes on from CAYFUW010000048.1 coordinate 6,225, forward strand.
AAGTGCGGCTAATGCTTGCGATTTCCAGTCGTTTTCCTTATCGTTGTTATCTAAAAAAGTTATATCAACTTTACCACAGCTATCAGCTTTTTTCTTTGGCACAAATTGTTGAACCTGAGCATAAACATCAGTTATCTTTTTAGAGATATTTTCTTTGAACTCTCCGTCGGGAATTGAGTTGAGCGATTGATTGTATTCAGTTTGCAACAATTGTGATGATACCGAGAAAATTGTGTTGTTGAACAGAATAACATTTGCATCACTTCGCCAGTTGGTTTCGAGAATGTGCGGAATGATGTTTTCTCTTCCCAAATCGTTCCATATTTCATCTTCAAGCAGTCGCCAATCGGAATTTCGCCATCGGTAAATACTCTGCTTCACGTCACCAACTACAAGGTTTAAGTTGTTGTTATCGCGACTTTCACGAATAAGCGGACGGAAATTTTTCCACTGCATTGCCGATGTATCCTGAAACTCGTCAATCATGTAATTGTTATAACGAGTACCTGTTTTTTCGTAGATAAATGGCAAGTCGCTATCTGCAATGATTTTATTTAGCAACTCGTTTGTGTCAGAAAGAAAGAGAATATTTTGCTCTTGTTGAATCTGCTGCAGCCGTTGCTGAATATCGTTGAGAATTCCTAATGTATAGAAATAGGTTAGAATATTTTTTGCAGAGTTATAGTTAATATAGCTTTTAAAATGCTTTGCAGTTTCTTTTACTACATTGTTAAGTCCATCATTGTAAGCATCTTGAATGGTTACCTTAACTAGTTTTTTTGTGGTGTTTGTTGACCAACTGTCTATATTGTCAGATAAGTTTTCAAAATCTGAAGTTAAATCATCGTCAATTGTTTCTCCATTTGCCCACTTTACGAAAAATCTAAACTTAGACTGTGTTTTACCACCTTTAAAATCGGAGTAAACAAGACCATGTTTATTCATAATTTCTACACCTTTATTTCCGATTTCGCGTAAAGTATCTTCAAACTCTTTTATAACATTTTGTAATGTTTTTCTATACTCTGTCAGATGCTTTTTGTCTCGTATTTTTTCTTTATCGGTAAGAGATAGCGATTTGTATTTTTCTTTAAAAATTTCCTTTCCGAGACCTAATATGTCGTTTCTTATAGACCAACTTTGGTTGTTTTGGATTTTACTACTCATAAAATCTAAAATCCATTTTGCTAAATCGCTGTTTTTAGGGTCATCCAGTTCATAAATCAGAGTATCAACAACTTCGGGAAGGTAGGCTGTGTCATCAACCTCCACATTGTAGCCGCCTGTTATACCTATTTCACGTGTAAAAGCACGCATTGTTTGTTGGAAAAAACGGTCAATTGTACTTATGGAAAACGAAGAGTAGTCGTGCAAAATACTTTCGAGAATTTCTCTTGCCTGCGCACGAATCTCTTTCTCATTCATCCTGAACTCTTCAGAAAGTTGTTCCAGATAATCAGAGTCGTTGCCATGCATCAAATTAAATAGTTCTTGCACAATACGGCTTTTCATCTCTTCCGTAGCTTTGTTTGTGAAAGTTACGGCGAGAATATGCCGATAGTTATTCGGTTTTGAATACAATAGTCGTAAGTATTCGCCTGTTAATCGGTGTGTTTTGCCCGAACCTGCGGATGCTTTTATAACGTGTACAAATTCACGGTCAGATAATTCTTGATTTTGCATAGCCCTCTTTTTGAAGAATATCTAAAACTTTTTGTCTGTGGTCGCCCTGCACAATTATCTCTCCATCTTTCGCAGAACCACCTACACCGCATTTGGTTTTCAGTAGTTTCCCAAGTGTTTCCAAATCATCGTTTGTGCCTACAAATCCTGTAACAAGTGTAACTGCTTTACCTTTTCTGTTTCGCTTGTCGAGAGAGATGCGAAGCGTTTGTTTCTCTTTGGGTAAAGTCTCTTGTTGTGTGTCATCTTCCTCTTCCTGATAGTGATAATCGGGATTGGTAGAGTAAACAATATTCAGTCGTTTTTTCCAGTCGTTCATTCTGTTATTATAATTAAGTGTTCGTTAAGCTTTGTTCAAATTAGCATATAAACATTCTTTATACTAAAATGAACTTTAAAAAGTGAAATTATCACTATTACATATTCAATTAAATTGTGTATTTTAGCAGACAAATATAAGAAGTAATAAAGAGTTGTAAAAATAATTTTAAACAAAAATATAAATGCTTGAAACCGTAAAAATTCATTGTTTAAACACAAATGAGGAAAAAGAGGTGCCAATTGGCTCATCATTGGAACAGATAATTGATGTTTTTGAAGTAAAAATGCCCTATCTGATTGCTAACGCTAAAGTGAATAACAGAACAGAGTCGCTCTCTTACCGGGTTTACAATCCGAAAAGGGTGGAGTTTGTGGATATTAGTAATAATTCCGCAATGCGCACATATGTGCGTTCGCTCTGTTTTATTTTGGCAAAAGCGGTGGATGATGTGTTCCCAAATACTAAAATTTATCTGGAACATGCTGTGTCGAAAGGCTATTATTTTGAAATAAACGGCGGTGTAGAGGTTGGCGAAACCGAATTGAATGCTATAAAAAACCGGATGCGTGAAATTGTTGATGCCGATATCCCTTTTGTACAGGTAGAAGAAGAGACGGAGAAGGTAGTGAAACTGTTTCGCGAGCGTGGAATGGAAGACAAGGCGTTGTTATTGGAAACGTCCGATTTTCTGTACGCACGATATTCAAAGTTGGATAACTATATCGATTACTACTACGGAAGTTTAACGCCTTCATCGGGATATATTACAATATTTGATATACAACCCTTAAACGGTGGTTTTTTGCTTCGTGTTCCAAATCGGGAGCATCCCGTGGAATTAGAACCTTTTGTGCGTCAGGATATGTTGTTGGAGGTGTATCGTGAGCAGTTGCGTTTCCTAAAAATTAGTAAACTGGATAATGTGAGCGATTTGAACAGAGCCAAGCGTGAAGATCGTATTCACGAAGTAATTCAGGTAGCCGAGGCATATCAATCGAAACAGATTGGAAATATTGCAGAAAAGATTACACGAAAGTTTGATGAAGGTGTAAGAATTGTAGTTATTTCGGGTCCATCATCATCAGGTAAAACCACATTCCGCAAACGCCTTGAGATTCAGCTGATTGTGAATTCATTAAAGCCTGTGGGAATTTCACTCGACGATTATTTTGTAGAAAGAGATAAAACACCAATCGATGAGAATGGAGAAAGAGATTACGAGTCGCTTTACGCGTTAGATTTGGAATTGTTTGACCAACATTTAGTCGCGCTGTTGCAGGGGGATGAAATAGAGTTACCAACGTATAACTTTGTGAAAGGAAAACGCGAATATAAAAAGAATTTTCTCAAAATGGAGAAAAACAGCGTGCTGATTGTAGAGGGTATTCATGCTCTAAATCCTGAATTGACAAAGCATGTTCCTCGTGATAAGAAATTTATGGTCTATGTTTCGGCACTTACATCCATATCGTTAGATAATCACAACTGGATTCCTGCATCAGATAACAGATTGTTGCGCAGAATTGTTCGTGATTATCGTTATCGTGGCTATTCGGCTCAGGATACCATTTCCCGATGGGAGAGCGTACGCCGTGGAGAAGACAAATGGATATTCCCTTATCAGGAGAATGCAGATGTGATGTTCAACTCGGCAATGATTTACGAGTTAGCGGCTCTTCGTCGTCATGCCGAACCGATTCTTATGCGAGTTCCGCGCACCGTTCCCGAATATTCCGAAGCTTATCGTTTACTCAAATTTCTGAAATACTTTAACTATATTACCGACCGTGAACTTCCGCCAACATCGTTGTTGAGGGAGTTTTTGGGAGGAAGTAGTTTTAGATATTAAACACCCCTTAATCCCCTGAAGGGGAGATTGGGGCATACAATAATATGGGATGAGTGATGATTATAAAAATATGTTTTATGGTGCTGCACCGATTTTGTTTGAATTCGCGAAAAAGTTAAGAAATAATCAAACAGAAGCGGAGCAGTATTTGTGGAATTATTTGAAAGGAAATCAAATTCTAAATGTTCGCTTTAAGCGACAACATCCTGTCCTTTATTTTGTGGCAGATTTTTATTGTCATAAAGCAAAATTGGTTGTAGAAATAGATGGTGGGTATCACAGATTACCAAAACAATATGAGTACGATATATGTAGAGATTCAGAACTGAGTCGATTGGGATTAGAGGTCCTTAGATTTACAAATCGGGAGGTTTTTCAAGAGACAGAAAAAGTGTTAGAGATAATTACCGATAAGGTAAAACTTAGAATTGAAAATACCACCCCTTAATCCCCTAAAGGGGAGATTGGGATATACAATAATGAAAGATGAGTGATAATGCTGATTTTGTAATATAAAAGATTAAACTATGAATAAAAAAGATATATTATATTCCCCTTCAGGGGATTAAGGGGGTTTTTACACAAAATTTCTCTACATTTGCATTTAATTAATCAATTACTAATAATCCGGCAACGGAATAAAATTTTACAGATATGAAAAAAATATTTTTATTAATGGCAATGTTCTCAATATTATTTTTGAGTTGTGAAAAAAAGAAATAGAAGATGATACTTCATTACCTTATGTTGATGATGTCTGTTCTGTAATGGAAGACTTAAATTTTATGAGGTATTGTTATGATAATTTTGATGTGGACAAAGACAAAAAAGTATCAATGTCAGAGGCAAAATTGGCAACCGAGATTAATGTAAATAGTATGGATATTAAATCATTAAAAGGTATCGAATATTTTAAAGCCATAACTTATTTGAAATGTTTTAATAATAGGTTGAAATATTTAGATGTAAGTAAAAACAGTGCATTAACCGTTCTAGAATGTACTTATAATTATGATAATTTGGTTTATTTAGATGTCAGCCAAAACGCAGCATTAACCCATCTTTTTTGTTTTGCTAATGCTTTGACTAGTTTAGATGTCGGCAAAAGCTTAGAATTAACCCATCTTTATTGTAATGCTAATAATTTGACTAATTTGGATGTCAGCAAAAACACAGCATTAATTGATCTTGATTGTTTTTCAAATTCTTTGACTAGTTTGGATGTTAGCAATAACACAGCATTAACCCGTCTTTCTTGTGGTAGTAATGTTTTGACTAGTTTAGATGTCAGCCAAAACACAGCATTAACCCATCTTTATTGTGGTAGTAATACTTTAACAAGTTTGGATGTCAGTAAAAACACAGCATTAACCTATCTTGATTGTAATAATAATAACATGTCCGCAGAAGCGTTAAATTCTTTATTTGAGAGCTTGCCATATAATGAAAATGGAAGAATATTGTTCTTTAATAATCCTGGATCTGCAACTTGTGATAGGAGTATATATGAGGCAAAAGGGTGGAAAAATGTTGGTTGTTAAATAGTTACGTAGTTTTGTGTAATAACTTGTAGTTTTAAGACAAATCGACTATACTTTATTAAAAAAATCAATTACTAACAATTCGGTAACGGAATAAAATTTATACAAGAATGAAAAGATTATTTTTATTAGTGATGTTTTTCTCAACTCTATTATTGAGTTGTGAAAAAGAAAAAGAAATAGATGTAGATGATAACTTTGATGTGTGTTCAGCAATGGATGATTATAATTTTAAGAAGTATTGTTATAAATGTTTTGATGCAAACCGTGATGGTATAGTTTCTATGTTTGAAGCAAGCTTGGTTGATAAAATAGACTTGGAATCAGAGGGCATAAAATCATTAAAAGGAATTGAATATTTTACTAATCTAACACATTTATATTGTAATTTGAACTATTTGAAAGTTTTGGATGTCAGTAAAAATAGGGCTTTAACATTCCTTGCTTGTGGATCAAATGATTTAACCAGTTTAGATATTAGTAGTAATACTGAATTGGTTAGTCTTGTGTGTTCATATAATAATCTGTCAACAGAAGCATTAAATTCTTTATTCGAGAGTTTACCAATCACAGAGAATGGTTATATAAGTTTTTTTGATAACCCTGGATCTGCAACTTGTGATAGAAGCATATATGAAGCAAAAGGATGGGAAGGTTATGGAAAGTAAAGGATTATTTAGTTTTGTGTTATAAATTGCAACTTATATGTCAAATATTATTACAGCAATCTCCACCGCACCCGGAATGGGTGCAATTGCCGTTGTCCGATTATCGGGAGAGGGGAGTATTGCTTTAACAGACAGAGTTTTTCAATCGCTTTCTGGAAAGAAGTTAGTCGATTTAAAACCGAATAGTGCCACTTTTGGTAAAATTATTCGGGAAAATGAGGTGTTGGACGAAGTGGTTGTAACCGTTTTTCATGCACCGCACTCTTTCACTGGCGAAGAGACGGTAGAGATTTCGTGTCACGGCTCTGTCTATATTCAACAGAAAATTGTAGAGTTGTTACTTGCCGAAGGTGCAAGATTGGCACAAGCCGGCGAGTTTACTCGTCGTGCTTTTAAAAACGGCAAATTCGATTTAAGTCAAGCTGAGGCGGTAGCCGATTTAATTGCATCTACGTCGCGAGCATCGCATCGGGTAGCGATGAATCAGATGCGTGGCGGTTTTGCTCACAAATTGGCTCAATTGCGTGATAAACTGTTACAATTTGTATCGTTGATTGAGTTGGAACTCGATTTTTCGGAGGAGGATGTAGAGTTTGCCAATCGTGAGCATTTGTATGAGTTGACCGAAAATATAGAATTTGAAATTAGCAAGCTGGCAGATTCATTTCAATTGGGAAATGCCATAAAACACGGTATTCCCGTTGCGATTATCGGGGAGACCAATGCCGGAAAATCGACTTTACTCAACTTGCTTCTGAACGAAGAGAAAGCTATCGTTTCCGATATTCACGGAACAACCCGCGATGTGATTGAAGATACCGTAAATATTGGCGGAGTAACCTTCCGTTTTATCGATACTGCCGGAATCAGACACACGACGGATACAATTGAGTCGTTGGGAATTGAGCGTACATTTCAGAAAATAGAGCAGGCGAGTATCGTGTTGTGGATGATTGATTTGACCACTTCCGACAAAGAGATTGAAGCATTGGCTCAATCCATCGTTCCTAAACTCGATGAAAAACAGGTAATTCTACTATTTAATAAAGCCGATTTGTTCACATACGAACAGTTAGCTGAAAAATCAAAACTTCTTTCGGAAGTAAAAGCTGAAAGGCTATATATCTCGGCAAAAAAACATCAAAACACAAACAAACTTGTTGAAGTTTTGCTAAAAGTTGCTGAAATTCCGAGCATTGGCGAGAGTGATGTTATTGTTACCAATCTGCGCCATTACGAAGCATTGGTAAAAGCACTGGAAGCGATTCGCCGGGTAAAAGATGGAATGGATATGGGAATCACTAGCGATTTCGTTTCGCAAGATATTCGCGAATGCATGTTCTATTTAGGCGAAATTACTGGACAAATATCTACAGATGAGGTGCTTGGTAATATCTTTAGTAAGTTTTGTATAGGAAAGTAATAATGCTTACTCGGGAACCGGCTTTGAGCCAGTTCCCGGGTATTAGAAATGTGAAATTATGGGAACAGACTTATATACCGTCGGAAATCATTCAATAAAGACAAAGCATCGACAATTAGAAAATATAGCTAAGGAAGTTTGCGAAAAATTAAACTTGATAGAGTTTCCTAATAGCAACTTTTTAAGGTTATCCAGATTGAACTCAGCGTGGTCGCCATATTCTATAAGAACTGTTAACACAAAAAGGGATTGGACATATCGATACACAGAACGTTCAAGAAGTAAATATTATGAGTTATCTATTGATTTTAATGGTCCTTATGGATTGTATTTAATCTTATACAGACACCGTATTTGTTTTTTTGATCCACATTATAGGTATTGGCAGTGGTTTACAGATAAGCCTTGGGAAAATTACCACTTGGTAATCAATGAATGGAGGAAATACTTCTATCTGGTTGTTACAGCTTTGGGTGGTAATAGGGTTGTTTATTTGAGTGATAATGGTTCTCACTTGGATAAGTTTCGTGATGAAACGGGAAGTTTTGAAGAAACTGAAAACTCATTATTTAAAGAATTTGGTGCACCTAAAAAAAGATTTGATGAAGTTGCAAAAGATATAGATAACTCGTATTTTATCGACTATTTGGATGATATTAAATGGGACTTGCATTGTCCTACTGACCACTTAGTTCAAGAAAAAAGTGATAAAATAAGTATTGATATTGATGTAAACAAATATCGTAATCTTGAATTTGTTTTTTATCAATTCAACTATTATGCATCCAATAATTTCTTGCTTCATAAAGTTATCGATGGAAAGTATCATTATAGGAAAGTTTTACGTTTTGAAGGTTTGATAATAAAACATTTTGGGGTTTATGATGAAAATGAGACATTTGAATATTTATTAGATGAATATGCACCATTCCATTTCGATGAATTAGAAAAAGAACTAAAAAACGAAGGTTTTGCATATGGCATTGGAAAGCTGGTGGCATTGTATTTTAGAGGTAGAAAATCATATAATGAATGGAGAGATGCTATAGATATGCTTAATGATCTACTATATTGGGATTCTAACGGAGACTCAGGAGTTGAAATATTGGGTGAACGAAAAGTTGAATACCATTATGATTTAATCGATATTGAAAGTTTCATTACTACCTTAAAGTTATTACGAGAAGAATATCAAATAAAATCCGGATTAGAGGTTTTTGAATACGATGAAAAATATAAAAAGAATCTTATTTTTAAGTTTGATAAGATAAAAGATAGATATAATGCAGATGTCGTCTCAACTGAAAAAAGTCAACTGATAAAAGAGCGAATTAAAAAACTTCGTTTTATGTATGAAAATGAGGATAGTATTGATTAACTATACCTTTTTACATATAAAATCATCTGTTTCCCTATTTTTATATGCTTTTGAATATAATTTTAACTTTAAAATACTACATCTGGTTTCTAATTAACCATCAAGTAAAATTAGTAAAAAATTTAACACTAAAAAATTGCTATAAAAACATAAAAATAGTAATTTTATGGCCAAATAATGTTTTAAATAATTAGCATATGATAAAAGAAAGAAAATCTACAGGAGTATTCCCGTGGGTACTGATGATTTTGATGTCATCTGTTACTTTTGTGGGAATTTTGTCAGAGTTAATGCCTTCGGGAGTTTTACCGCAAATTATGGCAGACTTAGGTATTAACGAGGTACAAGGTGGTTCATTGGTTGGGTATTATGCCATCGCATCAGCAATTTTTGGTATTCCGCTAATTTCGGCAACAGTACAATTTAATCGGAAGAATTTGTTATTGATTTTATTGCTGGGCTTTGCAATTTGTAACATTGCTTCAGGGTTGGTACACAATTATTATTTGATTCTCGCATTGCGTTTCTTAGGAGGTATTAGTGCGGGTGTTATGTGGCCCATGATTGCAGCATACGGTATGAGATTGGTTGAACCAAATCAGCAGGGAAAAGCTGTGGCGGTAATTATGGCAGGTAATACATTGGGTATAAGTCTTGGAATGCCTTTAATGACTTCTATCGGTGAAAAATTTGGTTGGCGTATCGAATTTATTGTTTTAGGACTTTTAGTAGTTCTTATTGCTTTGCTTTCTATCTTTATGTTACCATCTGTTCCGGGTGAAAAACTTACAAAGAGCACGTCTCCATTTGCTATGTTGAAAAACAAAGCTATTTTGTTGGTAATTCTTCTTACCTTCCTCGGCGTTT
>CAYFUW010000049.1:0-15807 GCA_964346495.1 uncultured Dysgonomonadaceae bacterium
GGGCCAAGTTTATTTAATTTTTAAAACGTCCCAATTTTAATGGGACACTAGTGATGCCATAATAAATAATAATAATTGTGTTTTAAAATCGGAAACCCATGCGTTGATTGAAACGGATGGGTTTCATTTTTTAGTGATAAGGCATTGCGGTTTGTACCGCATTGCCCTTATATCCCTTTTTATTTACTATAAGTTTTTAGTAACCGCAATGTGCTCTGTTTCCAATCAAAATTAAAATATTTGCAACTTTTGTCGGAATAAAATGTTTATGTAAATTATTGAGCAGATAAAAAATTATGCTTTCCTTTGCATAAAATTTGTATTCATAGAGTAGTATAATGATAAATAGCAATAATTCGGCGGTAATTGTGGCAAATGGAAATTTCCCAACTCACAATCTACCGTTATCCATAATAGAAAATGCATCTTATATTGTTTGTTGCGATGGTGCAGCCAACGATTTTATAGCCCGCGGTTACACACCTGATGCTATCGTTGGAGATTGCGACTCGATTTCTGAAGAGAACGCGATTCGTTTTGCAGATATTCTACACCCAAACAGAGAGCAAGATAGCAACGATTTAACAAAATCTGTACAGTTCTGTGTTGAGAACGGAAAAACTGAGTTGATTATAGTTGCCGCAACGGGAAAACGCGAAGACCACAGTTTGGGAAATATCTCGTTACTGACGGAGTATATCGATATTGCAAAAGTGAAAATGGTAACCGATTACGGAATTCTTACACCGATTAATTCAACAACTACATTCCAAAGTTTCGCAGGCGAACAGGTCTCTTTTTTCTCTTTCAATAATGAGCCGATTACCACAAGCGGATTGAAATATGCTGTCGAAAACCGTGTTTTTACAAACTGGTGGCAAGGAACACTCAACGAGTCGTTAGGAGAAAGTTTTGCTATCCATGTAAAAGGGAAGGTGATTGTTTTTCAGGCGTTTTGTGAGTAAATGTGTTGCTGGTTTCGTGTTGCGAGTTACGGGTTCCGAGTTACGAGTTGCGTGGTGCACGTGGGTAATTTTGTGCAATCGTTTGTTTTATGATATTACTTGTAGAGACGTGGCATGCCGCGTCTCTACGATTTTTACGAAGAGTTTAATAGTTTGCCATAAAATACCAATAGCCAACCGCTATTTCAAAATATCTCTCTCAACACATCCAGCGATTTTAGTGTGTGGAAATCGGACAGATGCAGTCTGTAAAACAGAAGCAGTTTATCTATAATATTGTTCCGATCGTTACGTGATAACTTGTAAAGATGCATATTTCTATAGTTCATTTTGCTTAATACCAAAAGAAATTTGCTCTCTTGCCCAGACAGGCAGTTTCTGTTTGTAGAGTTTTTATCAATATAATTTCCATTCAGTAAATCGAAAACGCACCCTTTTTCATAGTTATCCATATTCGGTTCAATGCCCACAAATTTTGTGAATTGCAGCAGAAAAGCTATATGAAAATTTGCAACACCTTTGTCCAGATTCTCAAGAATCAACACCGATTTCTTTAAGAATAAAAAAAGAGCTTCGTTATTATCGGTTTCGTAAAGTAATTTCGACAAAAATTCCGATAAGAAAAATGTAAGCGATGTTTTTACAGGGTTGTAACCTATTTCGTAAAACAATACATTCCTTTCAGCCTCTTTTAGTCGTTGAATATCTCTTGTGGGTAAATGCTCCACTTCTAAATTCAGAATTGAAAGCGGAACAAATAGCATATTGTTCAGTTTGCTTCTCTTGCCTTGCGTCTTTGGCAAAAGATAATCCACACGCCCAAATTTACTCGTGAGAATCTGTACGATAGAGTATCTGTCGCTATACTTTCTGATGCTTAAAACAATTCCTTCTGTTTTGTGTAACATATATTTAAGCAAATAAACCTATGCAAATATACAAAAAACGCTCCGAATAATATCGAAGCGTTTTCTATTTCTTATTGCAGAATCATTAAACAATTTTCTTTCTGATACGTGCAGCTTTACCACGCAATTTGCGAATGTAATAAAGTTTAGCTCTACGCACTTTACCTTGGCTATTCATAGTAATGCTCTCGATGAACGGCGAATTTAACGGGAAAATTCTTTCTACACCGATATTGTCAGACATTTTGCGAACGGTAAAACGTTTGCTGTCGCCATGACCTGAAATGCGGATTACCACACCTCTGTACTGCTGAATACGCTCTTTGTTTCCTTCCACAATACGGTATGCAACCGTGATAGTGTCACCACTTTTGAATCTCGGAAATTCTTTCTTTTCCGTAGCAAAAGATTCTTGTGCAATTTTAATTAAATCCATTGTATTTTAATGCTTTATGTTAATAATTAACTCATCTGAACGCAATATATCGATACACTTTTACTCGATAGAGATTGCGCAAAGCGGGTGCAAAGGTAGTAAATAATAATTAAATCAGCAAGTTATTTTTAAAACTATTTTTGTGTTTCGGGTTGCGAGTTATGTGTTACGTGTTACGTGGTGTATTATTAGTGATTTGGAATTTTTTTCATCGAATAATCGTAGAGACGTCATATTATGGCGTCTCAAATTTTAACCACATAGACACATAGTTTTAACTGCAAAGAAATACAATATTTGCACAATAGTCATATTAGCGTATCTACTATGTGTAAAGCATGTTTTCTATGTAAAACTTATTTCGCTATTTCATTTCAATAAACTATATTTTCCTATGTACCTATGTGGTTTAAAAAAATCAAAAATATCGGGATTGCAAATCCCTCCGACGAATATTTCGGTGCTCTGCACCTCTATTTATCTGCATTTCTAAATACTACAAATATTTTCGCTGCTCTGCAGCATAATTGCATCATAAGCCACAGCGTGGCGACTATATTTGTAGCTACAATTAATTATTGTGGGCATAGGTACAGCGACCGTGATATTGTTCAGTAAACAAGTTAACAACTTAATAGTAAACAAGTAAGCGAGTTGTCAATGCCGACAACAAATGAGTAATTTTTAATGGTAATTGGTAATTTATTTACGCACAATGCGGATTCTAACCGCAATGTGCATATCACGAAGCCACAATGCTACCGCGCGAATCCTTTCGCGTGGTGTGTTAAAACAGACAAGAATGTCTGTTCACCCGTTACACAAAACACGAAAAAATTGCCAAATAAAAAGACGCCATAATATGACGTCTCTACAATTCTACGAACCACGTAACACGTAACTCGCAACGCGCAACTCGCACCCCGTACCTCGAAACATCGGTTTTCCGACAAAAAAATCCCAAATCCGAAATCCCAAGTCCGAAATTATAAGCTTTAAAACTGTGAATTTCCCTTTTTTATAGCTATTTTTGTGGGCTGTAAAAATTTTGAATAAAGATATGGAAAAACAATTTCACAATTTACTTGTTAAACGTAGAAGCTATCGTAAATTTACCGAAGAGTTGCTAACTCCCGAAGAGACACAGGGAATAATGGAAGCTGCACTTTTGTCGCCAACATCGAAGAATGCTCGCTCTTGGGAATTTGTTGTGGTCGAAAACAAAGATATGCTTAAAAATCTTGCTGCATGTAAACCAAATAATGGAACTTTTATAGCTGATGCAGCTTTGGCTGTGGTTGTAATTGGAAATCCGCTAATAAGTGATGTTTGGATTGAAGATGCATCAATTGCTTCAATCAATATGCAGATGCAGGCGGAAGCGTTCGGGTTGGGAAGTTGCTGGGTGCAAGTTCGTGGAAGAATGTATTCCGAAACTATTACTTCTTCACAATATATTTGCGATATTTTGGATATCCCAAATCCACTGGAGGTGTTGTGTGTTTTAGCTTTTGGCAGAAAGGTTAAAGAAAGAACACCAAACAATACCGATGAGCTTATGTGGGAAAAAGTACATGTTGGAAAGTATTGAGCGGGAGACTTGGAGAGTGTGAGACTTCGTGAGAGGGAGAGAGCGAGACTTGTAATGTGCTAATCTGAAAATATGCCAATGTGCCAATATTAGACGTAAGATGCAAGAACCAAGACGCAAGACTTTTTTGATATTTGCGATTTTTAATTTTAGACTTGTGATTGGCGCTCTTTTGTCATTTTGAACGAAGTGAAGAATCTATTCTCTAAGACAGAAAATACAGGTAAGAAAATTGTTCGTTACTCATTGCTAATAGCCCAAAGCCAATAGCTAATAGCAAAAAATAATATAATAAAATGAAACCGGTACCTATTAACATAAGAAACAAACGTGCAACGTTCGATTATGAATTGCTCGAAACATTTACCGCGGGAATTGTTCTCACGGGAACCGAGATTAAATCGATACGTTTAGGAAAAGCAAGTTTGGTTGACACTTATTGTTATTTGAATAAGGGTGAGCTTTGGGTTCGAAATATGCATATTGCCGAATACTTTTACGGCACTTATAACAATCACCAGGCAAGGCGCGATAGAAAATTGTTGCTGACTAAAAATGAGTTGCGAAAGATTACGCGTCTTACAAAAGAGACAGGTTTCACAATTGTTCCCACCAAACTTTTTATAAATGAGAAAGGTTTGGCTAAATTAAACATAGCTGTAGCAAAAGGGAAAAAACAGCACGACAAACGTCAGTCACTCAGAGAAAAAGAAGATAAGCGTGCAATGGATAGGATGTTTAGAAAATAATGGTGCTTATCTGTTTTTACTTTTAAGTGATATAATTACGTTTTTAGAAAAAGATGAATAAAGTCAAGTATTTTATACTTTATACTCTAAAAAAAACATCGCGAACCACTTTGTGGTTGCTTAAAATAATCTTGCCAATCTCACTATTGGTAAGGTTTTTGGATTATTTCGGAGTTTTAGCGTATTTAGCCCAATTTCTTGATCCGCTTTTCATGTATTTGGGATTGCCGGGCAGTACCGCTATCGTTTTTATAACGAGCATATTCTTGCCGTTATATGCCCCACTGGCAATAATAATGTCGATGTCGATAACTTTGCGCGAGTTAACAATTCTTGCCCTGATGTGCCAGATTTCTCACAATTTGCCTGTTGAGAGTGCTATTCAGGCGAAAACAGGAACATCTTTTTGGAAAATGTTTTTCCTGCGAATTTTCACAAGTATCGTTGTCGGCTTGGTGCTCAATCTCATACTCCCGAAAGATATGGGAATGCCGGTATTCACTATAACAGACGCAGAAACAGCAACCAGCGTAGGCGAAATATTGATAGCCTGGTTGGTAACTTCTATTAAAATGGCATTGCTGATTTTTGCTATCATCACGTCATTGAATGTATTGTATCGACTTTTGGAGCAGAATAATCTGATTCCGAAACTCTCCAATGGAATTAAGCCGATACTAAGCTTTTTCGGTTTGCCTGCGTCGGTGGGTTTTCTTTGGATAATTGGTTATATTGTAGGACTTGCTTACGGTGGTGCTATGATGATTGACCAAATGAACGAAGGTAAAGTTTCTAAAAACGATGCCGATTTGCTCAACTATCATCTTGCAATGTCGCACTCTATTATAGAAGATAATCTTATTTTTGTGGTGCTTGGCGTCTCTTTCTGGTGGGTTTTAGGAGTTAGGTTAGCTGCAGCCTGGGTCGCTGTTTGGTTAAAGCGATTATTTATGAAGTATTCAACTCGAAAAGTGGCGACAGTGTCGTAACTGTATATCTAACAGCAAATTCCACACACTTTCAAATTCAAAACAAACTTCCAACTTATGAAAAATAGTCTAAAATATATTCGATTTGCTTTAGCCATATTGTCGATTTCATTTCTGGCTTCCTGCGCTACATCCAAACCAACTCTTACAAAAGTAGCCAATCCAAATCCTAAACACGAATTTAGAGGAGCATGGATACAGACAGCCTGGCAAGAACGATATACGAAAATGAATAGTTCAGCCATGAGTTACTATCTGAAAGAGATGGTTCGCAAATTGGATGAAGCGGGAATAAATGCAGTTATTTTTCAAGTTCGTCCGGAAGCAGATGCTTTTTATCAATCTGATATTGAACCATGGTCGAGATTTATGACGGGAGTACAAGGCAAAGCACCCGATGACCCGACATTTGACCCGTTGGCATTGCTAATTGAAGAGTGTCACAGCAGAGGAATGGAACTTCATGCGTGGCTAAATCCGTATCGTGCACAGGCAAGTTTAAGTAGCCGATTAGCAGATAATCATCTCTACAGACGCAGTCCCGAACGTTTTATCAAATATGGAAATCAACTCTTTTTCGATCCCGGCTTGCCCGAAAACAGAACCTATTTTTGTGAAGTAGTGAGAGATATCGTTTCCCGGTACGATGTTGATGCAATTCATATCGACGACTATTTCTATCCTTATCCCATTGCCGGAACACCGTTCCCCGACGATAGAAGTTTCTCGATGTACGCAGCTTCGCAAGGTTTTGCATCGTCACAACGCGACGATTGGAGACGCAACAATGTGAATTTGCTTATTCAACAGGTAAAACACACAATTGCCGGCGTGAAACCATGGGTGCGTTTTGGTGTTAGCCCTTTCGGGATTTATCGCAACAAAAGAAACGACCCAAGCGGAAGCAATACAAACGGTTTGCAAAACTATGACGACTTGTATGCCGATATTAAACTGTGGGTGGAAAAAGGGTGGATAGATTACAATATGCCACAACTTTATTGGGAAATCGGACACTCGGCGGCCGATTATTCAACTCTGCTAACCTGGTGGAATGCTAACAATTTTCAACAACCTTTATATATCGGTCAAGACATTAAGCGCTCTTTGGATAAAAACGAATTAGATACTAAAATTCGTCAATCGCGACAAATGAGTTTTGTTCACGGAAACTGCTATTGGTACGGTTATCAGATTGTTGAAAATACGGACAATGTCTTTTCACTACTGCAAACCAATCTGCACAAATCTAAGTCGTTGATACCGCCTTATACTCATATGCATAAGGGAAAGCCTGCATCGGTGAAAAAGCTGAAAGAAGCATACACATCAGATATGCACTTTCTTACCTGGCAACACACCAAACAACCAAATAATCCCGAATCGGCACAACGATTTGTGATTTATCGTTTTCGCAAAGGCGAAAAAGTTGATATCAGCAAAGCTCAAAACATTGTAGCCGTTACACCCGATAACTTTTTCGTTCTGCCTTACGAAGGTGGCAACATTATCTATACCTATGTTGTAGCACCATTAGATGCTTTTTGGAATGAAGGGAAGGGTAAGAAAATTAAGGTGAGATTGTAGTTAGTTGACAAGTTTATAGTAAACGAGTAAACAAGTTTTGTTTGTTGGTAATTGTTGTACTTCAGAATTTAGTTTTCAACTGTTAGCATTTGACTATTGAGTTATTATCCACGATTTTATGGATAAGTAGCAACTAGTTTAAAGATAGCTATTACCTTGGAAAATCATAAAACATCAAAAAGTCTCTGTTCTTGATTCTTGGTTCTTGTGTCTAATTTATCACAGGTCTTTTTCGCCAATATAAAGCCAAAGCCAATCCTGCAACAATATGCCAAATACCCCACCATGCAGCAATAAAAGCCATTCCGCCCAACTCTAAATCAGCCGGAAAAATACGAGGATTAAAGATAAGGGCTAGACCTAAACCCGAATTTTGAATTCCTGTTTCAATTGAAATTGTTCTGCTATCAAATTCATTTACTTTTAAAGCTTTCGGAAGCAAGTATCCGCCCAGAAATGCCAATCCGTTATGAAGTAGTGCCAATAAGAAAATCAGGTGGATATATTTTAAAAACAGACTAAAATTTCCTGCAAGAGCACCAATAATAAATACTACAAAAAAGAGAATAGAAACTCTCTGTACATGCTTTTCTACTTTTTTTGCAAAATCAGGGAATTTAACACCAACAAACATCCCAAGAATTACAGGAATACCTAATATTATGAATACAGTGCGAAACATTTCCATTGCTTCAATGGTGATTGGAACCAATAGAGGTGAATGTTTTGCATATAAGCCACCCCAAAATGCGAAGTTTAGAGGAGTCATTATCAAACTCATTATAGTTGTGGTTGCGGTAAGGCTTACCGATAGTGCTACATTAGATTTTGAAATTGCTGAAATCATATTAGAAACATTTCCGCCCGGACATGCAGCAACCAAAATCATACCCATTGCTACAGCTGTACTCGGTTTTAAGATGAGAACAAGCAGATAGGTTAGAGCGGGCAAAAGAAAATATTGAGAAATTACTCCGACTATAACCGATTTTGGCTTTTTGATTATATCGGCAAAATGTTTTGGTTTAATGCCCAATGCCACACCAAACATGATGAAAGCAATGGCAAAATTCATTATATTTACAGTGCCTTGACTAAAATTAATTCTAACACTATCAAGCTGTTCCAGATTATGAAAAACCTGTAGAAGAGGGATGCTGTACATAACTTTTAAAATTTTCGAGTCGCAAAGATACAACTTATTGTGAAAAACAGTACTTGTTGAAATTATTTTATTCCATACTTTCCCAAAAAACAATCTATATATCAATGGAATTATAACAAGATGAGTAGTTACACACAAGCTAATTATTTTATTTGAATTAGGTATAATATGTTGTAATTTTGCATATATTTGCATTAAATATGCATTTTTTACATTAAGTAAAGGAAATTAATAGTGACTGTTAATAAACAGAGATAACTTTTTTCAACACAATTGTTTAGAATTAGTCATTATTTTTTTGTTGTTACAACTAAAGTCAGTAATTTTGCAGTAACATTTATGACAAATCATTTTATGGAGAAAAAAACAATTGTAACAGGTGTTATCGGTGCCGATGTACACGCTGTTGGTAATAAAATTATTGCATTCGCTTTAGAACAAGCCGGTTTTAAAGTTGTAAATCTTGGAGTAATGGTTTCGCAAGAAGAGTATATCGCAGCTGCATTAGAGACTAATGCCGATGCAATACTTGTTTCATCGCTATACGGTCATGGTGAAATCGACTGTAATGGTTTGCGTGAAAAATGTGACGAAGCAGGACTTAAAGATATTCCTTTACTTGCAGGTGGTAACCTGGTAGTTGGTAAACAAAACTTTGAAGACGTTGAGAAACGCTTTAAACAAATGGGATTCACCAGAGTTTATCCTCCCGGTACAGATATCGAAACAACTATTTCCGAGCTTAAAGAGATTTTAGAAATAGAATAATAATTATCTCAAGCAATAATTGTTCAGTATTAACACTTTAGTCCTAAGCCAAAAGCAAAGGTCTTAACAAATGAATATTCTTACTGCCGATTTCGGTTCTACTTATACAAAGCTTACTGCCATAGATACGGCAAACAGCACAATTTTGGGTACGTCCGCCGCATTCACCACAATTGAAACGAATGTAATGGATGGATTCAATAATGCTATGTCCAAACTTGAGGCAAAAATAGGTAAGTTTGAATACGAAGAACTGCTTTGTTGCAGTAGTGCTGCCGGAGGATTGAAAATGGTTGCGCTTGGCCTTGTGCCGGAACTAACTGCAAAAGCAGCAAAAATGGCAGCGTCAAGTGCAGGTGCAAAGGTGGTAAAGACCTATTCATTTGAAATATCGATGCAAGAGCAGGATGAGATTTACGAAATAAATCCTGACTTAGTTTTGCTTTGCGGAGGAACTGATGGTGGAAATAAGGACGTAATTATTGCCAATGCCAAACGACTTTGCGATATCAAACGCAGCTTCTCTGTTATTGTTGCGGGTAACAAAAGTGCATCTTACGAATTGGAAGAGATATTTTCGGCATCCGATAAAGATTATGTTATTACTGATAACGTGATGCCAGAGTTCAACAAACTCAATATCGGTCCGGCAAAACAGAAGATAAAAGAGTTGTTTATCAGTAAGATTATCGATGCTAAAGGGTTGAGTAATGTCCAAAAAATGAGTCGCTACCAAATAATTCCGACGCCATTGGCAGTGCTAAACGGGTGCGAATTGTACAGTAAAGGTACAAAAAGCCAAGAAGGTGTAGGCAATTTGTTGGCGATAGATATTGGCGGTGCTACTACCGATGTCTATTCGATGACGGACGGAAAACCAACTATCGAAAACGTGATGATAAAAGGACTTCCCGAACCTTTCGCTAAACGTACGGTTGAAGGAGATTTGGGAATGCGTTACAGCCTTTCGTCACTACTTGATGAATTGGATGTAGAGAATATTGCAAACGAGATTGGTGTAGAAAAAGAGCAGATAGTAGATTGGGTGGCAGGTTGCACACAATGTCCCGATACTTTAGCAGATGTAGATTCGGTTGAGCAAAAAATAGAGGAAGTACTTGCCAGAAATGCTATCAGAATTGCCGTTGAAAGACACAGTGGCGTTTATCAGGAAGCATACACACCATTAGGGCAAATTTTTACACTTACCGGTAAAGACCTGTCCGATATTACGTCGGTAATAGGTATTGGCGGAGTAATTATAAACAGCAAGAACGCTAAGTATATGTTGGAAGGTGCTGCGTCAAATACATCTAATCCAATGTTTGCGAAGCCAAAATCGCCAAGTTATATGCTCGATAAAAAATACATTTTTGCATCTATGGGTTTGCTTAGTGCAATAAATCCCGATTTGGCATTGGAAATAATGAAAAAAGAGATAAAAGCAATAGAGAAATAAATAAAACAGAATAATAAACAGAATAAACATAAAGTCCCAAAAGAGTATGAAAATTAAAAACGAAAAGCTTACAAATGATGCTTTTTTTGCCGAACGCAAAGAAATTCTTCAACATTGGCCCACAGGAAAAAACATCGATTTTGATGAGGCTGTAGAATATCAAAAATCAATTCCTGAGGAGAAAAGATTTGGTGCAAAACTTGCCAAAGCTGCAGAAAACAATGAGACGCTTATTCAACCGCGTGCAGGTGTAGCTATCTATCAAGAGCACATCAAACTGCTACAATATCTAGAAACTGAAGGGGAAGCCGACTTGTTGCCTACAACAGTTGACAGTTATACACGACTAAACCGTTATAACGAGGCTGAAACAGGAATCGAGAAAAGTAAAGAGTCAGGCCGTTCTATGCTTAACGGTTTCCCGATTGTGAACTATGGTAAAGATATTTGCCGTACGGTAACATCTGCACTTACAAATCCGGTGCAAGTTCGCCATGGGACCCCCGATGCACGCTTACTAACCGAGATTAGTATTGCCGGAGGTTTTACTTCATACGAGGGAGGTGGTATTTCATATAATATACCATATTCTAAAGATCACTCACTTGAGAAAACAATTGCTCACTGGCAATATACCGACCGCTTAATTGGTCTATACGAAGAGGCTGGCGTTTCTATCAACAGAGAACCGTTTGGTCCGCTTACAGGAACACTTATTCCTGCTTGTATTTCTAACTCTGTAGCTGTAATTGAGGCTCTGCTTGCGGCTACTCAGGGTGTTAAAGATATTACTGTAGGATACGGACAGTGTGGTAACCTGATTCAAGACGTTGCGGCAATCAAATCTCTAGATATCATGACTCGTGAATATCTCGATAAATTTGGATATAACGATGTGCGTGTTACTACTGTTTTCCACCAATGGATGGGTGGTTTCCCACAAGACGAAGCCAAAGCTTTCGGCGTAATTTCTTGGGGTGCAGCTGCTGCAGCATTAGCCAAAGCTACAAAAGTTATCGTGAAAACACCACACGAAGCTATGGGAGTTCCAACAAAAGAGGCAAACGCTGCCGGATTGAGAGCAACAAAACAAGTTATTTCGATGCTTAGAGACCAGGATTTAAGAGGAATACCTGCTGTAATTACAGAGAGTGAAATAATAATGGCAGAGATGAGATGTATCTTAGATAAGGTTGAAGAGTTGGGTAACGGTGACTATGCTGTTGGTACAGTTGCTGCTTTTGAGGCGGGAGTTCTCGATATTCCATTCGCACCGAGCAGATACAATGCAGGAAAAGTAATGCCGGCAAGAGACGACAAAGGGGCAATACGTTTCCTTGATGCAGGTAATCTGCCACTAACTCAGGATTTGCTAGATTTCCATAAACAAAAATTAGAAGAGCGTGCCAAATTTGAAAATCGTCCTGTTAGTTTCCAAATGGTTATTGACGACGTGTACGCAATTGGCAACGGATTTTTAGTGGGAAGACCAAAATAACGAAACAATAAAAGGAAAAAAGCGATTGCAAAATCGCTTTTTTTAAAAATCAAAAATAAATAACTCAATAATTAACTATAAATATCGGCGATTAATCGCTTTAAAATTATGAAAATAACAAAATTAATCTGCGCACCCGGAAGAACCGGATTTTTCTTCGACGACCAAAAAGCTATTAAAGATGGTGCTAAAAATGATGGTGCATTTTATGTAGGTACACCTGTAACTCCTGGTTTTACAGCAGTACGTCAGGCAGGAGAGTCAATCTCAATTATCTTTGTATTAGAGAACGGAAGTATGGCACATGGCGATTGTGCTGCGGTACAATATTCAGGTGCAGGAGGACGCGATCCGCTATTTTTGGCAGAAAACTTTATTCCAATCATCGAAAAACATATCGCTCCACTGTACGTAGGAAAAGATATTACAACTTTCCGCGAAATGGCAGACTTAGTTGACAAAGGTATCAATCCCGAAACAGGGAAACTTTATCATACAGCTATTCGTTACGGAGTTACACAAGCTTGTTTGGATGCCGTTGCAAAAAGCCAGGGCAAATTGATGGCTGAAGTTATCGCTGAAGAGTACGGAACTAAAATTTCAGACACTATTATCCCTATTTTCTCTCAATCGGGTGACGACCGTTATCTAAATGCAGACAAAATGATTATGAAAGGTGCAGATGTTTTACCACACGCTCTTTTCAATCACGTAGAGACAAAAGTAGGTTTCAAAGGTGAAAAAATTAAAGATTATATTACTTGGTTACGAGACAGAATACTTAAATTAAAACCATTCGAATCGTACGAACCAATTATTCACATTGATGTTTATGGAACACTTGGTATCGTTTTCAATAATGATACAGAAGCTGTTGCAAAATATGTCGGCGAATTGGCAGAACTTGCAAAACCGTTCAAATTACGTGTAGAAGGTCCGGTTGATATGGGTAACAAAGAAGACCAAATAAAAGCGCTTCACGACATCAGATTATATATTGATGAGCATAATATTAACGCCGAAATCGTTGCTGACGAGTGGTGTAACACACTTCAAGACGTAATCGATTTCTCAGCAGAAAAAGCAGGTCACATGGCTCAAATTAAAACTCCGGACTTGGGTGGAATTAATAACTCTATCGAAGCAGTATTATATTGCAAAGAGCACGAAATGGGAGCTTACTTGGGTGGAACTTGTAACGAGACCAGCCGCTCGGCAGAAATTTGTGCACACATTGCTATGGCAACATCTCCTGCACAATGTCTTGCAAAACCGGGTATGGGAGTTGACGAGGGATATATGATTGTATTTAATGAAATGAGCAGAATATTAGCTATTTCAAGTGCAAAATAAAGAGAGGTCTGTTTTTACAGATTTAGATATTAAGTATAACTAATAAACAAAGCTGAGTGAATTTCACTTTAAGCAAACAATAAATAAAATGAAAGAATTAAGAGTCCTATCCCCAACAGCTATTCTCGGCTACGGTTTCCCAATGGAATCGTTTGTCGAAGGTATGAAACGCAAACCGCACGTTATTGCAGTAGATGCAGGTTCTACCGACCCGGGACCCTATTATTTGGGTGCAGGAGTATCTTTTACAGATAGAAACTCGGTAAAACGCGACCTTGAAATAATGATTCCGGCGGCTCTCGAAGCAGGTATTCCGGTTATTATTGGTACAGCAGGCGGTAGCGGTGCAAGACCACACGTAGCTTTGACTGTTGATATTATAAAAGAGATAGCGAAAGAAAAG
Source organism: uncultured Dysgonomonadaceae bacterium (assembly GCA_964346495.1). Taxonomy (GTDB): domain Bacteria; phylum Bacteroidota; class Bacteroidia; order Bacteroidales; family Dysgonomonadaceae; genus JBGZFC01. Next base: position 13,872 of record CAYFUW010000049.1, read on the forward strand.
GATATTCACTTCAAAATGGCAGTAATCCAATCTGAACTTGATAAAGAATTGGTTAAAGCCAACTTGAAAGAGGGAAATATTACACCACTTTTCCCGGCTAAAGAGTTAACAGAAAAAGATGTGGACGAATCTGTTCATATCGTTGCACAAATAGGTGAGGAGCCATATATTAAAGCACTGGACGAAGGTGCACAAGTAATTCTTGCAGGTCGTTCATATGACCCGTCGGTATTTGCATCGCTTGCAATTAAAAATGGTTTCGATAAAGCTTTGGCAATCCATATGGGTAAAATTTTGGAGTGTGCCGCAATTGCAGCACTTCCCGGAAGCGGTAGCGACTGTATGTTCGGATATTTGCAGGAAGATGGCTTCATTCTTGAACCACTTTCTCCGCTACGCAAATGTACCACACTATCGGTAGCAGCACACACCCTTTACGAAAAAACCAATCCATATATTCTACCCGGACCCGGTGGAGCGTTAAATCTGCACAATTGTACATTTACACAAATCGACGATAACAAAGTTAAAGTTTCGGGTACTGTATTTGTTCCTACAGAAGAGTACTTTGTTAAGTTAGAAGGTGTTCGTCGTGTAGGTTACAGAACAATCTCTTGCACCGGAGTGAAAGACCCGATTATGATTTCTAAAATTGATGAAATCGCTAAGAGTGTTAAAGAACGTGTGGAGAACAACTTCAAAGATTACGGAATTGGTGACTTCTTCCTCGATTTCAAGATTTATGGAAGAAACGGTGTAATGAATATGTTCCCCGAAACATCAAGAAGCTCTGCCGATGAATTACTTATCATCATAGAAGCAGTTGCCGATACGCAAGAACATGCCAACACAATTTGCGGATTCGCACGCAGTACTATGTTACACTACGGATACGAAGGACGTATTGCTACTGCAGGTAACCTGGCATTCCCGTTCTCGCCGTCAGATGCAAAAATGGGCGAAGTGTTCGAGTTTAACGTGTATCACTTGATGAAAGTTAATAATCCTGTGGAACTATTCCCGATAGAATATATCCAATTATAACAGATAAACAGTTTGTAGGGTAGCAATCACCTGCTATCTTACAAACTTATTTTACTTACGATTTTCAATTTACTATAAAGATGAAATACAAATTAACAGATTTAGCATCAGTAATTAGAAGCAAGAATTCGGGACCATATGAACTTACCTTTGACGTTATTTTCAAAGAGTTTGAAATGTACGAGCGTGTAAAAGCGGCAGGTATTTTTAATCCTAAAATGTTTGCGAAACTCTACAATATTTCCGAATCAGATATTATTGGCGTTGTGCATTTCGATCCGGCTAAAGCTATCAAAACCACTATAGTACGTCCTATCTCATCGGGTGCACTTGGCGAAACTGACGTTTATGGCGCACAACAGCACGCTCCTTTAATGGGCTTAGAGTTTGAACTGTAAAAGACTTACTCAAATAGCACTCTCACGAAATAAATCTTCAATTTGATACTTTATTTCAAAAAAAATGAGCTTGCATAACGATTTTTTCTCTTGAAACAGTTGTTTTATTCAAATTATTGTAATACTTTTGTGCACTCATTTACGGAGAGGTGATTTTGTAGATAAGTTTGTTGGCGAGAAACGTTGGATAGAGCGTCCCGATATATCATCGGGAAGGTCCCGAGCCAGCAGAGACTTAGATAAAGTTTGGCGAGATAGCTCAGATGGTTAGAGCGCATGATTCATAATCATGAGGTCCCGAGTTCAATTCTCGGTCTCGCTACTTTCTTGATATAAAGGTTGTTATTTCGGTAGCAACCTTTTTTGATTATGAATCAAATAATAACCTTTTATAGAAGTTTGGCGAGATAGCTCTGATGTTTAATGCGTCCCGATGCAATATCGGGAAGTTCCCGAGTTCAATTCTCGGTCTCGCTACTTTCTTGATATAAAGG
>CAYFUW010000050.1:0-15704 GCA_964346495.1 uncultured Dysgonomonadaceae bacterium
TAGTAATAATGGGAATTATAGAAGATTCCATCATTACTTTTGAACATTAAGCCGACTTTTATAAAGTACTGCCTTTCAGGCAGTGTCGGTGAGTTGATCGTCTCACCGCAAGCTGCTCCACTTTCAGTGGATTGCATGCGGTTATGGAAATCTCGCCTTTCAGACGATGAAATGTTTTTTATCGGACAGCAATGTTTTTTATATCGATACTCCGACTACTCCTTTATATATACTCTTTTCACTCTCGATGAAACAGATGTCAAAATCTCGTATGGAATAGTTCCTATGCTTTCAGCCAAATCAATTACAGATAAGCCTTCGCCAAAAACGATAACACTATCACCCTCGTTAGCCTCAATATCGGTTACATCAACCATGCATAAATCCATACAAACACTACCCACGATAGGTGCCAATTGACCGTTAATCAACACTTTCCCTTTTCTATTTCCGAATTGTCTGTCCAATCCATCGGCATATCCCATTCTGATTGTGGCGATACGTGCATCACGCTTCACAAGCTCTTTTCTTCCGTAACCAATAGTCTCGTTTGCAGCAATATTTTTAATCTGCAAGATAGTTGTTTTTAAGGTGCTCACGTTTTTAAGTCCCGCAAGCCCGCATCCGCTTATTCCGTATAATCCGATACCCAAGCGAACCATATCCCACTGATTATCAACAAATCGCTCAATCCCCGATGAGTTGAGAATATGCTTCCAAATCGGGTAGCCCAAACCTTTTTCTATCTCTTGGTGCATGCTTTTCATCATATCTATCTGCATATTTGTGAACTCGTCGAAAACCCAACTCTCACTCGCAGCTAAATGCGAATATACAGATTTTACAAGTAACCCTTTTTGCGATTTCAACAGATGTATCAATTCGGGAATCTGCTCAGGAACGAAACCCAACCGGTGCATTCCGGTATCTATCTTTATATGAATAGGATAATTGGTCAATCCTCTTCTTTCGGACTCCCTAATAAAAGCCTTCAATATTCTAAAATTGTAGATAGCTGGCTCCAAATCACACGAGAAAAGCTCCTCAAAACCGTTTACTTCGGGATTTAGGACAATAACAGGTGTGGAAATTCCTTCCTGCCTCAACTCGATACCCTCTTCGGCTACTGCTACGGCAAAATATTCGCATCTGTGATATTGCAAAGTCTTGGCAATTTCTACAGCTCCGGTACCGTATCCGTTAGCTTTTACCATGCAGACCAACTTGGTTTCCGGCGATATTTTAGATTTATAGTAATTGAAATTGTGAACAATTGCATCCAAATCCACCTCAAGCACAGTTTCGTGAACTCTCAACTCCAATAGTGAGCTGATTTTCTCGAAATTGTAGTTCCGTGCTCCTTTTAGCAGGATAAGTTCATTTTCGAAGTTTTTCCAGATTTCCGATTCTATAAAATCATCGGTAGTATGGAAAAAATGTTTTTCGGGAATATTAAACAGATTACCGTTATTGGAAATATCTTTCCCGATACCAATTAATTTCTCTATTCCGCTATGATTAATCAATTCGGCAACTCTTTTGTATAGCGATTTCGGCAAAATCCCCGTTTGCAGAATATCGGACAAGATTAATGTCTTTTTGAACCCTTTTTGCAGATTTCGCTGCTGCTGAAAATCGATCGCGATAATAATTGAGTTAATATCCGAATTGTAGGTGTCATTTATTATAGTGCAGTTGTTTTTTCCTTGCCTTACATCCAAACGCATTGCCACAGGTTCGAGTTTCATCATACGCTCGGCAATTGTATCGGGTGCAACATGCAGATAAATCAAGACTGCCAAACAGCTTATGGCATTTTCTATTGACGCATCGTCAACAAATGGAATAGATGTGGAATAACTTAAATTCAGAAACGAATAGTGTATAGTGGTTTTGTTTTCCTGTTTCTCTATTTTTCTGATGAACAGATGTGCATCGTTATGTTTTTGTGACCAACAGAATGATTTTGGCGACAAAACCATCATCTCAACCGAACGATTGATAATTACATCATCCTCTTGAAAAATAAAAATATCGGAATTGACAAACAGTTCCATTTTTTCCATCGCTTTCTGTTGCAGAGATGTAAAATTTTCCTGATGCGCCTCTCCCAAAGTGGTAAAAACTCCGATTGTTGGTTTTATTATCGGCTCCAGCATCTCCATTTCGTCGGGTTGAGAGATTCCCGCTTCAAAAATAGCCAACTGCGTATCCTCCTCAATTTCCCACACAGATAGCGGAACTCCGATTTGCGAGTTGTAACTACGTGGCGACCTCACAATATTATAATCTTTTTCCAATATCTGATATAGCCACTCTTTCACAATTGTTTTGCCGTTACTACCCGTGATACCGATTACCGGAATATCGAACCGACTGCGGTGAAATGCCGCTATCTTTTGCAACGCATGTAGCGAATTTGGCACCAAAAGAAAATTGGCATCGTTATATTTTTCCCAATTTGGATTTAGTTCCGTAACAACAAAGTTTCTAACTCCCGCATCGTACAATCCGTCAACAAATCTGTGTGCATCGGTATTTTTGGTTTTTATGGCAAAAAATAGTGTCTCTTTCGGATTGCTCAACTTTCTGCTGTCGGTGAGTAAAACAGAGATTTCGAGACTTCCGTTTGCCGGTGTTTGTAAGTCTAAAATCGAAGCTATTTTTGATATAGAATAGTTCATGAATGTAAGATATTTATTTTTTCTTGTAACAATGTTTTTTCTCTATCGAATGATATTTGTGGGTGTTTCTCTGCCATTTGTTCTACTTTTTGCAGCGTTTGTCGCAAAAAACTTTCGTGATGCTCCTTGTTTTCACTCAAAGGTCTGTGTCCGATGGCTTTCCGTATCGGATTCCACTCGTTGATGATTTTTTCTGTATCATCCGAAAAATATGTTTCCGAAAATCTTTGCCAAATATAATCTACCGCCACTTCCGACGGATGAATCATATCTCGTGCATAGAAACGATAGTCGCGAAGTTCATCTAACACAATTTCGTACGCGGGAAAATAGTTCACATTTTCGCTGAAACTATCTTGCAGCTGTTCTATGGCAAGCAGCAGTGTCGCTTTACTGATTTGACTCTGATGCGCTCCATCTTTCAAATATCGATTTGGACTGACCGTGAAAACAATTTTTAATTCCGGATTGATTGCAAGCAACACTTTTATTAACTCGCTCCATTCAGAAACGATGCTTTCTACCGACAACCTCTCCCTTTCGAAATAATTTGCAGGAAATTTATGGCAATTTCCAACAACTTCACCGGTCGATTTCAATCTGTAAATATGAGCTGTGCCAAAAGTAATAAGCATCACATCCATTCGATTGATAAGCTCTGCCGCTTCGGTAAAAGATTCTGATATTGCCGAAAGGCACTTATCTTTGTCGGGATTAGAAAATTTTCCCTGATGCATAAAACTCTGGTAAACATCGTTATAATCGACAAGGTCGTTTTCGGTAAATACCTCATTGTTTATCAATCTATACAGAGCTTTTGAAATGGATAACGGATTATATAGAATACCGAAAGGATTTACAGAGACATTAAATTTGCTGTCGAGCAACTTTTGCCCGATATTTTCCGCAAAACATGAACCAAAAAGCATTATTGTTTGGTTATGATTTATCTGAAAATCGGATTTGGGTATTTCTATACTTGTTCTAAACATTGCCATTATGGAGAATATTACAGACAAATATAGCAATTATAATGTAGATTATTATTGCATTTGGGAAAAAATATTCGTGAAATTATAAGAGTGTTTTTCTAGTAGTAGCTATAAAAAAAGAAAGATTGTCTCACGACAACCTTTCTCCATTGTTAACCTTAAATCTAATACCATGAAAAACACGTTGCAAATATACTGCTTTTTCTTAGGAACAAAGCATTTTATAGCTAATTATAGGATGATTTAACGATTTTTATACAAATTAGCCCTATTTTGCTACAATTTATAAGTTATTCCACATAAAGGACCAATCCTTTCAGGTATTCGCCTTCGGGATGATAAATATTTATCGGGTGGTCTGAAGGTTGTGTAAGTTGATGCAAAATTCTCACTTTTCTTCGAGCGATAGCAGCAGCAATAAAGACCGATAGTCTGAACTGCTCTTTGCTTATAGCCTGCGAACAAGAGAATGTAAACAGTATTCCACCCGGTGCAATTTTCTCCAGCGCGGCAATATTCAGACGTTTATATCCTTGCAAAGCATTTTTGATTGCTCCTCTGTGTTTTGCAAAAGCAGGCGGGTCTAACACGATTAAGTCGTATCTGTCTTTGGGCATATCCTTTAAATACTTAAACGCATCATCAGAAAAAGATTGGTGACGAGTATCATCGGGAAAGTTTAGCTTCATGTTTTCATCGGTCAGCATTACTGCTTTGGATGAACTATCAACCGAATGAACCAATTTTGCGCCACCACGCAGCGCGTAAACCGAAAATCCTCCCGTATAACAAAACATATTCAACACATTGCGGTTGTGCGCATATTTCTCCAACAAGCTGCGATTTTCACGTTGGTCGATAAAAAAACCTGTTTTTTGTCCTTTCAACCAATCGATATTAAATAAAATTCCGTTTTCTATCGCTACAAAATTGTCTGTTTTGCCTCCAACCAAATAACCGTCACTCGGATTGATATCTGCTTTATATGGCAGCGTTCCTTCCGATTTGTAATAGATGTTTTTCAATCTATCTTTACCAAACACCGAAAGCAAGGCATTTGTTATCAAATCCTTATCGCAATCCATTCCCACAGAGTGAGCCTGCACTACCGCAGTATCGCCATAAATATCGATAATTAGCCCGGGCAGATTATCTCCTTCACCGTGAATCAATCGGAAACAGTTGTTATCTGGTCTTACCAGTCCAATCTCTTGTCGCATTTTATATGCCTTAGAAATACGGTCGGTATAAAAGTTTTCATCAATCGGCTCATCATCAAAAGAGAGCACTCGCACAGCAATACTCCCTATTTGATAGTGTCCGACAGCTAAAAATTCGCCTTTTTTCGAAAACACTTTTACAACATCTCCCTCTTGCAAATTTTCCGGTTTTTTAGCTATCGCTCCCGAAAAAACCCAAGGGTGAAATCGTTGCAACGACTCCTCTTTTTTAGGCAACAGATATATAGTGTTACTCTTCTCCATTTTTATCTTGTTCTAATAGTTGGCGATATATTCTTAAGCACGCCCACGCATCTATGGCGGCATATTGTTGTTGAGCAGGCGATAAGGTTTCGGCTTCCCAATTGGAAAGTCGTTGGTTTTTTGATATTTTTTTCCCGAAAATAATAGCGTAAATTCGTTGCAAACCGTTGTCGATAATACCGTAATTATCGACAAAAGTTTGAAGGTCGATAAAGTTTTTCGGTTGTTTATCCGTACGTTTGCGGATTGCCGCGAAATCGTCTCGAAGCGACAACCCAATTTTTACAATTTTGGGATTACAGATAATTTTGTCCAATACATCGGGATAACCGATTTTATTCAAACGAAACAGAAAACAAGTATCCAGTGTTGACAATTGCAGTAAAGCCACCTTATTGACCTGTCCACGCTTGAAAGCGGGTTTTGTTTCCGTATCGAAACCGAGTTGAGAGTGCTTCATCAGTTCTTTCACAGCTCCTTTTACCTCATTTTCTCTGTCTATAACTACAATCTTCCCCGAAAAAGCTTCAATAGGAAGTTCCGCAACCACCTCTTTTGCAATCGTTAATCCCACTCTAATCCCTCCTCATCTAAACTGCTATCCGTAAAATCCCTGTTTTCTATATGCGCAATATACACGGCGTGTAAAGGTCTTAAAACATTCACAAGTTTTTGTCCCCAATAGAGATAAAAATGCTCTTTACAATAGTATATTGCATCATTCATCTGCTCCGACAAATTGTATTGATACACGGAAACAAAATTTCTAATATCCTGATATATATCTGCAATATTTTCAGAAACAAATGCCGATATTGGTCTGTCGCTATACTTCATATCTTCCACAAACACATCGAGATATGTGTTTTCTTCTCCCATTATATCGATAACTTTTTTCTCAACATGAGCATAATCTGTTTCGCTCACAAACGTTGCCGAATAATCTTCATCCGACAATATAGTATCTGGTAGAAGCGATGCTTTTACATACATCGTTGGAAGTACTTTCAGCATTTTGTCAACCCACTCCTCTCTACCGAGCGGTTCGTCTGACTCGACCAATTTACAAAACTCTACCGATGTGGCTACAAACTCCAGAACGGCAGGCGCATATATAATTTCGTTTTCTATATTTGATGACATAATTATTAATTCTATTTTGCACTATTTACCCCAATTAATTACCACGGCTTTTAAGCCGTGGATTAACAATCAAAGTTTATAAGGCTTTAGCCAAAATTTACTTTTATAAAACTTGGGCTAAAGCCCATATAATGTTTCCCTATCAACCACGCCATAAATGGCGCGGTAATTGATATTTCCGACATCAATAATATTTTTTCTGCAAATGTACGCATTTATTTTGTAAGCTATTGTAGCTCCACAATCATTTCAACACCAAATTTTAAAATCCATACGCTGCTTTTCGCATCTCTTTTTCCGATTGAAACGGTTTCGGCGGATTCAGATATCGCTCTAAAAACTTATGAATATTATATCTGATATCGGTCGCCTCTTTGCTATCGATTCTATCAAAACCGTGACCACCCGATGCATCTTGAAACACCTTATACTCAAACTCTTTGCCATGCTTTTTCAAAGTCTCAATCATCAAGATTACCTCCTCCACATAAACATCATTGTCATTTGTATTGGTATAAATGAGTAATGGTTTATCGAGATTTTGTGCATAATGTGTGGGCGAGCGACGTGCATATTCATCGGGATTGTTTTCGATAGACTCTCCGATATGATACAATGCCGTGAAATATGCTTCGTAATCTTCTCCGTGCGATGCCAATCTGTTCTCCAAATCGCTAACGGGAACTCCTGCAAAAGCACACTGATATTTGTCGCCATGTTGCAAAATCTGCATCAATGCAATCATTCCGCCATGACTCCACCCTATCACACCAACCCGCGATGCATCCACAAAGTCGTAATTTTCAATCATATAGTTGCGACTTTCGAGCACATCATCGTTTTCTCGTCCGCCATAATCGATATTCTCGTACGTCGTTTTTCCGTAACCTGTGCTACCGCGATACTCTGCCGAAACTACCACGTATCCTTGTGCAATAAGTTCACGAACGATATGAGCGTAATAGGTAGAAAAGTTTGCATGTATTCCGCTATGCGGCAAGACGATAAGCGGATATTTCTCACTCACATCAATACCCTTCGGAATAAAAACGTAAGTGTAAAACTGTAATTTATTTGCCGAAAATCTATCAGTACTATCTTTCGGTTTCCATCGTGCAGTGCTTGTCAAACGCACTTTATCGATATGAGCAATATCTTCGAGACGACGAATCCACATCAGGTCATCAATCTGTTTTTCCAAAACATCAAACCGATGTTTGTAATCATCAATCTCTTGTTGCAATTTATCTATTTTTTTCAGTAGCGTTGTATCTGTCTGAGCTACAGCCAATGAAGTCAGCATACAAAACAAGATAAAAATATTGGTTGTTATTACTCTTTTAATCATACCGCGATATATTTTGTTATATTTTTCAAAGTTAATCTTTTTTTCTTATTTTTGTAGTAAAGATATTGGAAAATGGAATTTTTACAAATAAGTCAATCAGATAAAGTAAGGTGGGAAAAGGTTTGGGAACTTTACGAGCAAAGTTTTCCAATTGCCGAAAGAAGGAAAATCGGTGACCATATCCGCGCCTGTAACGATCCGCAGTTTTTCCCCCTATCGGCTTGGGAAGGTAATACGCTTATCGGAATCCTGTTTTTTTGGGAATGGGACTCATACCGTTATCTGGAATATTTGGCAGTAAATCCCGAACTTCAGGGACAAGGCTATGGCTCTCAACTATTGAGCTATTTGCGCGATACGGAACACACGATTATCCTCGAAATTGACCCCTTGTCTAATGAAATGTCGGTAAGACGGTTGCAATTTTACGAACGTGCCGGATTCACATTGACACCATATCGATTTATGCACTTACCCTACAGGCTTGAAGCGCAATCTATTGAGCTACTAATCCTTAGCTATCCCAAAATGATAACTAAGAGTCAGCACAACGACTTTCTGAATTTTATTGACGAGAAAGTTATTCTTTACTGCGAAGGCCAATCCGGCGCGGATTAAGCACTACACGCATCAATCGTAAAGTTTGATAGAGATATTTCTCTTCGCGACGAGAATCGGCATGCATGGGATATACGATTACCGTAACACTATCATCCTCGTTTAACTTCACGTAACCACCTATACCCCAGGACAGAACACGTGCGTCTGTTCTGAATTTGAGCACATTGTTTTCTCTGTCGGTAAAAGATATTATCCAGGTTTTATCTATTCGGTGTATTATTTCATCGAAATGATTTTTAGATGAACGAAGTGAGCACTTAAACTCCTCTTTTTTTTGACCTTTGAAATTTGGTGGATTTATATCTTCCGACTCCATATAATCCAATCTCTTGTAAAAGAACATTGTAATAACAGCAGGCGGCAAGACTCCGGCAATGAAAAACACTATCGCCAATTTTAATAAAGATATCTCAATTCCCCAAAAAAGACTTAGAATACTTATGACGGCAATATAAAAAATGAGAAATATTGCTGTCCAAGTCAGAAAAAGTTTGGTAGTAAATTTCATTATATTGACTTTTTATTAGTTAGGTTGCGGAACTATAATCTCTTCCGTAACTGTTATCTCTTTAAATCCCATCTCCTGCAACAGCGACGTAATAGCCAGTTTTGCCTGTCTGTTTGCATCCTCCAGAATACCACTATTTACGGCATCTTTGCGCATAATGTTCTTTTCTCTCTTTATTGCATCGTTATACTCCGAAATTTTTATCGGATTAAAAGCATTGTCGCTTTCGTTATATACCTTTACCGAGTTTTCATCAATAACCACATCCAGTATTTTTGCTTTTAGCATCACCACATGCACCGATTTATCCTTTTCGTTTACATCAACCTTGATTTTCTCAAAATCCACTCCTGCTTTAATATATCCGTTGTATTTCAGCAAGAAATATTTTTCGGTAAACGGTATCGGCATATTCATTATTTTTTTTGAATCGTTATATCCGATAACACCTACATAGTTATGTTTCACAAGCGCAAGTTCCTGAATATGAACAATCTTATTCAACACTGTCGATGAATTGTAACTCTTATTGCTTCCACCACCTGCTTTTTCCACAATCAACAGAAAAGCAAGGACAATAGTTGTGATTGCAAAAAAGAGAGTTAATAGTCTATTTCCTTTTGATTTTATCACTTTAATATCTTGTGTTTGTAGGAACAGTATCAAAAGCCTAAATCTCAATTGTATTTGTCATTCTGAACGAAGTGAAGAATCTATATGATTGGCTATTAGCTATTAGCCTTTGGCAAATGAGTACATCTAAAAAAGTCTTTTATCTTTATTCTTTGCTCTTTGTTCTAAAAAATATGACAATTCAGTGATTTGCTTTACTTTTGATACAGCCTCTACGTTTTATACGACTTCTTATTTTACTACTACAAACATACGGAAAAGATTTGATATTTTTATCGTTTAATAAAGTTTATTACATATATTTGCAACCATAAATTTTATTTTTTAGGCTCAATATGTTAAAGAAAACACGTGTAATAGTATCAATTGTCCTGTTTCTTTTGATAACATTTTACTTTATCGACTTTGCCGGACTTCTACCCGAAAGCCTGAGTTTCGTTACTAAAATACAGTTTATTCCTGCACTATTATCACTTAACCTGATAATAATAGGCGCATTAATTCTGCTTACACTAATTTTCGGACGAGTTTACTGCTCATCGGTTTGTCCTTTGGGCATTTTACAAGATATTATCGCATGGTTTTCGAAACGTTTTAATAAAAAGAAAAGATACAAATTCAGCAAAGAAAAGAGATTGCTCCGATGGCTGATTCTTGCCGTAACTGTTATTGCTTTTCTGTTCGGTTTTACCTTTTTATTGGGATTGTTAGACCCATACGGTGCATACGGACGTATTGCCACGCACTTTTTCCGACCCGTATATCTTCACGCCAACAACCTATTAGATAATATCTTAACATCATTCAACAACTATTCGCTTAAGCAAATCAATGTCTATTCTTTCGGAATATTGTCTGTGGTTGTAGCACTTATAACATTTATTGTTGTGGCTGTAATGGCTTGGCGCAATGGCAGAAGTTATTGCAACACGATTTGTCCGGTAGGTACTGTATTGGGATTTTTAAGTAAATTCTCGCTGTTTAAAGTTGAATTTGATCAAGAAAAATGCAACTCTTGCGGCTTATGTTCGATGAAGTGCAAAGCTTCTTGTATAGATACAAAGAACAGAGAAATAGATTACAGTCGCTGCGTTAACTGCTTCAACTGCCTCGAAGTTTGCAACAGAAGTGCTATAAAATACCGATTATCAGGGTTTTCTAAAAAGAAACAAACAATAATTTCATCTAATAATTCCTCTATAATCGAAACATCTAATGTAGATTTATCGAAACGACGTTTTCTGAACACACTTTTTTTAACCGGAATTTCCACAGGTACTCTTTTAGCAAAAAAAAGCCTGCCGAAAACAAAAAGTGAGAAACCGAAACTTCCCGTAGCACCTCCCGGAGCGGTAAATTTTGATAAGTTTAACGAGAAGTGTATTTCTTGTCATCTTTGTGTCAGCAAATGTCCGACACAAATTATAAAACCCGCTTTTATGGAATATGGATTTGGCGGAATGATGCAACCAACACTAAGTTTTGACAAAGGTTTTTGCGATTTCGATTGTACCGTTTGTAGCGATATTTGCCCGACCGATGCGCTAACAACAATCTCAAAAGAAGTGAAACAGAAAACACAAATTGGTGTTGCTCACTTTGTTCTGCAAGATTGTATCGTTCACTACAAGGGAAGAAGATGCGGAGCATGTACCGAAGTTTGTCCGACCAAAGCCATTCGTTTAGTGCCATATAAAAATTCATTATCAATACCCGAAATCAATCCCGATATGTGCATCGGTTGCGGTGCTTGCGAATATGTTTGCCCTGCCGTTCCGAACAAAGCGATTTTTGTTGAAGGAAAAGATGTTCAGAAAGTGATAATGTTTTAATGTACCTATTGCGGTACGTGGTGCGTGTTTCGCGGTGCGGGGTATATCGGTATATTAACGTTATTGGTCGGTGAATGTAGAGACGTGGCATGCCGCGTCTAATTTTTTTTTAAACACAAGAGCCAAGACACAAGATCTTCATCTATTTACGATTTCGGATTTGCTATAACTTTTGTATTTGAAAAGGAGACGATGGTTGTGCCTTCGTTAAAACTTATTATCACGAAGCCAAAGGCATCGTGTCCCGATTATGGCGTCTAATTATTGTTGATTGCTGTAAATTGTTTCTCGCAAAGTTCGCAAAGATGTATCGCAAAGCTCGCTAAGTTTTTCACCTATGCTACCGAGCGAATCCTTTCGCGTGGTATAATAATACAGCAAACAGGCAATAGCTAAAGGCTTATGAATTAGATATCTCACTCCGTTCAATATGACATTGTTTAATTACCACGCCTTTTAAGGCGTGGATAAAATAAACATCCGCCCAATGGGCTTTAGCCCAAGTTTAATACAATATAAATTTTGGCTAAAGCCTTTCTGTCGGCTATTACAATTCCACGGGTTAAAACCCGTGGTAACTGAAAGTTCGCAAATGGGACAGGTTTAAATCTACATTGTCCATATCACATAATTTTACGCACAATGCGGATTTTATAACCGCAATGTGCTATTTCTCCCACTCTCCCACTCTCCCACTCACAAAGTCTCCCTCTCTCCAAGTCACTAAGTCTTACGCTCGTGCCATTCTGTTTTTCTAAGTAGCAGCTAATTTTGAATTAGCAACTACTTAAAAGCGTGTGATAACATTTTTTTATTACCTTTGTAAGAAAATAACATAGAGATGATACAATCGATGACGGGATACGGCAAATCTGTAGCCGAACTACCCAACAAAAAAATAACAGTCGAAATAAAATCGTTAAACAGTAAACAGCTCGATATTTCGACACGCTTGCCCTATATCTACAAAGAGAAAGATATTTCAATCAGAAGCACCATTATGGGCAAGCTTTATCGTGGAAAAATTGATTTGAATATCAACGTGGAGACGATTTCAAAAAACGTATCTACGAAAATCAATCACGATATTCTAAAACAGTATCTGCAAGACCTAAAACCACTTGTCGCTGAAATGGATGTTTCTGAACCTAACGATTGGCTTTCCACACTACTACAACTGCCCGACGTGATGAAACAGGAAGTTGAAGAGCTGGATGAAGACGAGTGGGCTTTGATAGAAAAAACGATAGACAAATCCATTAATGAACTGATAGAGTTTCGCTTGCAGGAAGGTGCAATGTTGAAAAATATTTTGACTGAAAAAATCGAAAATATTCGTCAACTCTTAGTAGAGATAGAGCCGTATGAAGCGGAACGCCTTGAACGAGTTAAAAGTAAGATTACAGAAGGTTTGACAAATTTGGAGAATACCGATTACGACAAAAACAGATTTGAGCAGGAGATGATTTATTATATCGAAAAATTGGACGTAAGCGAAGAGAAAAATCGCTTAACAAATCATCTCGACTACTTTATCGAAACAATGAACGACGAAATTTCGCAAGGCAAAAAGCTCGGTTTTATCACGCAAGAGATTGGACGTGAAATAAATACTTTGGGTTCAAAATCGAATCATTCCGAAATGCAACGAATTGTTGTTCAAATGAAAGATGAGTTAGAGCAGATAAAAGAGCAGATTTTGAATATACTTTAATGTGATTGGCTGATAGTGGTTTGTGAATAGTGAGAGTTGAATTAAACACAAAATATTATGGCAAAATTAATTATCTTTTCGGCACCATCCGGTTCGGGTAAGTCAACGCTTATCAGATATTTACTCGAACAAGACCTGAACCTGCATTTCTCGATTTCCGCGACAAGCAGGCAACCACGGGGCGAAGAGCAGCACGGTGTGGAGTACTATTTTCTTACACCCGATGAGTTTCGCCAACGTATTGCGAATGACGATTTTCTGGAATATGAAGAGGTGTATGAAGACAACTTCTACGGAACACTAAAAAGTGAAGTGGATAAAAAACTTGCCGAAGGCAAAAATGTGGTTTTCGATGTGGATTGTATTGGCGGATTAAATATAAAAAAATACTACAAAGAGCGTGCTCTCAGCATCTTTATTATGCCGCCATCGGTTGAAGTGTTGCGTCAGCGATTGGAAAAAAGAGGAACCGATACACCCGAAGTTATCAATAACAGATTGGCAAAAGCTACATACGAAATGAGTTTCGCACCACAATTTGACGTAACTATAGAAAATGATGATTTCGATAGAGCAAGAAAAGAAGTGATGGAGGTGATAAAGGGGTTTATTGAGGGGGAGTAATTGGGAGATTTATTAAAAAAAAACAATTTACCACATTAATATAGTATAAAAGGCACAAATAATTAGACAATATTATGGAAAATGATTACTCAAAACTGATAAATTTAGAAACAATTAAAAGGTTTTGCAACTCACACCTTTTTGATATTGCAACTGGAAGTATTAGAGCAGAGAATCACTCGGTAAAAATTCGTTTTATCGACATGGACGGCAGTTTTGGTGTTACAGGACTTGGACATTTTTTCTTTATTGATGATTGTATGTACATTATAACAAAAGACAATAAATATGCAGCCAATCATAATCCTGATATCTTAGACTACAGTGAAGAGCTTGATATTCTCAACTATACCGATGAATTTGTTGTAAGAGTTATTTTCGCAGGAATTTTCACTGGCTTTTATGACGATAATGGTAAACGAGTTTTCACAGGAGATGTTGTTAATACAAGAGCACTAGTGAATCCAACATTTCCTTCTGTTGGAAGAGAAAGCAGAGCAAAAAACAAAAATAGTGAAGAAAAAGGAAGTTTCATAAAAGCTGGTGTTAGTGATATGAATGGGGAATACTCGCTCATTCTTGACAACCATAGCGTACCGCTTAGTTGGGCAACAGAGTTGGAAGTTATTGGCAGTTTGTTCTTTGATTTGACAAATAACACAACAGAAGTTAATATACGCACATTATGTAGTAGCTTTGCTCAATCAAGAAGAGATAAGAATGAGATTAGAAAATTAATACAAAAATCACCTTGTTTTAACCTATAACACAAAGAGAAAAAATTATTGAATCATAATTAGTATAATATAGACAAAAATGGAAAAGAGAATTGAAAAACACTTAATTGGCTTAACTGGTGAATATTTTGTTGCTGGAATGATGAGTTTAAAGGGATGGGTAGCAAGTTTAACATTAAAGAACTATCCTTCTGTTGATATATTCGGATTAAACCCAGAAACAAACGAAAATATAAATGTACAAGTAAAGACAACTAAAAGTATTAAAAGTTTTCACGTTGGCTTGAAAAGAAGTCAAAGAGATATAATTGATAAAAAAATAACTTGTCCCTATGTATTTGTTTATATTGACAATAGTGATAAAATCAATTACTATATTCTTTCACAACAACAACTTATTAAACTAATTGAAAGAACAGATGACGAATATTATAATCGTGATAGAAAAAAACCTTTGAAAGATTACCCTATTGCAGTATCTCTAAAAGACTTAACAGAATATCAAGACAAATGGGATAATTTATGGTTATAATAACAACCAAGCCCCCTCTGGCGCAAGTTTGAGCATAGCGGTAACTTCCCGAAAGCGTTCGGGACAAGTCGTGTCCAAAACATCGGCAGTTTTTAACTGTGTTATAAAATAAAGGAGTAATGAGTCGTAAATATAAGTTTAGAAATCCTGAAGGAATTTACTTTGTGAGTTTTGCCACCGTCAATTGGATAGATGTATTTACGAGGGCGGAATACAAAGATATTATCGTGGAAAGCCTAAACTACTGTATTGATAACAAAGGATTAAGAGTATATGCTTGGGTAATAATGAGCAATCATATTCATTTGATAGTGGCAACTCAACAAGAACCATTAGAAAATATAATGCGAGATTTGAAAAAATATACTTCGCGCACCCTTCTTAAAGCGATAGAGGCGCATCCGCAAGAGAGTCGTAAGGCATGGATGCTTTGGATGTTTCAGCGAGCAGGACAACGAAATAGCAACAACCAACACTATCAGTTTTGGCAACAACATAACCAACCGCAGGAGCTTTCTACTATGCCGTATGATATAGAATCGACGATACATTATATTCATGAAAATCCCGTAAAAGCAGGTTTCGTAAACAGGGCGGAAGATTATCCTTACAGCAGTGCGGTGGACTTTGCGGGAGGAAAAGGGTTGGTAAATATTTCCACTTGTTGATTCGGTTAGGAAACCGAATGTGTTATTAGCACAAGTTACCGCTATGCTCAAACTTGCGCCAAACAAGGGACATTTATTGGTTTGTAACATTTGAAAAAAATCAGGATTCACCGGAATTTATTAAAGGAACTCATTGCTGTCCCATTAAAATCCAAAATTATTCTTTGAAACATTTGATATTTAG
>CAYFUW010000051.1:0-12696 GCA_964346495.1 uncultured Dysgonomonadaceae bacterium
ATTTTGTTTCTAAATTGATATTTACTCTACTGTCCTTATCTTTCTGGTTGATTATGATAAGATTTTTGATATTCATTTTCATTTTTTCATTGGGGAAAATGGGAAAAAACAGTCATATTGCAAAGATGCAAAAAATATTTTATTAAAACTTGATTAAGATGTGATATTTGTCAAGTAATTGCTCGAAAATAAAGGAATGTCTTGAATTGGCTCGAGTTGCATGTTACGGTGTGACGAGTCGAAACCCCGGCTAACTTCGCGTGATTTTGATTAATGTGGTCGGGATTGTAAATCGTTTCAATGAGAAAAAGAGTCGGGAGATTTGCAATCCCGACAGAGCAACAAATATACTATAACAAAAAGAGACGCCATAATATGACGTCTCTACATTTTTCCGACAAAAATATTTACAAAATATCCTTTATCTCTTCCAGCTTCGCAACTGTATAAGTTGGCTCAAAGCCTTTAGGTTTGTCTCCTGCCGGATTAAACCAGATTTGGTCGATACGGC
The DNA here is from genome assembly GCA_964346495.1 of uncultured Dysgonomonadaceae bacterium. GTDB lineage: Bacteria > Bacteroidota > Bacteroidia > Bacteroidales > Dysgonomonadaceae > JBGZFC01. The sequence goes on from CAYFUW010000051.1 coordinate 512, forward strand.
TATTGTAAGCTCCTACGATGTCAGCATCCCAGCTATCGCCAATCATTACGGTTTGGTCGCGTCGGGAGTTGGTGTTCACAAGAGCATACGTAAAAATATCTGGATGCGGTTTGTTTATTTTTGCATCTTCCGATAATATTATTTTATCGAAATATGGTTTTAATCCCGAGTTTTCGATTTTTTTGTATTGTACTTCTGTAAATCCATTGGATAGAATGTGCATTCGGTATTTTGGTTTTAGGTAGTCGAGTAGGTCAATTGTTCCGTCTATAAGTTTTGTTTTTTTTGTGGTCCTTTCTAAAAAGTCATCACTTACGGATTTTGCATATTCGGCACTGTCTATTCCAAATTCACGCAGTGGAAACAGAAAACGTTCAACAATTAGTTCATCTTTTTTTATTATACCTTGGCGATATTGAGCCCACAAATTGTTGTTCGACGGCATGTAAACATTGTAATAGTCATCGAATGTCGGGTAATATTTGTCGTATTGATAGTCTTTATATATTTCCACCAAACACTCTTTTGCGTTTTGATGAATATCCCAAAGCGTATCGTCTAAGTCGATAAAAAGATTTTTGTATGCCATAAATAAAATATAAATATCCGCATGGATGCTTTACTCAATTAATAACCACATAGACACATAGTATTTAAAGCCAAGAAGTAAACAGTTATACATTAGTCATAGTAGCAAAGCTACTATGTGTAAAACAAGTTTTCTATGTAAAACCTGTGTTGTTATTTTCTTTTCGATAAACTATATTTTCTATGTACCTATGTGGTTTTAAAAGGATTATTTTTCTTTAGTAGAATAAAAATATTAGGTTATTCATTAAATAAAAAAACAAACTCTCAAAAGATGCAAATTCTTTCGAAAATGTATTTTCTGAGAGATTGTTTAACAAGTGTTTTTAAAACAATTATTGTACTTCTATAATTAAATGTTTAGTTAAACTCCAAAAACGTTGTGTGTCTGTAATTTGGAAAGTAAGATTGTTGTCATTATCCTTTACAAATTCGTAAGTTCCATCCGGGTGAGTTGACCAAAGTTTTGCTTTTTTAGCAAACAGTGGAATTTGTGTTGTTTTGCGAATGTCAATTTGTAGGAAATAATCTTTGTTGAAAGTCTCTTTCAATACTTTTGTAGATTTCAAAAATCCGCCTGAAAGTATTTTTTGTTCTTTCAACTCTGTCATTGTTCCGAACACATAATACGCTGTGTGAAGCGAGCGATCTTGTTCTCTAATTGTTGCAGATTGGTCTTCTGTAACTTGAGCCAATTCTGTAATGTCTGACGAAAGTTTTTCGATTTTTAGATCGCGTTTTGACAACTCTTCTTGCAGTAGAACAATGCGTTCAGAACTCTCTTGCATCTCTCTGTTGAGTCGCTCAATAGTGCTTTGCAATGATGCAATTTGTTTATTACTTCCTGCATATTTTTTGTTTAGTTCAGCAAGTTGAGCTCTGTTTTTCTGCAAAATCTCTTGAATCATCTTAAAATTATCAGCTACTCTCTCTTTTGTGTTTTTGCTCATTTCACCACCTTGTGCCGATTGAGTAGAGATGTATTTTTCTGCTTCACGTATTTTGTCGAAATTTTGTTCTACTTCGCTAATAACAGCCATCATTTCCATTGCTTCGTCATTCATGGCTCCTTGTACATTCAATAGTGAATCACGTTCGGCTTGTAGTCTTTGGTACTCTTCCGATTCGCGAATCTTTTTTTCATTTACGCAGGAAAAAAGTACTCCCACGCCTAAAAAGAGAATTAAAATCTTTTTCATAATCGATATAATTTTGATGTTTTATTAAAAACGGTAATGCAAATATAGTATATTTTAAATAGTTATTTATAAAAATAGTGGTTTATAAGCAAAAAAGTTCTTTTGTTTTATTCTTTTTTACCGGCAACCACAATTACAAACTCGCCTTTTGGCTCTTTTTTTTCAAAATGTAAAATTAACTCTTTGATAGTTCCATTTACTGTTTCGGCAAACATTTTTGATATTTCGCGTGAAACAGATGCCTCTCTATCTTCTCCCAAAAACTCGCCCAGTTGAGTCAATGTTTTTACTACTCTGTAAGGCGATTCATAAAATATCATCGTACGACTCTCTTCCGAAAGTTCTTTCAATCTGGTCTGCCTTCCTTTCTTATGTGGTAAAAAACCTTCGAAACAGAATCTATCTGCCGGTAAACCCGACATTACCAACGCCGGAACAAATGCTGTGGCTCCGGGTAAGCATTCAACTTCGACTCCGGCTTGTACACAAGCTCTTACTAATAGGAAACCCGGGTCGGAAATAGCCGGAGTACCGGCATCTGAAATCAGAGCAATTGTTTCTCCCGCCTGTAAGCGTTGAACAAGAGTGTCAACCGTATTGTGTTCGTTGAATTTATGGTGAGATTGCATTCTTGTTTCAATATTGTAATGCTTAAGCAAAAAACCGCTTGTCCGGGTATCTTCTGCAAGAATTACATCGCATTGTTTCAGTACGTTAATCGCTCTTAGCGTGATATCCTCCAAATTCCCTATTGGTGTAGGTACAACATATAATTTTCCCATAATTAAACAGATAAATTATAGTGTTTGATTGCCAAAATCTGCTTTTATTATTTGCAGAAAACTCTCTACAACTTCACTCTCAAAATCCCACGAAGTGCTTTCTTTCAAATATTGCTCTGCTGCAGAAAAGCTGTCAAACTCTTTTAATTTCTGCATTATACTATTCATTTCGTCCCTACTGTTATTAAAAAGCTCGCGTTGAAAAAGGAAACGGTCGTTCAAACTCAATCCTTTCTTTGCTTGAGTTCCAATAGTTTCGTGATTATTAATATCGTTTACGGATGTTGTGACAGTTGTTTTTTCTGTTTCAATTGGCTTGCTTTCTTTCTCTGCAGGCTCTGTGGAACGTGGATTTACGTAATCAGGTAATGAAATACCTTCTGCATAAATATTGCCTGAAGGCTCGGTTGAAAATATCTCTTGCAGCTCTTCTTCGATACTTTTATCTTCTTCTTTCTCTTCTACTTCAACTTCAATCTCAACAGCTTTCTCTATATCCAAATCGGTATGTTTCTCATTCTCCGATAATAATAAAATTAACTTTTCCATCTGCGTCTTCATATCTTCAACATGCAAAAATTCAAGTTCATGCAGGAGACGCATCATCTCTTGCATTTGCATGAATGATTGACGAAAGAAGGTGAAAGAGAAAGATTCAGTCTCTTTTATGCGGGAAATACTGTTTTCCAGTTCCTTCAATTTTGAGAGTAATAACTCTATATTTTCATTTTTTGTTCCCATACCAAAATGCTTTAAGATAGACATGTTTTTGTCTATTTTGCATTGAAGCACTTTCAATTCAATCTACAAAAGTAGTAATTATTTGGGAAGTGCAACAAGGTCATCGGGTAAATTCACAAGATATAACATTTCGGTACTTCTTGTAATTGATGTGTATAGCCATCGGTAGAAGTTATCCCCAAGGTACGATTCATTTATATATCCAATATCTAAAAATACATTTTTCCACTCACCACCTTGTGCTTTATGACAGGTGACTGCATAGCCATACTTTACCGACAGCGCATTGAAATAGGGATTCTCCTTTATTTTTTTATATCTCATTCGTTTTTGTGTAATATCGATATAATCTTCCATAACGGCAGCAAAAAGCTGTTCGTTTTGTTCGCGAGTCAATGACGGTGCTTCCGTATGCAGACTATCTAAATTAATAATTGCTTCAAACTCTACATCGTAGTCCAGGTGTTTTAGTAGTACGGTGCAAAATCTGAATCCATACAGCTCTTCTTGTCTGCGAACTCTTTGAACTTGAACAAATTCGCCGTTAGCTAAAAAATCTATATTCTCGAAATTGTTTATCCAAAAGTAGTTGTTTTTGGTAATCATCAGCAGGTCGCCGGACGAAAGCTCTTCTTCTCTGTAAAGAACTCTGTTTCTGATACCATTATTATACGCGTTAACCCTTTTGTTTGAACGTGAAATAACTATTGTGTCTTCTATTCCGTCACGAGAGTAAGCATTGGAAATCTCTTCCACAAAATCAAGTCCCGAAACGCGTTTTACATCTTTAAAAGAGTCTAACTGAAGTTTTGGAAACTCTGTAGTATTGCCTAAACTCAAAGATTTTCTCAGATTGGTGGCATTGCTTAATATTCCCGACGATTCGGCTTGACGAACAATATCGGTAAGTGTAAACTCTTCTACATCAAAAAATGTGGATTGAAAAGTCTCTATCTGTAAAGCCGGACTTGTCTCTTGTCTTACCGGTGGTAATTGTGCCGTGTCACCTATAAGCATCAATCTGTTTCCTTCTCCGGAATATACAAATTCCATTAAATCGTCTAACAATCTTCCCGAGCCGAAAATAGAATATTCTGCCGATGAATTGCTAATCATTGATGCTTCGTCAACCACAAAAAGCGTATGTTTGTGTTTGTTTGGTGCTAAAGAGAATCGGTTGTTCTCATCGCCAAAACTATCCATGCGATAAATAATCCTGTGGATAGTGTAAGCAGTTTTGTCGGCATATGATGAGAAAACTTTGGCTGCACGTCCCGTAGGAGCCAATAAAACCGATCGTTGGTTATATTGTGTCATGGTTTTTACCAGCGACCCTATAAGAGATGACTTTCCGGTTCCGGCAAAACCTTTTAAAATAAATATCTGATTATTGTTTTGTGAGAAAATAAAATCTACTATCTTTGCGAGAGCCATTTTTTGGTCATCGGTAAAGATAAATGGAAAATTTGATTCGATTTTATTAAGAAAATAGCTGTTTACCATTTTTTATGAGCAATTTTTTGTGTAAAAGTAGCACATTTATCATTATTTTTCTAAATTTGTAGTCTAAAATCAAAAATAATAATTCATAAACAATAAAAATTAAAAATTCAACGTCTATGAAAGTTGTAATAAGAGTGCTTTTGATAGCCGCGATTATTCTATTAGGTTTCCTTTGCTGGAAAAGTATTCAAGGTCCTATAGATTTTAATGCAGAAGTTGCAAAACGCGACAAAGCTGTAATCCAACGTCTTGTTGATATTCGTACTGCTCAAGTGGCTTATCGTGCTCAAAACGGCACTTATACAGATAGTTTTGAGAAATTGGCTGATTTTATCAAAAACGGTAAAGTTGCATCATTGGTTAGATCGGGTGATTTAACTGAAGCACAGTTAGAATCAGGTATGACCGAAGCGAGTGCAATGAAAATAATTCGCACAGGCAATGTTGCTGAGATGAAAAAAGCCGGATTATGGGACGAAGAAAAAAATGCACCGCAACTAGTGAGAGACTCTATTTTTGCACCGGCATTGGAAGTGCTTTTCCCGAATCGTAAATTTAATGCAGACTCTATTGGTTTTGTACCATACGGTGATGGTGCTGTTTTTGAATTGGCTACCGATTCTGTTATGACTGCATCAGGATATCCTGTAGAAGTTTTAGAAGCTAAAGTTCACTACAATGTCTATTTGAAAGACTTAGACAGTAGATTGTTGAAACAAAAAATTCAAGAAGTTCTTGACCGTCCGGGCGACAGATTTCCGGGTATGATGGTTGGTTCGCTAGAAACAGCGAATAACAATGCCGGAAACTGGGAATAATGATGTTGTAAAACTATGTTTTTACCAGAAAATATAGATTTAGCTCAAGCACAGAAATATAAGTTATCCATTCGGCAAATGTCGAATGGATTTTCTTTTTATATTCGTTCGATAACAGATAAAACTGTATTTCATTACCAAAATGTGAAGTACAGCAGTCATCTGTCTGCGTTTGAGAATATTAAGAAAACCTTTTTTGAAGTCAACTTTTTCGCACATCAGTTTCACAAATTAAATGTAATAAATGTAGTGCGGGATTATACTATTGTGCCAAATTTGTTTTTCGAGGATAATAAAATAAAGGAGATTTTTAAATTTAATATTTTTAGAGAAGCTGGTAGGGTGCAGTCAAATTTTCTGGATAATCAGGATTGTCACATTGTATATGATATGGATGATGATATTCATTCGTTTTATGTAAGAACACTTTGGAATCCTACTTTCGAACACTTTGCAAGCTATCTGATTCCATTCTTTGCAAAATATCAGTCGGAAAATGACGCTAAAAGATGTTTTGTGGATTTTCACGATGAGTTTGTTACAGTTATCTGTTTTCAAAAAGAGAATCTGCTTTCGGCAAACACTTTTCTAAATGATGAAAAAGAGAATTCTCAATATTATATTATAAATGTAATTGAGAAAATTGAGTTCAATCAGAAAACAGATTTACTTTTCATATCGGGAGACTTGAAGAAAAATAAGGAGACAATAGAGATATTGCAAACTCTTATCGAGAATACAAATCCGGTTGAGATTAATCCTAAAATAGAGATTTCGGAAGAGACAAAAAAAGAACTTCCAACCGATATACTTATTTCTTTATGCGAATAATAGGCGGTAAATTTAAATCACGGAGAATACCTGTTCCTGTGAACCTAAAAGCAAGACCCACAACTGATTTTGCCAGGGAGAGTCTGTTTAATATTTTGCAAAATATTATCGATTGGGAAGAGACAAGAGCATTGGACTTATTTGCCGGGACAGGAAGTGTCGGGCTGGAAATGGTTTCTCGCGGTTGCCAAAGTGTAATTAGTGTTGAGCAAAACAGAAATCATTATCAATTTATCTTGAAAGCAAAAGAGATGTTACAGGCAGAGGAGCTTTTGCCAATAAAAGCCGATGTCTTTAAGTATCTGGAATCGTGTAGTCAAAAGTTCGACCTTATTTTTGCAGATCCACCTTACGATTTAGAGGAAGTGGCTTCTGTTCCGTCTTTGGTATTAGAGAGTGATATATTGGCTCCTAATGGCATCTTTATTATGGAACATTCCAAAAAAATGGACTTCTCAGATTTGCCCTATTTCGACAAAGAGAAGAAATACGGGAATGTTCATTTCTCTTTTTTTGTGAAACCTGAATAGTGTAAAACCGTTTTCTAATTCATGCAGCACAATTCAAAAAAGCCAAAACTTATTACTGTTTTAGGTCCCACAGCAAGCGGAAAAACTCTGTTTGCAGCTCATCTTGCCAAGGCTGTAAGCGGAGAGATTATTAGTGCCGATTCGAGACAGCTTTATAGAGGTATGGATATTGGTACCGGAAAAGATTTGGGCGATTATCTGATTGATGGTGAGCAGATACCTTATCATCTTATCGATATACGTGCAGCCGGCGATAAATATACACTATTTGATTATCATAACGATTTCCATTCAGCTTATCAGGATATTTTATCACGTGGGAAAACTCCGATTCTTTGTGGTGGAACCGGATTATATCTTGAATCGGTATTGAAAGGATACAATTTACCTGACGTTCCTGCAAATCCTGAGCTTCGTGAGGAGTTGGAAACCAAAAGTTTGGATGAACTTGCACAAATACTCGCTAGTTATAAAAAACTTCATAACACAACAGATATAGAAAACAAAAAACGTGTGATTCGTGCAATTGAAATTGCGAAATTTCAGCACGAAAACGAAGCTACAAATCTCACATATCCGCCTATCGACAGCACTGTTTTAGGTTTGCAAATCGAAAGGGACGAACGTAGAGAGAAAATAAGCGCCCGTCTTAAAAAACGCGTTTATGAAGAGGGCATGATTGATGAGGTTAGAGGATTGATAGAGGGTGGAGTTCATCCTGACGATCTTATTTATTACGGTTTGGAATATAAGTTTGTTACTCTTCATGTAATCGGTGAGCTGACTTTTGATGAGATGTACAACGGATTGGAAATTGCCATTCATCAATTTGCGAAAAGACAAATGACATGGTTTCGTGGTATGGAACGAAGAGGGTTTACCATACATTGGATTGATTCCGGATTGCCGATTGAAGAAAAACTATCGAAAGCTCTCTCAATAATCGAATAAAAAAGGCTAAATTTGCACTTTGAAAAAACTTATTATGATAAAAGGCACATTTCCTGTCGAAAAGTTCAACACGATTGAAACTCCTTTTTATTATTACGATATAGACTTGTTGCGCAAAACTCTTGAGACGATAAAAAAAGAGATTGCGGATAAGAATTATCATGTGCATTATGCTGTAAAAGCGAATGCCAATCCTAGATTGCTAAAAGAGATTGCATCTTTTGGCTTTGGTGCGGATTGTGTGAGTGGTAATGAGGTTTTACAAGCTTTAAGTTGTGGTTTCGATGCGTCGAAAATTGTTTTTGCCGGAGTTGGAAAAACAGATAAGGAGATTCAAATTGGACTAGATAATGATATTTTCTGTTTCAATGTAGAATCACTTCCCGAAATGGAAGTTATTGAGGAGTTGGCGGCAAAGAGCAATAAAACGGCATCTGTTGCTATTCGCATCAATCCAAATGTAGATGGTCGCACGCATAAATATATTACTACCGGATTGAATGAAAATAAATTCGGATTAAATATGGCAGATTTGCCACAAGCATTGGAGCTCTTGTCAAAATGCAGCCATATCAAACTGATAGGAATTCACTTTCATATTGGCTCACAAATTACCGATTTATCTGTATTTCAAAATTTATGCATTAAAGTCAGGGAGATGGAGTCGTGGTTCGAAAATCACGGAATAGCATTGCCTATTATAAATGTTGGTGGTGGATTAGGCATCAACTATCAACATCCGAATCATTGTCCAATGGCAGATTTTGAATCATATTTCAGACTCTTTGATAAATATCTGACGCTTAAATCCGGGCAATCACTTCATTTTGAGCTTGGAAGATCTGTTGTGGCTTCTTGTGGTTCGCTGATAAGTCGTGTTACTTACGTGAAAAAAGGTATCGATAAAACATTTCTGATTTTAGATGCCGGAATGTCCGAGTTGATACGACCTGCACTTTATCGTGCCTTTCATCATATAGAAAACCTCACTTCTGATGGCAACACGGAATATTACGATATTGTAGGTCCTATTTGTGAGTCGGCAGATATTTTTGCCGAAAATTTTCCAATTAATCAAGCTAAACGAGGCGATATTATAGCTATCAGGTCTGCCGGAGCTTATGGTGAAGTGATGGCTTCGAGTTACAATTGTCGTCCTTTAAACAAATCATTTTTTTCTGATTCGATATGATAACAATAGATTCTGTTAATTTACAATCGATTGATTTAGACATTGTTGTGTGGATATTACTATCTGTGATAATATTCTTTTTTATAGTTCAGATTTTGTATTATACTATTGTGTATTACAGACCATTTACTTATAGGAATAAAATTAATAAAAGTAATGAGTCTGATGATTCTTATCCACCAATTTCAGTAATAATTGCATCAAAAAACGAATCGGAAAATCTCTCAAAACACCTGCCTTTTATTCTGGAGCAGGATTATCCTAATTTTGAGGTGATTATTGTAAATATGGGCTCAACTGATGAGACAGATATGGTTTTGAAAGCTCTCAACCAGAAATATACAAACTTATATCATACCTATGTCCCTGCCGAAGCTGAGGATATCAATGAGAAGAAACTTGCTCTGACTCTCGGAATAAAAGCGGCAAATAATGATATTTTGTTGTTCACCGAAGCGCACTGTAAACCCGCTTCCAACAAATGGTTGGCAGAATTTGCCAAAGAGTTTATAAAAGGTAATGATATTGTGCTTGGTGCTTGTCGTTTGGATATAAAAAAGAGAGTAGGGATGAGGAAATTTATTCAATACGACAATATGGTTCACTCGCTCAAATACTTATCGTTGGCAATTATGGGAAAACCATTTATGGGAATAGGTCGCAATCTTGCATATAAAAAAGAGCTATTTTTCGATAATAAAGGGTTCTCTTCTATTTTGAGAATAGACGGAGGCGAAGATGATCTTTTTATCAACAGAGTAGCGAAAGGCAAAAAAACCGGAGTTGTATTATCTGACGATAGTATGACAAGAACCAATGTTGTTGATAAGTTTAATACTTGGAGATTACTAAAATCTAAACACTTATATACAAAGCAATTTTACAAAGGTCCAGCCAACGCCATTTTCAGGTTCGAGGCCTTTTCAAAGTATAGTTTTGTATTTTTCTCTATATTGGGAATAGTTGCCGGATTACTTTCGGAAAACTACACACTTATTTCTATCAGTGCATTATTTCTGATAATAAGATACCTAATTATGTTATTTGTAATAAACAAAAGCTCAATAGTTTTTGGCATTAAACCATTTCATATCGACCTTATATTCTATGAATTGTTTCAACCTATTAATAATATTAGGTTTAAGAAATTTGCCAACAGAAGGAATAAATATAGAAAATAATTCGTGTCACATCTCTAACTGTGACAATTTGGCATAAAAAACAGTGAAAATTTAATTGGCTGGGTTAAATGGGGTTAATCGTTTGATTAAATAGTTAAAAGTTAAAAAACTATCGCGAAAACGGCTTATCTAGTATGTTATTTGTATTTATATTTGCGTTAATGTAATATCAACTAACAATAAAAATATAAATATATGACAAATAAAAAAAATATTATAGCGCTTATAGCAGTTGCTATATTAAGTTCGGTTGTAACACTTTTTGGATATAATCTTATAAATAACAGAAGTTCGGCAAGCAAAGGTGTTTATAGTTCCGAAACAAGAGAATATGCCGATGCATTCAATCAAGACAAGAACGTTACTCTTACAAGTCTGACAACAGCACAAGGCTATCCCGATTTTACAGAAGCTGCAGAAAGGTCTGTTCACGGAGTAGTGCACGTAAAAACCAAGTCTATCAGACAGCAACGAGCAATTAATCCTTTCGAGTTCTTTTTTGGTCCCGGTTTTGGAGGAGAAGGCTTTAGTCAGCCGAGAGAGCAAGTTGGTTTCGGCTCAGGAGTTATTATCTCGAAAGATGGTTATATTATAACAAATAACCACGTGGTAGAAGGAGCTCAAGAAGTATCGGTTACACTAAACGACAATAGAGAGTTCGATGCAAAAGTTGTTGGAGGTGACCCGCAATCTGATATTGCTCTGTTGAAAATTGAAGGAGATGATTTCCCTTATCTAACTTTTGGAAATTCCGATGAGTTAAAAATTGGAGAGTGGGTTCTTGCCGTAGGAAATCCATTTAATTTGACATCTACCGTTACTGCAGGTATCGTCAGTGCAAAAAATAGAGGAAATATTGTTGGTGGAAATTTAGGAATCCAATCATTTATTCAGATTGATGCTGCAGTAAATCGCGGTAACAGTGGTGGCGCTTTGGTAAATACACGCGGGGAGCTGGTGGGTATAAATACTGCTATCTATTCGCAAACAGGAGATTTTGCAGGTTATGCTTTTGCTATTCCAATTTCGGTTGCCGGAAAAGTTGCTGCTGACTTAAAACAGTACGGAAATGTTCAAAGAGCAGTGTTGGGCATCCAAGTTGCCAATATTGAAATGGTTAGACGTGAAGACCCCGAAAGAGCTAGAGAGCTATCTAAAATATCGGGTGTAGTTATCGAAGATTTCTCAGACAGAAGTGCCGCAAGAGCTGCAGGTATGAAAAAAGGAGACATCATTAAATCTATTAATAATGTGGACATACCCAATTTTGCAGGACTACAAAATCAACTTAGCAGGTACAGACCCGGTGATAAAGTAAAAGTTGGAGTAGAAAGAGATGGTAAAAATCTCTCTTTTAGTGTTGAACTTAAAAATGATGAGGGAAATACTGAGATAAAAAGAAGCACCGATGTAATGTCGGGTTTGGGTGCAACTTTCTCAGAAATACCGACAAATAAAAAACAACAGCTAGGTATAAGTAACGGAGTAGAAGTAAGCGATGTTACTAGCAACGGATTATTTAAGAAAGAAGGTATAAATAAAGGATTTATTATTTTGAGAATAAATAATATGCCTGTAAATAGTGAAAAAGATATAGCTAAAATTATTGCATCAGTAAATAGTAGTAATCAAGATAAAGTTATTCTGGTTGCAGGTTTCTATCCAAGAGGTAGAACTCAATATATCGCCATAGATATTTCCCGAATGTAGAATTACTATTTCAATGAGTTGGTTAAATAATGTTAAATAAGTAAAAAAATATAACAATTTTGTTCTAAGAGGTGTTCTATGTAGTGAGGGACGATGTTTTTTCATTTATTATGGGTTTATTGTGTGGAATTTACACATTATAAATAGATATATTTCGCA
>CAYFUW010000051.1:12796-15516 GCA_964346495.1 uncultured Dysgonomonadaceae bacterium
ATAAATAGATATATTTCGCATTTTTTATCTGATGTTTTAAAAAAATGAGTAACTTTGCATCCCTTTTTTATAATTGAAAGGATTTAGAGTATAGATGAGACAACTAAAGATTACAAAATCGATTACAAATCGTGAAAGTGCTTCATTAGATAAGTATCTTCAAGAGATTGGAAGAGAAGATCTTATTACCGTTGAAGAGGAGGTAGAATTAGCACAGGCAATAAAAAGGGGAGACAGAAAAGCTCTCGAAAAACTTACACGTGCCAACCTTCGCTTTGTGGTATCTGTGGCGAAGCAATATCAAAATCAAGGATTAAGTTTGCCTGACTTGATAAACGAAGGTAACCTGGGACTGATAAAAGCTGCAGAAAAATTTGATGAAACGCGAGGATTTAAATTTATTAGTTATGCAGTATGGTGGATACGTCAATCTATCTTGCAAGCTCTTGCCGAACAAGCAAGAATTGTCAGATTGCCATTAAACCAGGTTGGGTCTCTCAATAAAATAAGAAAAGCTTTTCAAAAATTTGAGCAAGAAAACGAGAGACGCCCATCGGCTGAAGAGTTGGCTGATGAACTGGACATGTCTGTAGATAAGGTAATAGATACTCTTAAAGTATCGGGTCGTCATATTTCAATGGATGCTCCTTTTGTTGAGGGTGAAGATAACAGTTTGTTAGATGTCCTGGTAAACGAAGATGCACCCATAGCAGACCGAACTTTAATAAATGAATCTTTACAGAAAGAGATTGACAGAGCACTTTCTACTCTAACAGAAAGAGAAAGTGATATTATAAAGATGTTTTTTGGTATCGGATATCAAGAAATGACGTTAGAAGAGATAGGAGATAAGTTTCAATTAACCCGCGAAAGGGTACGACAAATCAAGGAAAAAGCTATCAGAAGGCTACGTCAGGACTCTAGGAGTAATTTGCTAAAAAGCTATTTAGGATAAAAAAGGAATTAAATAGATGAGAAAATCACAAAATCGTGGAATTTTTCCATAATAACGGCATGTTTCGTGATTTTTTATTAAAAAATTTGTTTAAATCCGAAAAATAAATATATCTTTGTGCTAGAATTTGTTGTTCATACTATTATTAGTTTATAACATAATTGTAGATTAGCGATAATTTCTGAAAGAATTGAGTAATCGAAGATGTTTTTTAGATTGACATAATAAGAATGAGTGACAAACTATTCTTAACAATTTTATTAACGCATAATAAAATTTATTGAGTTATTGTAATAAAAAAAATGTTTAATTAGAATTTTAAATTTATGAAAAAGTTTAGTTTACTTTTAATTACTGCTCTTGTAGCATTCAGCATGAGTGCACAAGAAGTTCAAAATGTTTCTCATGGTACAACTTACCTGAAAAACAAAGGAAGTGATAATTGGTACATTGGTCTAGGTGGTGGTACAAACATGTACTTTACTAAAGCTGAAAATGATGCTGATGCAAAATTTTTAGATCGTCTAGGATGGATGGGTCAATTAGAAATTGGTCGTTGGAATTCTCCAAACTGGGGTGCTCGCGTTGTTATTGACGGTGGACACATTGTTCATGTTAATCCTAATGTAGTAGCTCCTTATGGTCCGGAAAAAGAGTGGTTAGGTGGTCATCTTGATTTAATGTACAATATTTCCAATGCATGGGGTACTTACAGACCTAACAGAGTTTACAACTTTATTCCTTATTTAGGAATTGGTTACATGTACGGAATGTACGAATGGTTCAAAAAACCGATTGAAAACAATGACTTGTTCAAAGGCCAAAACCAAACACTTACTTATAATGTAGGTTTAATCAACAATTTCCAATTGTCAAGAAGCGTTGCTATCTTCTTAGAACTTGGTTGGAGAGTATTCCAAGGTAGTTTTGACGGAAGAGCTAACGAAGATTATGACTATGATAGCATGTTTACTGCTACTGCAGGTCTTAAATTTGGTTTGGGTGGAAAACAAGAGTTCACACCTGCTGAGTTGATGGATTACAACTTAATCAACGACTTGAACAACCAAATCAACAAGCTACGTGCTGAAAATGACAAATTGAGACTAAGACCAGAAAGCTGTCCAGAATGCCCAGATTGTCCAGAAGCTGTTGTTAGCGAAGCAGTTTACGTTCCAAACGTAGTATTCTTCCGCATCAACTCTGCAAAAATTGACAAAGGACAACAAGTTAGCATCTACAATACTGCTGAATACATGAAAGCAAATGCAGACGCTACTGTTAAAGTTGTTGCTTACGCAGACAGACAAACTGGTAACCCAGATTACAACATGGCTCTTTCTGAAAGACGTGCAAAAGCTGTTGCTGATGCTCTAATCAACGAGTACGGAATTGACAGCAGCCGCATCTCTGTAGACTGGAAAGGTGATACAGAACAACCTTATGCAGAAAATGATTGGAACCGCGTTGCAATCTTCTTCGCAGAATAAGATTAAGAAATATAGACTAAATAAAAAAGCACCTCATTTGAGGTGCTTTTTTGTATAATGACAATTAAGTGTTTTACTTTATCCTACAATAGCTTCGGTCAGCTCATCCAAAGAGAATCCGGCAAACCAATTATTAAATGGTAGTTTCGCCAGAGCATCTTTCACGGAAGCAGATGTGTATTTTACGCCGACTAAAACATTTTCCACTTCAGATAAATCGCTGTTGTTACCAAAAAAAGTACCGAAGAACTTAATCTCATTAATAGTTGAATTCT
>CAYFUW010000052.1:0-7378 GCA_964346495.1 uncultured Dysgonomonadaceae bacterium
TAATTTTATTATTACACCTGCTGCAAACCTTTTGATTGGACGCACATCGCACCATTTCGAGACAGGCTTAGCTACTGCATTTGATTTGAGTGGAGGGTCAATCGCACCTTCTGTTCGGCTTGGGTACAGATATCAACCGAGAAAAGGCGGTTTCCTTTTCCGTATTGGTGCCACACCTTTAATAGCATCTGATAAAATAGTTCCATGGGGTGGTGTTTCTGTGGGTTATACATTTTAAAGAGAATATATGCATAAGAAGCAATAAAAAAGCCGAGTTTTAATATCTCGGCTTTTTTGTATTATCTTATCTAGTAACTGGCTATAAGTCAGCCCCTGGGTTTAAAATTTCTATCTCGCCGTTTTCACTCTATAGCTACAACTTACCCGTCCTTTCTCCATATTCATCAACTTGCTCTTAACCATTCGTTTTCGTAGTGGCGAAATTCGGTCAACGAACATAATCCCGTCCAAATGGTCATATTCGTGCTGAATTACACGTGCCATATATCCTTTGTAAACTTCGTCGCGAGGTTCAAGATTTTCATCTAAATATTTTATACGAATCTCTTCTTCACGAGGCACTTTTTCGTGAATGCCGGGAATACTCAAACATCCTTCTTCAATCATTTCCAACTCACCTTTGCGTTCCACGATTTCGGCATTGATAAACGCTTTTTTAAAGCCTTTAAACTCGGGATGTTCATCGTCGGCAAGCGGTTCTAAATCGACAACAAAAATTCTATCTTCCAAACCCACTTGTGGACCTGCAAGTCCTACTCCTTCGGCATTGTACATAGTTTCGTACATATTTTCGATAAGCTCTTTCAAATCGGGATAGTTTGCCGCATCAATCGGTTGCGTTACTTTTCTTAATACAGGGTGTCCGTAAATGTATATAGGTAATATCATTGTTATTTTGTTTTTATTTTTCCTTATTGTAAATATTGCTCTCCATATATCCTTGCAAAATTATGGTGGCGCTAATTTCGTCAACCAAAGCTTTGTCCTGGCGTTTTTTCTTCTTCAAACCGCCGTCAATCATAGTCCTTTGGGCAAGTTTTGAAGTGAAACGCTCATCGTAATACTCTACGGGAATATCGGGAAATTTATTTCGCAGGCTACGTACAAACGGTTCGATTCGTTTCATATTTTCCGAATCTTCGTTGTTCATCTGCTTGGGCTGTCCAACGATAATTTTGCAAACATCTTCTTTTTGAAGGTAATCAGCCAAAAACTCCATCAATTTCGGTGTTTCGACCGTGGTTAGTCCGTTGGCGATAATTTGCAAATTATCGCTAACAGCAATTCCGGTTCGTTTTTTTCCGTAATCAATAGCAAGAAGTCTGCTCATTCTATTTTATTTAATCTATTTTTTTGCGTCTCAACTCGAAGTCTCGTCCAAGATATTTTTCTCTTACAATCGGGTTTGCAGCAAGCTCTTCCGCCGTTCCCTGAAACAGAACGCGACCTTCGAAAAGCAGATATGCTCTATCGGTAATACTCAATGTTTCATCCACATTGTGGTCGGTAATCAGAATTCCGATATTTCTGTACTTCAGTCGTGCCACGATAGATTGGATATCCTGAACTGCGATAGGGTCAACGCCCGCGAAAGGTTCGTCGAGCATTATAAACTTTGGGTCGATAGCCAAACAGCGAGCAATTTCGGCACGACGCCGTTCACCGCCGGAAAGTCGGTCGCCTAAGTTTTTCCGTACTTTTTCCAATCCAAATTCAGCAATTAGAGCTTCCAATTTCTCATTTTGCTGTTCAGGCGTTTTATCGGTAAACTCCAACACCGATTTGATATTGTCTTCGACCGACATTTTACGAAAAATAGAGGCTTCCTGAGCCAAATAGCCGATACCGTGTTGCGCACGTTTATAAACTGGATATTTGGTAATATTTTTATCTCCCAAATAGATATTTCCTTCGTTCGGAACAACCAAGCCAACGGTCATGTAGAAAGTGGTGGTTTTCCCGGCACCGTTTGGTCCGAGCAACCCGACTATTTCGCCCTGTTTCAAATTTATGGAAACGTTGCTAACAACGGTTCTCTTTCCATATTTTTTGACTAAGTTTTCAGTGCGAAGAATCAATTGACTGTCGCCATTGCTAACCGTGTTTTGTTGCAATTCGGGATTTTCAATTTCGGGATTCTCTACTATTTCGTTTAAACGTTCATCCATTTTATAGATAATTTTGCACAAAGGTAATAAATCATTTGCGATTTAAGATTTCATACTTCATATTTTTGCTGATTAGTTGCCCGCAAAGTGCCTTTAATCGCTCACAATCACTTCCGATGCTTCCACATCGCCACCCACTGGCGGATTTTGTTTCGACAGCTTCACCTCTAAATGCTCTATTTCGGGAAAACTCTTTTTTATTCCGGTAAATATTCGTCCTGCAACATGCTCTAAAAGGTTGCTCGGTACTGACATCTCCGCCTTTACCAAATCGTATATTTCGGCATAATTAATCGTATCTTTCACATCGTCACTCTCGAATGACTTGGTAACATCGGCTGAAAATTTGACATTTACAAAAAAGTCGTTTCCTATCTCTTTTTCGTGAGGAAGCACACCGTGATAGGCATAAAAGTGCATATTTTTGAGTTCGATTGTCGTTTTCATAATTATTTAATCTCGTTTGTAGTTCCAAATATAAGAACTATTTGGTAAATTTGCATTCTATATAACAAATAAAAAATTACAAAATATGAAAACATCAACCATTCCCGAAAGATTATCAGCCATGAGGGCTTTTATGGAAAAGAATCAAATAGATGCCTTTATCGTTCCAAGTACCGATGCCCATTTGAGCGAGTATCCACCCAAACATTGGGAATCACGCAAATGGATTAGCGGTTTCACAGGTTCTGCCGGAACGGCTGTAGTTACAAAAGATAAAGCCGGAGTTTGGACTGACTCTCGCTACTTTTTGCAAGCTGAAGACGAATTGAGAGACACAGGATTCGACCTGTTTAAAATGGGACAAGCCGATACTCCCGAGATGATTGACTGGATTATCGAACAAGTTGGAAATGGCGGCACTGTTGGTATTGACGGTTTGGTTTATGCTGCATCTGAAGCAAAAATTCTAAAAACACGTTTGGATGCAAAAGAGATAAAATTGCAAACAGAGTTAGACCCATTTGCAGAAATTTGGGAAAATCGTCCGGCTATTCCACAAAACAAAGTATTTTTGCTCCCCGACGAAGTTTCAGGCGAATCTACAAAAAATAAAATCGGAAGAATTAACGAGCAACTCGACAGAATTGATGCAGATGGTATTATTGTAGTTACACTTGATGCAGTTGCATGGATTTTCAATATGCGCGGAAGCGATGTCGATTTCAATCCGGTTGCAGTAGCTTACGCTTATATCTCTAAAAAAGAGAGTGTCCTTTTTGTTGATTCCGAAAAATTGGATGATGCTACTAAAGATACACTTCTGCAACAAGGCGTTAAGATTGACGACTACAACATGATTTTCCGATATATAGCAAATCTGCCAAAAGGCTCATCTGTATGTATTACCGGAAGTAAAATCAATTACAAACTATATCAATATATTCCTATCACAAGTAAAGTTATTGATGTTCAATCGCCTGTAGATTTGATGAAAGCAGTGAAAAACGAAACTGAACTTAAAGGTTTCAGAAATGCTTTGGTAAAAGACGGAGTTGCTTTGGTTAAGTTTTTTATGTGGTTGGAAAAATCAATTCCCACCGGAAAAGTTACAGAAGTTACAATAGGTGAAAAGCTGATAGAGTTCCGCTCAAAACAAGACCTTTTTGTTGGAGAAAGTTTCTCAACAATTGCAGGATATGCAGGAAACGGTGCTATTATTCACTATCGTGCAGTACCTGAAACTTGCCTGACTGTAAAACCGGAAGGATTGTTACTTGTTGACTCGGGTGCTCAATATAAAGACGGTACAACCGACATAACAAGAACTGTTGCAGTTGGTAAACTTACCAAACAGATGAAAGAGGACTACACCAACGTTCTAAAAGGACATATCGGCATAGCTACAGCTATCTATCCGGAAGGAACTCGCGGTTCACAACTCGATATTTTGGCAAGAAAACCGCTATGGGACAGCTGTCTGACTTACTGGCACGGAACAGGTCACGGAATAGGTCACTTCCTGAATGTACACGAAGGTCCTCAAAACATCAGACTCGAAGAGAACTCTACCACTTTGCAGGTGGGTATGGTTACTTCAAACGAACCGGGACTATATCGCGCCAATGAATATGGTATTCGCATCGAGAACTTGATTGTAACTCAAGAGTATGCAAAAACTGAAGATTTCGGCAATTTCTATAATTTCGAAACAATCACGCTATTCCCAATCGATACAAAACCGGTTAAGAAAAGCATGATGACCAAAAAAGAGATTAAATGGCTCAACGATTATCATGAAATGGTGTATGATAAGTTGAAAAAGCATCTCAACAAAGAGGAGAAAGCATGGTTGAAAGATAAAACCGCACCATTGTAGAGACGCGGCATGCCACGTCTCTACGACAGATATATCAAAATATTATTTTGTATTCTTTATGGCTTTGATAAAATCGCTTCGTGGTTTTACACCCGAAATAGGAGAAAATACATATTTGGCAGAAACCGCCGTTATTATTGGCGATGTGGTTATTGGAAAAGATTGCAGCATCTGGTACGGTGCAGTATTGCGTGGCGATGTAAATTCGATACGCATTGGCGATCGTGTAAATGTACAGGACGGTGCCGTTATTCACACTTTGTATCAAAAATCGGTATCGATATTGGGCGATGATGTATCGGTCGGACACAATGCTGTAATACACGGTGCCACTATCGAGAATGGTGCTCTTATAGGAATGGGTGCGATAGTGCTTGACCATGCCGTAGTTGGCGAAGGTGCTATTATTGCTGCAGGTGCGCTGGTATTGAGTGGCACAAAAGTTGAGCCTGGAAGTATCTACGCAGGTGTTCCTGCCAAATTTGTAAAAAAAGTTGATCCGGAACAAGCAAAAGAGATCAATCAGAAAATTGCCAGAAACTATCTGATGTATTCAGATTGGTACAAGTAGGCAAATTGATTATATATTTTTCAGAACAGGAGATTCTGGTTATTATTATAATGTAGGCTATTTTTACCTGCATTACATTAATTACCACGCCATTTATGGCGTGGATTATTATAAAACATGAAAAGGGCTTTAGCCCAAACTTGTATATAAATTTTGGCTAAAGCCTTATTAAATCAAATCATCAACCCACGGCTTAAAAGCCGTGGCAATTGATTTGGGAAAATAGGAAAAGGCATCAGAGTCCCCTGTTTTTTATTTATTTACTGTCTATCTTTCTATGATTACAACAATTATTATCCTTGTTATTACAGCCGGAATGTTTGTCTGGGGAAAAATACGCTCAGACATAGTTGCCCTTATGTCGCTTCTTGCATTGGTTTTGACAAATATCATTACTACAGAAGAAGCACTAGCCGGTTTCTCTAACTCTATTGTAATAATGATTGCGGCACTTTTTATTATTGGTGGCGCAATTTCACAAACCGGACTGGCAGGTATTGTCAGCAACAACTTGTTGAGACTTGCCGGAGATAGCAGTAAAAAACTTTTTATTCTGGTAATGCTTGTTACGGTAATAATAGGGCTATTCCTAAGTAATACCGGAACAGTAGCTATGTTGATGCCGATTGTGGTAAGTCTTGCGACAAAATCGAACACCAACGTGCGTCGTTTGCTTATGCCGATGGCATTTGCAAGCAGTATCGGCGGAATGATGACATTAATCGGGACACCTCCCGTGTTAATCGTTCACAATATTTTGATAAAAGAGGGTTACGAAGGGCTTCAGTTTTTCTCGACACTTCCGGTGGGGCTTATTCTTTTGGTTGTAGGCATGTTACTTTTATGGATTCTTACAAAACCTCTCGAAACTAAAGGAAAAAGAGACGATACAGAAGGAAAAACAAATGTAAAAACTCCGGAAGAGTTGGCATCGGAATATCTGATTATCGATAATCTGTACAGATTGGAGATACCGAAAGAATCTCCAATAATTGGCAAAAGTTTGTCCGAACTTGATATTACCAAAAACTACTCGATAGCAATTGCCGAAATTCGTACTCGCCATTATACACCACTAGGTAAAAACGTTACAACTCGCCTTCCCGAAGCTGATACTCAACTAGCAGACAATGATTTGCTATACGTTTTAGGCAACTACGACAAAGTGTGTGATTTTTCTCAAAAATATGGATTGACGTTTTTAGATAACAAAACTGAAGAGTTAATAGACAAACCTAAGTTTGCAGGAAAATTCAAATTTAACGAAATTGGCATGGCGGAAGTGGTTATCCTTGCAAACTCCCGATTACATAACAAGTTGGTAAAAAACTCGCAGTTTAGAACAAACTACAACGTAAATATCCTTAGTATCCAACGAAAAGATGAGTATATACTTGACGACATTAAAGAACAAAAAATACACGCCGGGGATATGTTATTGGTGCAGGGAACCTGGGAAGATATTGATAGACTGAGTAAGTTGGAAAGCGATATTGTAGTTATCGGACAGCCTACGCAAGAAGCTTCTAAGGTTACTTTAAGTGATAGAGCTCCATTTGCCGCAATTGTTGTGCTTCTTATGGTGTTGTCTATGGTTTTCAATTGGCTATCACCCGTTATTTCGGTATTAATGGCGGCGGTTGCGATGATTTTAGGCGGCTGTTTCCGAACCGTGAGAGATGCTTATCGAACCATAAACTGGGAAAGTGTGATACTTTTCGCAGCAATGATGCCACTTGCCACAGCTATGGAAAAGACTGGAACTTCTACTATCATTTCAAACGGAATTGTTGAGCAAACCGGCTCATACGGTCCTTATGCGGTTTTGGCAGCCATAATGTTTGCCACATCGCTACTGACAATGTTTATTAGCAACACGGCTACTGCTATTCTGTTCGCACCTATCGCGATGCAAGCTGCATCAACTTTAGGTGTCAGTCCCTACCCTTTCCTTATTGGTGTTGCTACAGCTGCAAGTATGTGTTTCGCCAGTCCGTTCTCCACTCCACCAAATGCTATGGTTATGTCTGCCGGACGATATAGTTTTATGGATTATGTAAAAGTGGGATTGCCGTTACAGACAGTTTTCATTGTGCTGATGATATTTGTGTTGCCGTTGATTTATCCTTTTTAGTTTTTTAGACGTAAGACACAAGAGCCAAGAATCAAGATTTTTTAGACCTAACAGATTTTTGAAACCTGTTAGGTTTTATTTTTGGCTTCCGCGCGAATCATTTCGCATGGCAATAGTTCAATACCAAAAAATTGGCATATTGGCACATTGATAAATTGGCA
>CAYFUW010000052.1:7478-14910 GCA_964346495.1 uncultured Dysgonomonadaceae bacterium
ATGGCAATAGTTCAATACCAAAAAATTGGCATATTGGCACATTGATAAATTGGCAAATTAATAAGACGCCATAATATGACGTCTCTACAATTTCGTGTATCACAAAAGGCAATGCTATTCCTGATTATACACTTTCTTAATCTTATCAACCTTCTCCTTACGTTTTGCAGCTTTCAGACGTTGGAAGTATCGAACAGGGTCAAGATCAAGATCTCTATATTTGGGTGTTGTTTTCTTTCTTAATTTTTTAATCCAATCTGCATAGCTATCATCGGCATAAATACCTAATCCATAATCACTTCTCACATACTGAATACTCTGTGAAATGCTTCGCGCATCGGGTATTGCATGAACTTTCCCGTCGGAATAATCTATTGCAGCTCTTCCCGGTTGGCTTGTATTGTCAACATTTGTAACGGTTAAATCGATTTGCAGTTTTTCGACAGGTGGAATTGGCTCCTCTAATTCAACTCTATCAAATTGTGTCGGCAATTTTGTAGTTGGTGAGACTTTCAGAACTTCGCTATCGCTTTGCTTTATTTGATAAGGCTGATATTTTAATTCAGGTTTTATATCAACTTTTTCGGGTGGTCGCAACGATTTCCGAAGATTTCGTTTAAAATCGTCGTTGGTATGCTGAGCTTGTAAATCTGTCGTCAACAAAAAGAAAACGGCTACAGATAATATGAAATATATCGGATAATTGACGTTTGACATAATAATTTACAAAACTACAGATACTGCATCCGCCGAAAATCGTTGATGCAAAACCAAAGTATGTATAAAATTTATATTGTGGTTTTTTCAGAAAACTATTGCTCCAATGTCAGCGATTGAGAACCAATCAGGTTACCATCGGCAAAAATATCGGCTTTATATGTTCCTGCTGTCAGGAACTCCTCGATATTCCAATATACAGTAACACCAACCTCCTCGCCGCCATACTCAACTACTCTTTTCATTGAATATTGCAGATTTCCATTTTCGTATGGGAAAGTATTTCCCGGATTCTTCGTCAGAACTGTTCCATCTGGAGCCATAATTCTTACGTAAATTGTTTTATCGCCTGGTTGTGCAGTAATATTCTTTGCAATAGTGAACGAAACCACTATTTGTGTGCTTCGGCTAAGTCTTTTTTGAGTTCTGCCTCTATCGTTAACCGCTTTTACACTAATATTTGTTGCATCTAGTTTTGCTGCAAGAGATACTTTTTCGGTAAGCTTCTGCTTCTCTTGCGAAACCTGCGAAAGTGTACTCTGGCTCTGCTCATATTGCCTTGTTATCTGCTGATTCTCCTCTTGCAACTCCTGATTCAATCTGTGCAGAGAGTCTATCTGCTGAACGTACGAACGGAGTACTTTACGCAACGACTCCAATTCAGCTTTCAATCGTTTTATCTCCGATTTATTGGCAGCATCGGTCATTCGCAACTGCTCTTGCAAACGCTGTACTTTTGCTTGTTCATTCTCCAGTTTATACAACAGAGAATCGTTTTGCACGCTGAACTTAAATCCTTCATATTGCAACGAAATAGCTTCGTATTCATCCTCAAGCTCTTGCTTGCTAATAGCATACTCCTCTTTAATATCTCTAATTTGAGAGTTTTTATTTATGATAAACCCGATAGCAACTCCAATTACAATTACCAATACAACGATAAGAGCAACAAGCTGCGGGGTACGTTCTTTCATATTTATTTTCATAGAAAACAGTTATTGAATGGATAATAGGACAAAAATAAACTATTTCAGATAAAAACCCAATTGTTAAAACGCCTTTTTGTTTTATTTAACGTGAGTTTATTAGAACAAGGAGAAAAGAGCAATGAGTAAAGACCGTTTTAATTTACGATTTCGGATTTTCGATTTTTCGTTACCGCACGAATCCTTTCGTGTGGTATCAGCAAAGTGATAAAGCAAAAGCAGATAACTAACACCAAATTTCCCAAGTAGCCAATGCCTGACGCTCAAGCATCTCCATCCCATTTTTAGTAGTAGCACCCTGCTTTTCACCCAATTTCATAAACATAGTCTTTTCAGGATTATAGACCAAGTCGTACAAGAGATGCTCGGAAGTTAGATATTCGTAAGGAATATTGGGTGACTCATCGTTATTGGGAAATGTACCAACAGGCGTTGTGTTTACGATGATTTTATATGATGAAACAATCTCTTTTGTAATGTCGCTGCATGAAAATTGATTTTCGTTGGGAGTTCGGGATACCTTTTTCCACGAAATTCCAATATCTGTAAACACTTGTGCGACACTTTTGGATGCTCCTCCTGTGCCAAGAATTAACCCTCTTGTTTCAGTTTCTCGATTAATCAATGGCTCAATCGACTCTTTAAAGCCGATATAATCAGTATTAAAACCGATAAGTCGATATGATGATTTACTCTCACGAAACACTTTCACAACGTTTACCGCACCAATTTTGCTTGCTTCGGGTGAAATATCAGATAATAAAGGAATTATTTTCTCTTTGTAGGGAATGGTAACATTAAAACCTTGCAGGTTTGGATTGTTCAGAATAATACTATCTAATTCGTTAAGATTTTCAATTTCAAAATTCAGATAATTAGCATTAATCTTTTCTCTTTTGAATTTTTTGTTGAAAAATCCTTTCGAAAATGAGTGTTGCAAGGGAAATCCCACAAGTCCGAACAACATATCCGTTTGCTCTTTATTATTTTCTAATCGATTCATATCTTATCAATATATCATACAACAGTCCTATAATTCAACAAATAAAATCTAATGATGTTCAAAAAACTAACACACATTCAAATAATTCTTTATCAAATTACTAATAATAACCACTATTTTCGTTAACTTTGAACCACATTAAGAAAAACATAAAACAAAAATATGAAAAATTTCATCTTTCAAAATCCGACCAAATTAGTTTTTGGACAAGGACAAATATCAACTTTAAGCGAATTAACTCCTGAAGACGTAAACCTGATGATTACTTATGGCGGTGGCAGTGTTACAAGAAATGGCATTCACGATCAGGTAGTCGAAGCTCTGAAAGGACGAAATTATATCGAATTTTGGGGTATCGAACCCAATCCACATGTTGAAACACTACGCAGAGCCATAGAATTAGGCAAAAAACAAGAAATTAACTATTTGCTGGCAGTTGGTGGCGGCTCGGTACTTGACGGAACAAAACTGATTGCGGCAGGCATCGTTTCAGATGATGATGCCTGGGATATCGTGCTAACCGGCATTGCAGATAACCAAATACCTTTTGCATCGATAATGACCGTTCCTGCGACCGGCTCTGAAATGAACAGGGGTGCGGTAATTACACGTGGCGAAACCAAAGAGAAATACTCTTTTTACGGTACATACCCGCAATTTTCAATTCTTGACCCTGAAGTTACCTACTCACTTTCGGAACATCAGGTTGCATGCGGTCTTGCCGATGCTTTCACTCACGTTTTGGAACAGTATCTTACTACACCTAACCAATCGCGACTAATGGACAGATGGGCAGAAGGTATTTTACTTTCGGTTAAAGAGATTGCGCCACAAATAAAAGAAAATCCACGCAATTACGACCTTATGGCAGATTATATGCTTGCAGCAACAATGGCACTGAACGATTTTATCAGAATGGGCGTTACGCAAGATTGGGTAACACATATGATTGGTCACGAAATTACAGCTCTGCACGGTATAACTCACGGACATTCGTTGGCAATGATTATGCCGGGTACGATGCGTGTACTTCGCAAACAAAAACACGAGAAATTGCTGCAATATGGCGAACGTATATTTAATATTACCGAAGGTAGTGAAGATGAGCGAGTAGATAAAGCAATTGAAATGACAGAAGAGTTCTATCGTTCGCTCGGCTTAACCACAAGATTATCTGAAGAGAATATCGGTAACGAAACAATAGAAATTATTGCTAAACGCTTTAACGACAGGGGTGCTGCCTACGGTGAAAACAGAAATGTAACGGGTGATGTTGCTAAAGAGATAATGAAGAGTTGTTTGTAACGGTTTTGAATTAACTTGCTTACATATTTTCATACAAAAAAAGAGTTCGGTATTTTACCGAACTCTTTTTGATTATATAAGAAATGTAACTATTAGTCGATTTGAGTCTTATTTACAATTACATTTTCTATTGTGGCTCCTGCATCTCCTTGATTTCCTACGCCTGATGCAATAGAAGCTTCACCTCTTCTGGTTGCCCAGAAACCATCAATTTTTGTATCTTTAACCGAACAATCTGTTACTACTACAGTACCTACAGGGCGTCCTGCTAAACCTGCAACAAATCCTGACTCATTCTCTACAGCATAGTTATGTATATAGCTATCTGACACAGAGCAGCCTTCCAATGTAAGTGTTCTTCCACTTGCAACAAACCCTACAAGTCCCGCTACAGATTGTACACCTTTAACATCGGCATCAATAACGTGAACATTGATCAATGTTGCACTATTTTGTGCATCACCGATAACTACACCAGCATAACCATTATCAGGATTATTGCTATCAACTGTAACATTTCTGAATGTTACGTTTTTCACTGTAATTACACCGGAAGCATCTCCTTGGAAAAGACCATTAGAATAGTTACTACCACCAGGAAGAATAGTCATATTAACCATTTCGTAACCTTGTCCGTCAAATTCTCCTGTAAAACCTAAACCTTTAATATCATGTCCTGCGAAATCGATATTGTTTACAAGCTTAAGGTTTCTGCCACCAAGGTTTTTACCTTTTAGCCATGCCCACTCTGATGCATCTGAAATCAGATATTCAGTTGCTGTAGATGCAGGCTCTTTTGTTGTAACGCCATCCCAAATATCCACACCATTATCTCCTTCAAAACCGGGATCGATGGTGATAGTGAAATCAACTGCTCCTGTAAGAATTCTACCAACGATATTTGTACGCCAGTTACGTTGTACAGGTACATTTGACAGACCATTGCTAAAATTCAATGTAGTACCGCTTGCAGTTTTAAACTTAAAAGAAACAGTGCTTAATGTAGTTTTGTTAACTGCATCCGGAAGCAGATAGCTCATAGATAGATATTTATAACTTTCGGCTGTACCATCACCATCGGCATCTGTAGATATAGTTTCTGTTGGAATATCAGCAAATGTGTAAGTCAATGTAGAAGTCCCTGCAACAGAACCGTCCAATAGATTGATACTATTAGCCACATTGCTAACAGTTACTTCCGACTGAGTAACCGAAAGACCTGATGCAACTGCACCATCCCAATCGGCAGTAGTAACACCTACGTTAAGCTGAGCAAACGGGCGTTTTAGTGTTACAGCAACAGCCATATTATCATCGGTAACAGTGAACTCTGTACTTCCAAAGAAAGCATCACGACCTTCATCGTTATTAACACCTGTATGGTCAACTGTAACTACCATATTATTATTTATTGTGTAAGCTGTGCAATTGCTGTTTTGAGCCCAGAAGGCAATTTTATAAGTTTGCCCTTTAGCTAAATTTATTTGTTCTTTAGCAGGGAATGTAACAGTTTTATCTACCTGCTCAAACTCTGTAATACGTGCACCATTAGCATCAAATAGAGCATATACTAGTCTGTTTGCACCTGTACCATCGCTAATGGCACGTGCTCTCTTAGCATGATCTTTATCAATGCCAATAGAGAAGACTACTTGAGCTTTTTCTCCAAGACCAATATTGCTTAATTCCTCTTTAGAACATGATGTAATAAAGAGAACTAAAACCAGCGATAATATGATCCTAAATATACTTTTCGTCATCTTTTTTATTCTTTTTTTAACAAGATATTTTTTCTTTTTTCGAAAAAGTACCAGCCCTTGCGCAGGGCTGATACTAATTATTATAAAAACTTACTATTAGTTTACAGTATTGTTTTCTAAAGTAGGCTCTACATCATCTGTTTCGTAGATGTAGTTACCTTGTTTTCCAGGCTGAGTATTGGTGAATGTTGAGTTTTTAATTGTTACTGTCAATGAACCTAGATTGTTATTAATAGCAATACCTGGTTTCTTTGAAAGATTTTCAAATGTACAGTTGTCTATAACAGCATTGGTAACATCTGAGCCTTCATACATATCACAAATTTTCAGACCACGATATCCGTTAGAGAAATAGCAATCGGTAAATGTAGCTGTTCCGTGATAAACCCAAGCGCAATATTCGTTGCTTTGGTTTGAAGCAAGCGTAGCGATACCTTTGAAGTTACCTTTGTTAACTTCTGTAGAAGTTCCCTGGAACATTACAGAGTTGTTGAAAACACAATTATTAAATTTGTAGTTACCTACACCTTGGAACTCAAGATATGTAAATTCCCATGCAGTTTCACCATTTTCTGCCCAATAAGCAGTTTGGTCAACAAATTCTACGTTGTTGAAAATGAGATTGGCATTGTTTTTAATACCACCTTCACCTGTGGCAATTAATTTATTGCCGTCACCTTCAATAGTAATAGTAGTACCAGCGTTGCTAAACATCATGTTAGCACCACCACCGGCATTACCTGTAGCCCACTCTACGTCGGCACCTAATCTGATTGTACCATCTTCGCCTGAAGCATTCAATTTATTAACAGCAGCTAAAAAGTCAGCTTTGCTTGTTACAAGCATAATATTGTGATCACCTTCGTAAATAGGATCAATAGAGATTGTGAATTCAACTTGGTCAGTTAAGATGCTACCAACGATATTTGTACGCCAGTTACGCTGTACAGGAACATTTGATAAGCCATCGCTAAAATTAATTGTTTCACCTCCGGCTGTAACAAACTCAAATGAAACTGTGTTCAATGTAGTTTTACCTACTGCATCAGCAAGCAGATAACTCATAGATAGATATTTATAGCTTTCTGTTGTACCATCACCATCAGCATCTGTAACAAGAGTTTCGGTTGGAATATTAGCAAATGTGTAAGCCATTGTTCCTGTTCCTTCAACAGAGCCGTCAAGTAAGTTGATGCTATTAGCTACATTGCTAACATTTACTTTCGATTGAGTAATTGAAATACCTGAAGCAACAGCAGCATTCCAATCCTCTGTAGTAGCACCAACGTTTAGTTGAGCAAACGGACGTTTCATCACTACGTTGATGTTCGCGTCCTGACCAACAGTGAATGTAACACTTGCAAAGAATGCATCGCGGCTCTCGTCGTTATTTACACCTGTGTGATTAACAGTAACTTTCATATCGTCAGATACTGTGTAAGCTGTACAAGCACTGTTTTGAGCCCAGAATGCAATTTTGTAAGTTTGACCTTTAGTCAATCTGATCTGCTCAGTTGCTGGGAAACTTACACTAGTTTTAACTACTTGTGGCAATGCAGTGATACGGTTACCTTCACTATCGAAGATTGAGTACACCAATTTGTTTGCACCTGTACCATCGCTAATATCACGTGTATTCATATCATTCTGGATACCCAGAG
>CAYFUW010000053.1:0-14876 GCA_964346495.1 uncultured Dysgonomonadaceae bacterium
ATCATTACTTTTGACTATTACACCGAAATTTCTTATGAAAGAATTCTCAATGAAGACTTTAGTCTGGGAGCAGCTGCCGGTATATCTTTAGATAATGAGTATAGCGACTATCCTACTAACTTCAGCATCATACCTTATGCAAGATGGTTTTTTGGAGGTAGTGCAAACAATTTACAAAAGTACGGAGCAGGATTTTTTATCGAGGCTAACGCAGCGATTGTTTCTTCAAATGAAATTTATTACGACTCATATTATTCTGAAGCTTCCAAAAAAAATGCATTTGGTGCAGGGTTAGGCTTGGGTATTGGTTGGAAATATTTGAGCAGAAACAACTGGGTAGGCGAATTTATGTTTGGTATAGGACGTGACTTTATAAATGACGGATCATATATGAGAAGCGGAATATCAATAGGAAGACGTTTTTAATATTGAACAGTAATTATATAAAGAGTTCGAAGTTATTAAATTTCGAACTCTTTTTTTATCTGTATATGTGATTTGAATTATGTAAATCGAATTGATTTTGCGGGGACAATTTTTGTAACCAAATAAGATGGTGCAATCATCATAAGCAACGTCACCAACAATGTACCGATATTAAGCAACAAAATATACCAAAAATTAAGTTCTATTGGGACAGAAGAGAGATAATATGTTGCCGCATCGAGTTTGATAATCTGAAACTCTTTTTGTAAAAAACAGAGCGACAGACCAATAATATTACCCCACAACATGCCACGCCCAATCAGGAAAAACGAGAGATATAAAAATATTTTTCTCACACTATAGTCACGAGCTCCCATAGATTTGAGCATACCAATCATATTGGTTCTTTCCAAAATAATAATCAACAATCCCGAAATCATGGTAAAACCCGACACCAACAACATAAGTATCAGAATTATCCAAACGTTCATATCGAGCAGGTCGAGCCAATTAAAAATCAACGGGTTAATATCTTTCATCGAACGCACGTAAAGAGCATTGCCAAATCTGTCTTTATAGGTTGACATCTCGAAAAAAAGATCTTGTGAAATTTCATCCAATCGGTTGTTGTCGTTTATAAGTACTTCTACCCCACTTACCATATCGTCATCCCAATCATTTAATCTGGATAAAACCGAAAAATCGGTAATCACATACAACTTATCGTAATCTTCAAAACTTGTTTCATAAATACCTGAAATATCGAAACGTCTTGCACGAATAGGATTTTGCACGAAATAAGTAATAAATCTGTCACCAACCTCAAGATGCAGAAGATCAGCCACTTTTCGTGATATAATAGCCTGATTTACACCTGTTGTATCATCAAAACTCACGACCGAACCTTCAACCATATTTTTCTCGAAAAAAGTCCAATCATAATCATTCGACACACCTTTTAAAACAATTCCTTGAAAATCGTTTTCAGTCTTTATTATACCCGGTTTAGTGATAAACTTCTGAACCTTATCAACATATGGTTTTGCTTGCAAATGAGTTTTTAACGAATCGGAAAAGGCAATTGGCGCTAGTTCATATGAAGAGTTGTTGTCGAAACTGGTTATTTGAATGTGAGAAATAAAACCTGCAACTTTGTCCCTAATATTTTTCTTAAACCCGATTATAATGCACACCGCTATTATCATCACAGCCAAACCCAAAGCAATACCCATGGTAGCAATTTTCACCGTAGGAGACGAAACTCGCTTATCCTTATTCTGATTGCTTTTGTATATTCGTTTTGCTATAAACAGTTCTCCATTCATTTTTTTTGATTGATAATTTTGGGAAGCATTAAATTGAAACTTTTCGACAAATATTCACACAAAGGTAAATAAAAATTCAGATATTCATAACACTCCTATTATTTTACGATACGCTATAATATCATTTTCTACATTAAGAATGTTTATAATAAATAATATGATTGTACTCTTTGATTGTTAAATTTTTATTTGTTAATTTGCAAGTCTATATTAAAAAAAGTATCTAATGATTTTCACGGCACAACAAATAGCAGACTTCTTGAAAGGCGAGGTAGTCGGCAATCCTGATGTAACAGTAAAAGATTTTTCAAAAATAGAAGAGGGAAAGCCACAAACCATATCCTTCCTTTCAAATCCAAAATACACTCAATATATTTATGAAACTGAGTCGGATATAGTTCTTGTAAATAACGATTTTATCCCGGAAAAGCCAATTAAAGCGACTCTTATAAAAGTACCGAATGCTTACGCTGCTTTAGCTTCACTTATGAGCATGGTTAACAGCTTAACACCAGCCAAAAAGGGAGTTGAAGAGATGAGTCATATATCTTCATCGGCAACAATCGGCGAAAATATTTATGTAGGCACTTTTGCATATATCGGAGACAACGCACAAATCGGCAACAACTGCCAGATATATCCGCAAGTATATATTGGCGACAATGTAAAAGTTTGCGATGGCACAATTATCTATCCGGGAGTAAAGATTTACAAGGATTGCGTTATAGGCAAAAACTGTATTTTACACTCGGGTTGCGTAATCGGCGCCGATGGTTTCGGATTTAGCAAAGAGAATGGCAAATACAACAAAATTCCGCAGATGGGAAATGTTTTTATCGAAGATGATGTTGAGATTGGTGCAAACACTACAATAGACAGAGCAGTTTTTGGTTCTACAATTATCAAAGAGGGAGTAAAACTCGACAATCTGATTCAGATTGCTCACAATTGCGAAATTGGCGACAATACAGCTATGGCGGCTCAAGTTGGTATAGCAGGCTCCACAAAAGTAGGCGAAAACTGTGTTTTTGGCGGGCAAGTTGGACTTGGCGGACATATCACTATCGGTAAAAACACGCAAATTGGTGCTCAATCAGGAATTATCAGCAATATAAAAGAGGACTCTGAAATAATGGGTTCGCCTGCAATACCGGTGAAGCAGTTTTTCAGGTCAAGCATCATTATTCCTAAGCTACCAGATATGTACAGACAGATTAATGCTTTGGAAAAAGAACTAAACACTTTAAAAGAACAGTTGGAAAAAAATAATAATTCATAAAAAACATACAATATTGCATCTGTTTTTCGATTATAGATTTAAAACATTGTATATTTGTATATTAATTAATCAGATTTAATTTTTTATTAGTAAGTGAAACAGAAAACATTAAGCAACAGCTTTACATTAAAAGGTCGTGGACTTCACACCGGAGCAGATATAGTTATTACTTTTAACCCTGCAGATGTAAATCATGGGTATAAAATTAAAAGAGTAGATTTAGAAGAACAGCCTGTAATTGGAGCATTGGCAGAAAACGTAGTTGATGTGCAAAGAGGCACAATTTTAGGAGTAAAAGATGTTACAGTAAGCACTGTTGAACATGCACTATCAGCACTATATGCTATGGGCATAGACAACTGTCTTATTGAAGTTAACGCTCCCGAATTCCCAATTTTAGACGGAAGTGCAATTGAATATGTAAACGCGATTAATAAGGTTGGAATAGAAGAACAAAGCGCGGAAAAAGATTACTACATTGTACGTAAAAAAATAGAAGTTTCAGATCCAGAAACAGGTTCAAAACTTATTCTTCTTCCAGACGATGGATTTAGCATAAATTCAAATATCGAATTCGATTCACAATATATTCCAAATCAATACGCATCAATTGAATCACTAGATGAGTATGCAACTGAAATTGCATCGGCAAGAACTTTTGTTTTCGTTAGAGAATTACAAAAACTGCGTAACGCGGGACTGATAAAAGGTGGTAGTTTAGATAACGCAATCGTTATTTACGAACGTGAATTACCACAAGATGAGCTAAACGAAATAGCAGACGAACTAAACGCACCGCGTATCGATGCAAAACAGTTAGGCTATCTGAACAAACGTGAATTACAATTTCCAAATGAACCGGCACGTCATAAGCTATTAGATATTATTGGCGATATTTCTCTTATCGGAAAACCAATAAAAGGCAGACTACTTGCTTACAAGCCCGGACACAAAATCAACACGGACTTAGCTAAAGCAATCCGCAGAGATATCAGACAAAACAGAGTTCAGCCACCTATCTATGACCCAAATGCAGAACCAATTCTGGACATCAACCAGATAAAAGAACTATTACCACACAGATATCCATTCCTGATGGTTGACAAGGTAATTGAGATGAAAGACAATTACATCGTTGGATTAAAAAACATCACTAACGACGAACCTTTCTTTGAAGGTCACTTCCCTGAAGAGCCTGTATTGCCGGGAGTTCTGCAAATAGAAGCTATGGCACAAACAGGAGGTTTATTGGTGCTTTCAGGATTGGACGAACCGGAAAGATACTCTACCTATTTCCTTAAAATAGATAACGTAAAATTCCGCAACAAAGTAGTTCCTGGTGATACTCTGTTTTTCAGAGTTGAGCTTACAAGCGAAATTAGAAGAGGTATTGCCACCATGAACGGTTTGGCATTCGTTGGAGATAAAGTAGTGTCTGAAGCAGACTTTACCGCACAGATTATCAAAAATAAATAACAGATGAGTTCAATTTCTTCTTTGGCATCTGTACATCCCGAAGCAAAAATCGGGAAAGATGTTATTATAGAGCCGTTCGCCTATATCGATAGCAATGTCGAGATAGGTGACGGAACTCGTGTTATGGCTCATGCATCGATATTGGGCGGAGCACGAATCGGAAAAAACTGTACTATTTTTCCTAATGCAGTAGTTTCCGCGATACCACAAGATCTTAAATTTGTAGGCGAAGATACTGTAGCTATAATAGGTGATAATACAGTTGTTCGCGAATGCGCTACAGTAAATCGTGGAACAGCTTCCAGAGGATTTACAAAGGTAGGCAACAATTGTCTTTTAATGGCATATAGCCATGTTGCGCACGACTGCGTCTTAGCCGACAACATCATACTTGGCAACTCTACACAACTTGCAGGAGAGGTTGAAATTGAAGATTTTGCAATTCTAAGCGGCGGAGTACTTGTACATCAATTTACAAGAATAGGTGCACATACAATGATACAAGGCGGCTCTAAAATTCCAAAAGATATTCCACCTTACGTTTTAGTTGGAAGAGACCCAATAACCTATGCAGGTTTAAATATTGTGGGACTTCGCAGAAGAGGATTTGCAAGCGAAAAAATAAACACTATCCAGGAAATATATCGCTACATCTATCTATCAGGACTTAACATCTCTCAAGCAATCGAAAAAATTGAGAACAATATGCCGGAATCAGAAGAGAGAGAGCATATACTAACATTCATAAAAAACTCTTCACGCGGCATTGTTCGCGGAAATATGGAAGGGTAAAATTATATGTCTAAAATATTTTTTCCAGCAGAGTGGTATCCACAAAGTGGAGTTCAGCTTACATGGCCGCATGCCAACACGGATTGGGCTGATATTCTAGATGAAGTAACCACATGCTATATTGCTATTGCAAAAGAGATACTCAAGCACGAAAAACTACTCATTGTTTGCGACAACAAATCGCAAGTGATGAGTTATTTTTCTGAGGATGAGCAGAAAAACATCATCATAACCGAGCAAAAAAGCAACGACACCTGGGCACGAGACCACGGGGCAATATCGGTTTTTGCTGATGGCGTTCCCACAGTTATAGACTTTGGCTATAATGCGTGGGGATTAAAATTTGCGGCAAATCTCGACAATCAAATTACAGAAAAGTTATACAACGAAAATATTTTCAAATCAGAGGTTGCTTATCAAAACCGATTAAACTTCATATTGGAAGGAGGCTCAATAGAATCCGACGGAAAAGGTACTATACTAACCACAACCGAATGCCTAATGGCTCCAAACAGAAATCAACCTATGACTCGTGATGATATTGAAAATCATCTGAAAGAATATTTAGGTGCTAATAGAGTTCTGTTTCTCGACCATGGCTATTTAGCAGGTGATGATACCGATAATCACATCGACACACTAGCTCGTTTTTGCAGCGAAAACACAATAGCTTACGTGAAATGCACAGACGAGAATGATGAGCACTACGAGGCTCTTAGCAATATGGAGAAGCAGTTGCAATCTTTTACTACACCCGACAATAAGCCATATAATCTGATTCCGCTACCAATGGCAGAAGCAGTTTATGAAGATGATTACAGACTTCCGGCAACATATGCAAATTTCCTTATTTTAAACAATACGGTCATAGTACCATTTTACAATACTAAAACAGACAAAATAGCAAAAGAGCAACTTCAAAAAGCATTCCCAATGCACGAAATTGCAGGCATTGACTGTAGTGTACTTATCAAACAACACGGTTCATTACACTGCATAACAATGCAATTCCCGGAGGGCTTTATTTAATTATCACAAGTTTACTCGGAAATGACCAATTTTATTAATAAAAACAAGCTATCTTTGTAACATAATTTATTAATAATTAAGAATGAAAGAAGAAAACATACTACTAACATCTATCATCGAAGGTATCCAGGAAAAAAAAGGCAGAAACATTACCGTGATATCACTTAAAAAAATATCAGGAGCAGTTTGTGATTACTTTGTAATCTGCGAAGGTAATACACCTACACAAGTTTCGGCCATTGCTGAATCTGTAGAAGAGATTGTGAAAAAGAACAAACAAGAGAGCCCTATTAGAGTACAAGGCAAACAACAAGCGGAATGGATTGGAATTGACTATGGCAGCATCATTGTACACATATTCGTTCCCGATTTGAGAAGTTTCTACAACATTGACAATCTTTGGGAAGATGCTCCAATGGAAAAAATTCCAAATGTTGATTAAAACATATTCTCTTATAGATTGTTTAATGATAATCGAGGACAGAGCATTACCACTATTCTATAAAAAAAATCAATTTCAGGCACAAACAAATCGTTTGAGTTGCTTTTTCTCGAACTATTATTTTATATATCAATATATTACACAATATAAATGAACAATAAGAATCTGAATAATAAAAATAATAAAGGTCCGCAAAGGCCAAAGTCTTCACGTCCTAATTTAGGTGGTCCCAAAAAACCATCAAATATTTATTGGATATATTCAATTTTCTTTATGATACTTATCGGCTTCTATCTTTTTGGACAAGACAAAAGAATGAAGGAAGTAACATGGTCTGATTTTCAACAATATGTATCGGACAACAGAATTGAAAGTATAACCATATTAAGCAACAAGGAAATAGCTGAAGCTAAGGTTCGCGGAGAATCTGTGAATCATGTTTTTAAAGATGATGCCGTAAAGTTTTTGGCTAATCCTTTTATTACTGTAAAAATACCGTCAACACAGGGAGCTTCTGATTTTATTGATAATGTAAAATTGGAAAATGGCTACGATATTGAAGTTAAATTTGACAAATCATCGGAGTTGTTAAATATTTTCATATCATTATTACCATTTGCCCTGCTTATCATATTCTGGATATGGATGATGCGCCGTATGCAAGGTGGTATGGGAGGCGGCGGAGCCAGTGGAGGCATATTTAGCGTAGGTAAATCGAAAGCTCAACTGTTTGACAAAGATGCCGGAATAAAAGTAACATTTAACGATGTTGCCGGTCTTTCTGAAGCCAAAGAAGAGGTTCAAGAGATTGTAGAATTTTTAAAACGCCCCTCGAACTATACAAATTTGGGTGGAAAAATACCGAAAGGTGCTCTTCTTGTAGGTCCCCCCGGAACAGGAAAAACTCTACTGGCAAAAGCTGTTGCAGGTGAAGCCAATGTGCCGTTTTTCTCAATTTCAGGTTCCGATTTCGTAGAGATGTTTGTCGGTGTAGGTGCATCACGTGTACGCGATTTGTTCCGCCAGGCAAAAGAGAAAGCCCCATGTATTGTATTTATCGATGAAATTGATGCAGTAGGTAGAGCTCGCGGTAAAAATGTAAACTTCGGCTCTAACGATGAGAGAGAAAACACTCTGAATCAGCTTCTTACTGAAATGGATGGATTCGGCTCGAACAGTGGCGTTATCATCTTAGCAGCAACAAACAGAGCCGACATTTTAGATAAAGCACTATTAAGAGCGGGAAGATTCGACAGACAAATCTATGTAGAACTACCCGACCTAAACGACCGAAGAGAAATTTTCAAAGTACATCTTCGTCCCATAAAAATCGACGAAACTGTTGATATTGATTTCCTTGCACGCCAAACACCCGGTTTTTCAGGTGCCGATATTGCAAACGTATGTAATGAGGCTGCACTCATTGCCGCTCGAAATAAAAAGAAGTTTGTTGATAAAGATGACTTCCTGAGCGCAGTTGACAGAATTGTGGGTGGACTTGAGAAAAAGAACAAAATTATCACGGCAGAAGAGAAACAAACTATCGCTATTCACGAAGCGGGACACGCTACGCTTAGTTGGTTCTTAGAACATGCCAATCCTTTGGTAAAAGTTACTATCGTTCCGCGAGGAAAAGCACTTGGTGCAGCCTGGTATCTGCCCGAAGAGCGACAAATTACAACTAAAGAGCAGATGCTCGATGAGATGTGCGCACTGTTAGGCGGTCGCGCTGCCGAAGAGGTGTTTATAGGACGAATATCTTCCGGTGCTGTAAATGACCTTGAAAGAGTTACAAAACAAGCATACGGCATGATTTCATATCTGGGAATGAGCGATAAACTGCCAAATCTAAGTTATTACGACTCAACCGGACAAGATTATACTTTCCAAAAACCATTTAGTGAAAAAACTGCCGAAGTTATTGACAGCGAAGTAAAAAATCTTATTGCCGAACAATATGAAAGAGCAAAACAACTTCTTTCGGAACATGCAGAAGGACACAAAGCTCTGGCAAATATCTTATTAGAAAAAGAGATTATTTTCGCTGAAACTCTGGAAGAGATATTTGGTAAGAGACAGTGGATTTCTCGCTCACAAGAGATAATGAACATTGAGGAAAAAGAAAAATCGGAATCCGACACCACTTCTTCACCTTCTATTGAACCAAAGAATATTCAAAACGAGGAAGATGAAAATTAGTAATGATTTCCTGTAATACTTGCTGTAATTAAATCTCTACTGCTGTTACGATTAATTTAGGATACTTAAATGTAGTGGATTCAGTACATTTGAATAAAATTGTTTAAGCCAAAACTTACATAAGTTTTGGCTTAAACTTTGTATTTTATTATTGCAGTCCGATAAACATTTTCAATTTACTATAAAATGACTTATTGTAAACGATTTCAGAAATTATTCGGAATAAATGGCTTGGAAAGCCGAACTTTCATAACCGTATGCAAGCGTAGCGCAGCTTACGGTATAAATATATACCCATCACTTCAACCCGAAGTGGTTGGACATTTATAAAGTACTGCCTGTGCCGATGAATATCGGTGCCTTTCAGGCAGTGTTTGTGGGTTGATTGACTTACCGCAAGCTGCCCCGATTAACATCGGGATTGCATGCGGTTATGAAAATCTCGCCTATTCAGGCGATAGGGTGTTTTTATCGGACAGCAATGGTATTTTATATTCAATCTACTCACAACCTAAAATTATGCAACTAAAAAAACAGTTATAAATGTCGATATACATTTAATCAGTCTAAAGAAACACCGATTTCTAATTTGCCTTTTTTTATGTTATTGATTATATTTATGATACATCGATTTTATTAGTAAGAATCGGCATCAAAAACAATGAACTTTTTCTACTATTATTCGTTATAAGCTTAGTACAACAATAACAATAATATTAAAAGAAAATTATGAAAAAATTTTCATATCAACTTTCCACTCTATTATTGGTAATTCTGATAAGTGGAAATACAATTAAAGCAAGTAATATTAAGTATAACAATTTTAAAAACACAAAAACAATGAAATTTGAAAAAGTAGCATTACCCTATGCAACCGATGCTTTAGAACCGGTTATTAGTAAAGAAACAATAGAACTTCATTATGGCAAACACCATCAAGCTTATGTTGATAACTTGAACAGATTAATCGTTGGAACAAAATTTGAAAATGTTGACGATTTAATCACAATTGTAAAAGAGAGCGATGGCGCTATCTATAACAATGCAGGACAAGTTCTTAATCACGACCTATATTTCACATCATTCAAGAAAGATGGTGGTGGCGAACCAAAAGGCAAATTGGCAGAAGCTATTAATGCACAATTCGGTTCGTTCGAAAAATTTAAAGAAGAGTTCAGTGCTGCAGCAGTTGGTCTTTTCGGCTCAGGATGGGCATGGTTAGTTAGCGATAAAGACGGCAAACTATCTATCGAAAAGGAATCAAATGCAGGCAACCCGATTACAAGAGGTTTAAACCCAATTTTACCGTTCGACGTTTGGGAACACGCTTATTATGTTGATACACAAAATCGTCGTGCAGACCACATTAAATCGATATGGGATATTATTGATTGGGATGTTGTAAGCAGCAGATACTAATTATAGATTTTTTATTTTTGATTAATAAAAACCCATTCGGAAAGTTTTCCGAATGGGTTTTTTTTTGATATCCTTATAAGTAGCAGTTACTTTAGAAGTAACAGCTACTTAATATCAAACTCTCACTCTTACTTCTTCAAAGCCTCCAACGCTTCGGTAGTTGCTTTAAGAAGTGGATCGATAGAGATTTCTCTTCCAACAGCATTTTTCATCCATAGTTGCGGAATAATTCTGCCTTGTGTGTACATTCTATCAATTTCGTCGGCAAGATTTTTTCCGTAAACTTGCTCGCCAATTTGGAAATCGATAAGATGTCCCATTGGATAGTTCGGCAAATAGAGCGGATAGTCTATCATATGCGAGTAAATTCCGAGCAGAATTTCATCTTTTCCGCCCAAAATGCCTGCGTAATATGTATTCCAAACATCTTTGGCTATAGAAATAACAGCTTCTTTAAGTTGTGCAGCAGTTGCATCGGGATTTGCATAGAGCCACTCCCAAACCTGAATGTCAACCAACGACACACCCATTATTTCGTAACTTGACCAGAAATTATCGAGAGCCAGATAGAATCTATCCTCCGGATTCGGATTTTTAAGACCTAACAACTCTAAATCTCGTTTTTGGAAAAGGAAAGCAACCGCTTCGGTAAATGATGTATTGGGTACTCCGTTAAGCGAATAGAAATCAACATCGTTCATCGTGATTGTTTGCTCTACGTTATGTCCAAACTCGTGAACAGCAATATTATAACCTTTGTAGTCCATACCACCGCTACCAATTCTTGTGCGAAGTCGAGCCACATCGTTACGCATTTCTGCACCCCATGCATGTCCGGCACCTCTCGATGCATCAACAACAATAAGAGCACATATTTCCTGAGCTTTAGCAGGTGTCCAACCAAGTTTTACAAGAATGTTCGGCAAATCTTTTTTAAGAGCTTCTGCATTTGGATATTTTTTAGATGTGATTGCAGTCAGTTCATCTTCCGGAATACCACCACCCGATTTGAATCCGTTGTACCAGATATCGAAAGGTTCCAAATCGCGACCTAAACGCTCTTTTATAAACGCGGCAACCTCTTTCACTTGTGGCGAAGAGAGAAGCCCTTTAAACAGAGTTTCTACATCATTTTTAGGAATTTCCATTGTGGCATCAAAAGCTCTGTCTATTTGAGTAGGATAGTGTACAGAATACTCATCCAATTGTCTCATTGCATGGAAATTGCCCAAGAATACTTCGTATCTTGTTAAATCTTCCGAAACAACATTCACACTGTTTCCATTTTCAGAAATTGTATTAGAAATAGGTTTCCAGGTATATTTATCGCTATTGATTACCTGTTGCGGAATTGTTTGGTCAACAATTCGTTTCATCACCTGATAAACCATACGTTGTTTTTCCAATCCTCTTTCTGCATCGGCATAATTCGATTTCAACTCATCGCGCAATCCCCAGTGAGTGATTAGCTTCATATCTTGCGGAAACAGTTGCTCATCAGCCTCATTACGCAAATTGCCCATGTAGATATTATAATCAGAAATATAGGCATCAGCCTCTGTCAGAGTTTTAGATATATGTTGCTGAATATCTGCAGGTACGCGAGAGATAAATTTATCGCCCATACGTGCATAAGCCCACTCTTGACGGCTCCATTTTTCACCCAACTCGGTCTTTTCTTGCAGTGAATAATATGGGAAGTTTAATGCCGTTACAAATGCAATTTTATTGGCGTACAAATCATCGCCCAAGTGAGCCGATGCGTTGTAACTGCCAAACATCATATCCATTGGCGTAATATCGGGACCTTCCAATTGCAGTGGTACTTTCAACTCCACATCCATTTTATGGTAATAACCTGAAAGAATTTCGAAATTACGCTCCAAAGTTTGAAACAACACGTTTAGTTCTGCCTCATCTGCAACGAAATAGGTTTTGCAAAATTGAGCGAACTCTTCTGCAGAACCATCCGATTCGCGCCATAAATCGGCTACCTGCTGCACTCCTCGTTCAATACGAAATGAAGATGATTCTCCCAACGAATCCTTGAGCGATTTAATTACATCGGTAACAAGTGCATCGTTGATAAAATGTGAACTTTGACTCATTTTCCCTTCATTTTTACATGCCGTCAGATTCACTAAAATGACAGCAATAATTAATAATAATACGTTTTTTTTCATTGTTATGATAAGTTTAAATGATACAAGACCTGCTTTTCACAAATTCGTTAGCAAATAGTTGTCTTGATTGATATTATGCAAAGATATTAAAAATAGAGAGAAAAAACACATTGATAATTCCATTGTTACGATTTTTTTTTGTAGTTTTACACCCTAACCATTAAAAAATCAAATAAATTAATTAGAATGACAGAAATTAATAATTATGTGGAAACCCACAAACAACGTTTTCTGGACGAACTTTTTGAACTAATACGTATTCCGTCCATTTCATCAATTCAAGAACATAAACCCGACATGTATCGCGCTGCAGAAAAATGGAAAGAGATTCTGTTGGCTGCAGGTGCCGACAAAGCCGAAGTTTACGAAACAGAAGGTAATCCGGTTACTTACGGCGAAAAAATAGTTGACCCGAAAGCTCCTACCGTGTTGGTTTACGCTCACATGGACGTTATGCCGGTGGATCCGCTAGAGTTGTGGAAAACCGATCCTTTTGAGCCTGTAGTAAAAGACGGTAAAATCTGGGCTCGCGGTGCCGACGACGATAAAGGTCAAGGCTTTATGCACGCCAAAGCTTTCGAGTATTTGGTACAATCGGGCGAGTTGAAATGTAACGTTAAGTTCCTTATCGAAGGCGAAGAAGAAGTTGGTTCGCCAAGCCTTCCCGCATTCTGTAAGAAACACAAAAAAATGTTAGAAGCAGACGTTATTTTAGTTTCCGACACATCTATGATTGCTCCCGATGTTCCCTCTATCAC
This sequence comes from uncultured Dysgonomonadaceae bacterium, assembly GCA_964346495.1. Lineage (GTDB taxonomy): Bacteria > Bacteroidota > Bacteroidia > Bacteroidales > Dysgonomonadaceae > JBGZFC01. The sequence continues at coordinate 13,329 of CAYFUW010000053.1, forward strand.
TACGGGACTTCGCGGTTTGGCATACTGGGAAGTGGAAGTTACAGGACCTAATGCCGATTTGCACTCAGGGATTTTCGGCGGTGCTGTTGCCAACCCTATCAACGTGCTTTGCAAAATGATAGCCGACACTGTGGATGAAGATGGACGTATCCAAATACCGGGATTCTATGATGACGTATTGGAAGTATCTGATAAAGAGAGAAAACTGATGGCAAAAGCTCCATTTTCTCTGAAAGAGTACAAAGAGTCTCTTGGTATTAAGAAAGAGTTTGGTGAAAAAGGATATACTACAAACGAACGTACCGGAATTCGTCCAACATTTGATGTTTGCGGTATCTGGGGCGGATATACAGGCGAAGGTGCAAAAACTGTACTACCTTCGAAAGCTTATGCGAAAATCAGCAGCCGTCTTGTTCCAAATCAAGACCACAATAAAATTGCTGAAATGTTCGTGAAATATTTCGAAAGTATTGCTCCCGAAACAGTTAAAGTGAAAGTAGAATCGTTGCACGGCGGACCATCATACGTTTGCCCGATAGATTTGCCAGCATATAAAGCTGCAGAAAAAGCTTATACCGATGTTTACGGAAAAGTTCCTGTTCCTGTTCGTTCAGGCGGTAGTATTCCAATTATTGCAACTTTCGAAGAGATATTAGGAATAAAATCTGTTCTTATGGGATTCGGTCTTGGCTCTGATGCAATTCACTCGCCAAACGAAAACTATCCGTTAAAGCAGTTCTATAACGGTATTCGTACTATTCCTTTGTTTTATAAATATTTTGCGGAAGAGATGAAGAAATAATAGATATTTCATAAGTACTCAAATATAAAGGGCATTGCGGTTTTATACTGCATTGCCCTTATCGTTTTTAGTCGCGCCCCGAGTCAGCAATTAAATGGAATAAATAATATTCTGCAATTTATCGTGCTTGGAGAAAAAGAAACTCGGGATGCGACTTTATAACAATGTGTTTTTCACAGCATTCAATTATAAACTTAATTATCTTTATCGTAATGAATTACAGGAATTAAATAGCAACATTAAATCCTATCGGGTTCCGTCTGTTTATCTGTTTTGCATACGACTCTTCATTTTGATTATATATATCGGTCGTCATAGGTTTTTCGATTTTCGTGTCGAAGCCAAGTTTATCTGACAGTGCTTGAGCTTTCGCTACGTCAAGTTCGTTAAATTCGTATTTTGCAATTAATCGTCCTTTTCGAAGTAGAGCCTTGTCGAGTCTCGACAAATCGGTATTGAACGAACAGATTATTTGGATATTCAAACAGTCCGAAAGCAATCCGTCAGTCAGATTCAACAGTGCCGACACAGCCGATGAACCGGTTTGGGTTCTGTCAATCAGAATATTTTCCGCATCTTCAACCACGAAAACACTGTTTTTATTTTGCAGCAACAGTTCCACAAGTCCGGGATCGGTTATGGATGCTGCCATATTTGGTGGCAAAAAGATAACATCTTTGCGAAGTTGAGTTATCAGATAACGCAAATAATAGGTTTTTCCCGTTCCGGGTTTTCCGTGCAAAAGC
>CAYFUW010000054.1:0-14867 GCA_964346495.1 uncultured Dysgonomonadaceae bacterium
TGGTTGTAAGTCCTGTAGCAACAACTTCACCGTCTCTTGTAACAGTGTAAGTGTAATCATCCACCGGAGGTGCAGGTTCACCACTATAAATAATTACATCATCAATTAACATTGCAAGTTGTCCTTCGCAATTGAAATGACGGAAAGCCACATATTTTGTGCCTTCTGGAAGTTCAACTTCTTTTGCAATGCTTGCCAATCCGCTTGAGTAAACAACATGCTCTTCCATTACAATTTGGAAATCGGCTACGTCAGTTCCTGTAGAAGATGCACATACTGCATAATACTCATGACACCATTCAGAGTTTGCCGGAGAGCCAACATTGTAGCTCACTTTTGTAGCTCCTTCAACTAATGGAGTTATTAAGTAGTTGTCGGGGGTTAAATCGAGATAGCTACCACCAGTGTCAATTGCTGATTCAGACATCATACATTGTGCACGTGTGCCACCTTCGGCTTTTTGTTCTCCAAAACTTTTACCTCCGGCATACCAAACCCAGTTGTAACCATCACCGTCAGCATCAATTGTAGTCCAACCTTCAGGTAAATCACCTAAGTCGAAGCTTTCGTTTAATATAACGTCTCCCCTATTTGCAGGAGCATCCCAAGTTAAATGAATGCTAGAGTCATAACCATGAACTTCAGCTTGAACGTTTGTAGCAGGTTCACATTCAACATCTCCACAGTCATGTTCTTCGATTCCGTAAGGAGCCAACGCGTTTACTATTGTGTTTGAACTATCTATGGGCCAAATGTCTTGTATCGCAATGTTTCTGTCGGGAGCAATTAAAATAAGCGTAGGATAAGCAGGAATACCATAAGTTGAACAAACAGCCTCACCACCTCCATCTGTTCCAATTGTAGGATATTCAATGCCATAGGTATTTACCCAGTTCATTAAGTTGGTGTTATTGTCTAATGGAGATATTTCCATAAAGAAAACCTCGTATTGGTTACATCCCAATTTTTCGTATGCTTGCTTAACGTATCCTACAGTGTTTTGACATGGTCCGCAAGTAGTAAAGAAGAAATCAATCAATACATATTGTCCACCATCCAAAATTTGGAATAAGTTAATTTCCTGACCATAAATATCCGTTACAGTAAAGTCAACAGCAGTGTCTAAGTTTGTTCGTGCCTTTGATTGAAGTGAAAACATCACAAACAATAAAAGGGTGATTTGTACAATTTTTTTCATTTGAAATATTAATTAATTGATTAATAATTTTGTAAATATATCACTTTTTTTCCACTTGTTAATAAAAATTATTCATTTTAAGACAATTTAAGTATTAAATAGTAAAAATAACAATCAACAAAGCAGCGATTTAGAATAGTCATTTCGTTTTTGCTAATAATACAATAAGTATTGATTCTCAAATATTAAATATTGAGATTACCAGCTTGTTATATTATGTCCAAAATCTTATTAATAAGCGACAAACATAGCTAACTACAATACTAATAATTTGCTTGATACTAATCATTATAATCGTTATTTTTCTCTTTGTTTATGAAGAATTAGCATAATTATAATCATTATATTACAAATTTATTTACCGATGGGTAATATTTCCACACATCAATAAGTTATATTGGAATTACTCAAGTTTTTAATTTTTAGTAGTAAAAATAAAAAAAAGTGCTTTTTAATGTAAGAAATGAACTTAATTATTTGTATCTTTGTTGAATTATAAAAATCAAACCTTAGAGAAAATGTCTCGAAAGTTTGACAGCATTTTCATTTTATATCCTATAATATTATGGGATATGATGTTGAAATGTTTTTACTTTTGAGCCATCTCGTGAATTTTATTTATAAACATAATATTTTTTAAGATGAGAAAATTAACATTTATTCTATTTGCAGCTATGATTCTTTTCGCCTGCACAAACAGCAAAACTGATGGTAATAAAGAGAAAGGTTCTATCTTCTTTACCGAGTTCGACACACAATTTGGAATGCCACCATTCGATCAAATCGAGTTTGACGATTTCAAGCCCGCATTTTTGAAAGGAATGGAAGTTCAGGCACAAGAAATTGATTCAATCGTGAACAATCCGGAGGAGCCAACATTTGAAAACACTATCGTAGCATTAGACAACAGCGGTGCAATTTTGACGAGAGTATCGCGCGTATTTTACGGACTTAGCGGTGCCGAAACAAACGATGATATTCAGGCACTTTCTGAAGAGTTATCTCCACTATTGTCGGAGCACAGTGATAATATCAATCTGAATGAGAAACTTTTCGCAAGAATTAAAACTGTGTATGATAACAAAGACAATCTAAATCTTACTACTGAGCAAGCTCGTTTGTTAGACATCTATTACAAAGGTTTTGTTCGTTCAGGTATTATGCTTGAAGAAGATGCAAAAGCGAGACTTCGTGAGATTAACAAAGAGTTGTCTTCATTATCACTTCGTTATGGAAACAATCTTTTGAAAGAGACTAACGATTTCAAACTTATCATTTCTGACGAGAAAGATTTAGCAGGACTTCCCGAAGGAGTAATCGTTGCAGCAGCAATTACAGCTAAAGACGAAGGTCAGGAAGGAAAATGGGTGTTTACACTTCAAAAACCAAGCTGGTTGCCATTCTTGCAATATGCCGATAACAGAGACTTGCGCGAAAAATTGTACAAAGCTATGTACAATCGTGGTGACAACGACAATGAAAATGATAACAAAAAAATTATCAATGATATTGTAAATCTAAGAATCGAAAGAGCTCAACTTCTTGGTTATAAATCTCATGCTGATTATATTCTGGAAGAAAATATGGCTAAAAACTCAGGGAATGTATATAAACTTCTTAATGATGTTTGGAAATATGCACTTCCACAAGCTAAAAAAGAGGCAGCTGAACTTCAGGCTATGATTGATGCGGAAGGTGGAAACTTCAAGTTAGAGTCTTGGGACTGGTTCTATTACACAGAAAAACTACGTCAACAGAAATATGCTCTTAACGAAGAGGAGACAAAACCATACTTCAAAATGGAAAATGTACGCGAAGGTGTATTTATGGTAGCTAACAAATTGTATGGTTTGACATTTAAGAAATTAGAAAATGTTCCTGTTTATCATCCCGAAGTTGAAGCATACGAAGTAATAGATAAAGATGGTTCACACTTAGCAGTATTCTATACAGATTACTTCCCACGTGCCGGTAAAAGAGCAGGTGCATGGATGAGCAGCTTTAGAGGTCAAAAAGTATTGAATGGTGAAAATATTCGTCCACTTATATATAATGTTGGTAACTTTACACGCCCAACTAAAGATACTCCGTCACTATTAACATTAGACGAAGTTGAAACTCTATTCCACGAATTTGGTCACGCACTACACGGCATGCTATCTAATGTAACTTACGGAGGTGTTTCAGGAACAAGTGTTTCTCGCGACTTTGTGGAACTTCCATCTCAAGTGTTAGAGCACTGGGCATTCCATCCTGAAGTTTTAAAACTTTATGCAAAACATTATGAAACAGGTGAAGTTATACCTGATGCATTAATTGAGAAAATAGACGCGGCTTCTAAATTCAATATGGGATTCATCACCACTGAGTTTGTTGCAGCAGCTCTATTAGATATGAATTATCATACATTAACAGAAAAACAAGATATCAACGTTCGCGAATTTGAGAAAAATGCTATGGATAAAATCGGTCTTATCAGCGAGATAATTCCACGTTACCGCAGTACATATTTCTCACACATATTTAGTGGTGGTTATTCATCAGGATACTACGCTTATATGTGGGCAGAAGTTCTGGATGCAGATGCTTTCCAGCCATTTGTTGAAAAAGGCGTATTTGATGAAGCTACAGCTACTTCGTTCCGCGAAAATATACTTTCGAAAGGTAACTCGGACGATCCGATGAATCTTTACATTAAATACAGAGGTGCAGAACCGAACCCAATCTATTTGTTGAAAAACAGAGGTTTCGTAAACTAAAATATAGACCATAAATTTTTATTATCGTCAGGTTATCTAAAAAATAATCTGACGATAATTTTTTGTTGATGATGAAAAAGTGTATATTTGCACGCTAAAATGACTGTTGTTGAAAAAGATAGTTATAAATTAATTTTCTTTTTAAGAGCAATGGTTTGATATACAATTAATTATTTTAAAAAAAATAGAATAACAAAAAAGTAATATTGAAATGCAAAACAAAGGATTTATTAGAGTTTTTGCGATCTTGCTAACACTTATTTGTTTGTTTTATCTGTCTTTCACAATAGTAGGCAGACATTACAACAAAAAAGCGGAAGAGTATGCAAAGGGAAACTTAGAATTGAAAAATCAGTATCTTGATTCACTTTCTACAGAAAAAGTGTATCTCAGTTACACATTAAAACAAGTTCGCGAAAAAGAAATCGGTTTAGGTCTTGACCTAAAAGGCGGTATGAACGTGATAGTGGAAATGGACGTTGCCCAACTTCTAAAAGCTTTAGCTAACACAGATGACCCGGATTTTAACAACGCCTTACAAGAAACCATTATACAAAACAAAAAAGGGACTACTTCTGACTTTGTAACTCTTTTTAAACAAAACTACGAAAAAATAAATCCAACAGGTAAACTGGCAAATATTTTCAGTATTACCATGAGCGACCGAATAAGTCCTAATGCTACAAATGACGAGGTAATCGCGGTTTTGAGAAAAGAGGTATCAAGTTCGGCGGAGAACTCGTTCAACGTACTTCGTACACGTATCGACCGTTTCGGTGTGGTAGCTCCAAATATTCAACGCTTAGATCAGGCAGAGCGTATCTTAATTGAGATGCCGGGTATTACAGAACCCGAGCGTGTTAGAAATCTATTGCAAGGTAGTGCTAACCTGGAGTTTTGGAAAACATATAACGTAAACGAATTAGGTATATACTTCAACGAAGTAAACCAAAAATCGGCTGAATATGCTTTAGCAAAAAGAGGTGAATTGCAAGCTGAAAAAGATACTACTGCACAAGAAACAGAAGTAGCAGAAGTAACAGAGAGTACAGACTTAACTGTTGACTCTCTTTTAGCAGCAACTGATTTATTGCAAGAACCTACTATTGAAGAGGAAGAAACAGTTGAAATTACAAAAAGCTTTATCGAATATTTCAATCAACCATATTTTGCAATGTCAGGAGCAAGTGGTCCAATCGTAGGTATTGCATCTAAGCTTGACACTGCTGAAGTAAATGCAATTCTTAACAAATATAGAGGTTTATTCCCTGCTGATGTTAACTTCAAATGGGGTTTCAAAGCGATAGACGCACGTGAAACTTATTTTGAACTATATGCTCTTAAAGGTGACGGAACAAAACGCGGTCCTGCATTGGATGGTGATGTTGTTGTGAATGCGAAAGCAGACCAGGGACAACAAGGTTCTGCATGGGAAGTAAGCATGTCGATGAACTCATCGGGTGCAAGCAGATGGGCAACTATTACCGGAGCTGAAAAAGGAAACTCTATTGCAATCGTATTGGACGGATATGTATATTCTGCACCACGAGTAAACGATAGAATCGAAGGTGGACGTTCATCTATCAGTGGTAATTTTACACCTGATGAAGCACGTGACTTGGAAAACGTATTGAAATCTGGTAAAATGAAAGCCGGTGTACGTATTGTACAAGAAGACGTTGTAGGTCCTTCTCTTGGTCAAGAGGCTATTAAGGACGGATTTATTTCATTCGTTATTGCTCTGTTAGTGCTATTTACTTTTACATGTCTGTTGTATGGTATCATACCGGGTATGGTTATTAATAGCGCGTTGTTACTTAACTTCTTCTTCACGTTAGGTATATTAGCAGCATTCCAGGCAGTACTTACTCTACCGGGTATCGCGGGTATGATTTTGTCACTTGCTATGGCTGTGGACGCTAACGTACTTATCAATGAACGTATTAAGGAAGAGTTGGCAGCAGGTAAAACGCTTAGAAAAGCGTTGGAAGATGGTTATAAAAATGCGTTCTCTGCTATTTTCGACTCTAACGTTACAACTGTTATTACGGGTATTATACTTGCTATATTCGGAACAGGACCTATCAAAGGTTTCGCAGTTACGTTGATTATTGGTATTGGTGTATCATTCTTGACAGCTGTATTCTTAACTCGTATGGTTTATGAATTCATGTTAGATAGAGGAAAATGGCAAAACTTAACTTTCAGTACAGGTTTCTCAAGAGCTATATTTGGTGAATACAATTTCGATTTTATCAAAAATAGTAAAAAAGTTATAACTGCTATTGGAATATTTGTGGTAGTTAGTGTTGCGTCACTATTTATTCTGAAATTAAATGCAGGTATCGACTTTACCGGAGGACGTAATTATATAGTTAGATTTGACCAACCTGTAAAAACAGGCGAAATTGAAGAGACACTTCAACCTCTATTAGATGGTTCGGCACAAGTAATTACAATTGGTTCAAGCAATCAGGTTAGAATTTCTACAAACTACATGATAGAAGATCAGAGTCCTGATGTTGAAGAGCAAATAATAGCAATATTAGGTGAAGGTTTGAAAGATTATATTACACCGGGTAACACTATTATGGACCATATCCAAAGTTCACAAAAGGTGGGACCAAGCGTTGCTGAAGATACAATGAAGAATGCTTCATTATCTCTTTTAATCGCGCTTATCTGTATGGGTATCTATATCTTTGTGAGATTCCGCAATTGGGCATTCTCTGTAGGTACTGTTGCTGCATTGGCTGTTGACGCGTTCTCGGTAATTGGACTATATTCTCTGTTGTGGAAAATTATGCCATTCTCTATGGAGATTGACCAAACATTCGTTGCCGCAATTCTAACTATTGTGGGTTACTCTATCAACGACAAGGTGGTTGTGTTTGACCGTTTCCGCGAGATGCATCAACTATATCCAAAACGTGAACTGCGCTCGCTATTCAACGAATCTATGAACGCTGTAATAGCACGTACAATTAATACCGGATTGAGTACAATACTTGTTATTATCGTAATCTTACTTTTAGGTGGTGATGCGGTTAGAAGTTTCGTATTTGCTATGTTAATAGGGGTAGTTGTTGGTACAATAACCAGCTTGTTCTTAGCTTCACCGGTAGCATACTCTATTATGAAAAAACGTGAAGTGAAAGAGTAATTATATTGAGAATATATATTTAATAATAAAAGGACTGTCTCAGTAGTGAATATTACATTTGAGATAGTCCTTTTTCTTTTCTATATATGCAACATATTATTTAATTTTCAATAACTTATAAATATTACAATTATGAAAAAGAAATTATCTTATTTACTATTGTTATTTGCAGGCATTTCTATGTCGCTTTTCTCTCAAGTTCAAAACAGAGAGGCTGATCCTTCAGTTGATATTACGCTTATTGAAGTCGGAACAACTACAATGAAATTGCATTTCGAACCAAATGAAACTTGCGAGTATTATTTCGTACAATGTCCGGCCGGAGATATGGAGATGTTTGCAGGAATGTTTGGAGTTTCCATAGATGAGCTTGTTACAATGTGGGGGATAAAGTAAACTGAAGCAGCTGACTATGAATATACAGGTTTGGCTGCAGGTACGGAATATGAAATTTATGCCAGACCATATGGAGCAGGAGACGCTCCATTTCCGCTTGTTATGATTAAAGCTACAACCGAAACGGGTGGAGGAGAAGGTGTCTCACAGATAACAATCGAATTGTCGAATATTACATCTAATTCTGTAATAATGACTACAACACCTAATGCCGAAACAGCTGTTTACTACAACGGAATTGCCGAGTTGTCTTTGGTTGAAGAGTTGGGATTGGATAGTGTAATGACTCTTATTATAGAGAAAGATTATGCTCTTTATGATGTGGATGTATGGGAGTGGTTAGATTTGAAAGAAGATACAAAATATAAAGCAATGGCAAGAGGTAAAAACGCAAATGGTGAGTGGGGAGATATTATAGCAGAAGACTTTTCAACATTACCAACGGCTATAGAAGAAGTTTCGGCTAACAAAGACTTTAGAATCTATCCGAATCCTTCCGATGGAAACTTTACATTGACTTCTAAACCAGATAAAAAGTTATCGGGAAAACTAATCGACTCAACCGGAAAACATCTGCAAAATATTGAAATTAATGCAGGAGAAAATGCGTTTTCTTTCAGTCATCTTAGCCGAGGCATATATTGGTTGATAATTAGTGACGATAATAGAACTATCACCACTGCACCAATATTGATTGCGAAGTAAATATTGGCTATTCGGCTGATGAGCTTGTCGAAGCATAGCTATTGGCTTTTTATAACCTAACAGGTTTTGGAAAGATGTTAGGTTTATTTTTTCTATAAAACAAAAAAACGTCGTAACCATTTGATTACGACGTTTTTTATTGTTGTCCTACCAGGATTCGAACCTAGACTGACTGAACCAAAACCAGGAGTGCTACCATTACACCATAGGACAATCCTTAATTTGCTTCGTTAAAAGCGGTACAAAAGTAGTACATTATTTGTTACCGACAAAATTTTTCGGCATATATTTTCGTTTTTGTTACGTTTATAGATAGTTAAAAGAGTAGGCGAGCCCTGCAGGCGACACCTTTTTCTTTTGTAACTATCTGAAAATAATAGTCGTTTTCGCTTTTTTCTTCTCTATACACTTCACCGATATCACCAAAAGTAATCTCTTTCAAAAAGTTGATTTCGATATGTTTAGGTGTGTGTTGTTGATAGAAGTCGAGTGAAAAGCAGTCTGCCATCCATTGAATATAAAACGGACTGCTCGCGTGCCTGTTCATATCTATATGGCTATATTTTACCTCAAACCGATTCGCAACTTCACCCTTAATATTGGGTATTCTTGTCGGTATGCCAATAGGCGTGGTTTCGGGAACGATAAACTGCTTGAGCAATGGCAGAGTATCAAGCAAAACACTTTGCCTGGTTTTCATATCGATTACTGCCCACGACGATGATGCGTGTCCGATAATCTCCTTTTTGCCGTTGGTGATTCTAAAATTACGTGTTGTAAAAAGCGTTTCTACGTCCTGAATCCAGGTTTCTATAGTAATTTCATCGTCCTGTTCCGGGAATCGCTCCAAATCCATCACAAAACGAGAAAGTACCCATGTGTAGTTTTCCGATTGCAACGTTATCAATCCAAAGCCGTTGTTATCGGCATCGGCAGATGTTGTTCTTAAAATAAGATGAAACAGTGACGAAAGCGAAACTTTTCTTTGAAAATCTACATGTTGTGTAGTTATTTTATGTCGATACGCTCTAATGCTACTCATACAAATAATAATCTACACCAGTTATTGAGCAATCAGCAAAAAGTAGTTTTTCTTTCCTCGTTGTGCAAGTATATATTTACCGGCAATCAGATAAGAATCGTTTATTATCTCTTCAAAATTCTCTAATTTGTCTTTATTGATTGATACGCCGCCTGCTTGCACGGTTTTGCGAAATTCGCCTCTTGATGGAAAAACTGCTGCATCGTCTGTAAGTAAATCAACAGCTGTAACACCTCCGGCAAGTTTACCTTTCGAAATTTCAAATTGTGGAACACCTTCAAACACTTGCAAGAATGTGGTTTCGTCAATCGAGCGTAAAACTTGCGATGTAGCTTTGCCAAAAAGAATTTCGGATGCACTAACAGCCATTTCGTAATCTTCTCTGCTGTGAGCCATTACGGTAATCTCTTCTGCCAATCGTTTTTGTAACGGACGCAAATGCGGTGCATTTTTTTGCTCTTCCACAAGTGACTCTATCTCTTCTCTGGATAGTGCCGTGAATATTTTTATATACTTTTCTGCATCCTCATCGCTAACATTCAGCCAGAATTGATAGAACTGGTATGGCGATGTGTATCGACTGTCGAGCCACACGTTTCCGCTCTCCGTTTTTCCGAATTTTCCTCCATCGGCTTTTGTGATAAGCGGACAAACCAATGCAAACGCTTCACCTCCGGCAATACGTCTGATAAGTTCCGTTCCTGTGGTAATATTGCCCCATTGGTCGCTACCGCCCATTTGTAGTCGGCAACCATACTCGCGATACAGATGCAGGAAGTCGTATCCTTGAATAAGTTGATATGAAAATTCTGTAAACGACATACCTTCGTTGCCCTCGCCGCTAAGACGTTTTTTTACGGAATCTTTAGCCATCATATAGTTCACGGTTATATGTTTGCCTATATTTCGGATAAAGTCTAAGAATGAAAACTCTTTCATCCAATCGTAATTGTTCACCATCTCTGCCTTGTTGGGTGCATCGCTTTCGAAATCTAAGAATTTCGCAAGTTGTTTTTTTATTGCTTCCTGATTGTGACGCAAAGTCTCCTCATCTAACAAATTTCTTTCTGCCGATTTCATCGATGGGTCGCCAATCATTCCGGTTGCACCACCAACCAACGCAATGGGTTTATGTCCTGCACGTTGCAGATGTCTAAGCATCATTACACCAACAAGGTGTCCGATATGCAGTGAGTCTGCCGTCGGGTCGATACCCAGGTATCCGGCTGTCATTTCTTTCGATAATTGTTCTTCTGTGCCCGGCATGATATCGTGAATCATTCCTCGCCAACGCAATTCTTCTACAAAATTCATATTTATATTATCAATTTTTATTTTTTCTACAAATTTGCCACAAAGTTACAATTTATTAGGCACAAAATCGATGTTTTTTGCCTTTCGTTTACTTTGGGACACTTTTTATATTATTGAGTTCTAATTCTGAAAATCTCTCCACTATTTGCACGTATTGTTGCCTGGAAAGGCTGATGATACGAAAACTCTATTTTTGGATTATCCTCAAACAGCAATCCTTCGGCTCTGTAATTTTCACTAACAGGCAGTTCAAAGAATCGGAAAGCATCTTCGGGAATGTAAACCGTTGTGGTTGCATCTTTATTATCGAAATTGATAATTACAAGCAGCAGATCCTTTTTATCGCTTCGCAGGAATGCAAATTGACGTGAAGGATTGAAACCCGGGTTTTCGAAGTTTGCATACATAACATCGTAGGACAAACCTTTTGCGAGAGCTTTCTCTTTGTTGCAGAGATTTATCAATTTTGAGTAGATATTTTTCAACTCCAACTCCTCTTGCGTGAGTAATTCGTCATTCCATTTGCCGTTGTTGTTCCAGCGCCTGATGCAGTCCAGCGACCAGTAGTCGAAAATAGTTGTTCGTCCGTTTCTACCGCTAAACCCCTCTTCCTCCATTCCTTTTTCTCCAAACTCTTGCCCGAAATATACCATAACGGGATTTCGGTTCAGGCAGGCGGTAAGAATCATGGAACCAAGCCCGTTTCTACCCGATTTTAGGAAATAGTCCGATGCTACTCGTTGCTCATCGTGATTTTCCATGAAGTTGAGCATTTTGTGCTGAATATCACCCACATTGTGAAGTGCATTCGTAATTACTCGAGCATCGCGATAGCCACACGCTACATCTCGCACAATATCGTAAACACCAACTTTGTCATATAGATAATCGAAACAGTTGTTGTGCAGGAAGTTTCTGTATTCGTTAGGGTTGTAAATTTCTGCAATAAAAACCAGTTCGGGATATTTGGCTTTCACTTGCGGAATAGCCCATCTCCAAAACTCGATTGGCACCATTTCCGCCATATCGCATCTGAAACCGTCAACCTTTTTGGCAGCCCAATAGATTAAAATATCTCTCATTTTTACCCAGGTATCGGGAATTTTATCGAAATGTTTTACATATCCTGCCTGATAATCAACCCCGTAATTGAGCTTTACGGTTTCGTACCAGTCGTATTCCGTTGGTCTGTTTGTAAAGCAGTCATTTCCTGTAGCTTTTGCCGGATATTCGCTGTAGGTGATTTCCGATTTTTTCATCTTGGCAAAATCTGTTTCCAATTTTTGTCCCGGCAGATAGTAGAAATTGTTTGAAGGCAAAAATGCTTTAGTATTGTCGTCATCTTCACCAAAATCTTTTACATTGGCAGGTTTGTTGATTGATTTGTAGTTTCTCGACAGATGGTTTGGTACAAAATCGATAATCACTTTCAATCCATTCTTATGGATTCGTTCAACCAACTCCTCAAATTCGGACATTCGTTTATCAACATCTACCGCCAAGTCGGGGTCTATATCGTAATAGTCACGAATAGCATAAGGTGAACCGGCTTTCCCTTTTATTATTTCGGGATACTCTTTTGGTATTCCGTACTCGGTGTAATCAGTCGTTGATGCGTGTGCCAAAACTCCTATCAGCCAGATATGAGTATATCCGTTTTTGGCAATTTCTTTTATCGCTCTATCTGAGATGTCATGTAGCTTTCCACAGCCATTCTCTTCTATTGTTCCGTTAAAAACTTTATTGGGATTGTTGTTCCCAAAAAGTCTCGGAAGAATCTGGTATATAAAAATTTTCTTGTTTTGCATGGGAATCTATTTTAATTTAGTTATCTGTTTTTTTACTACTTTTTCAAGTTGATAATATCGTAAACATCTGTCTACGATCTTTTTAGTCTTCTCTTTTCTGAATACGTCGATGGCTGTGTTGTAGCCATTTTCCATTATTGTTTCGGTGTTTTGCAATGTGAACATGCCATATTTGTGCAGTCCCGGAACTTCAATTAATATATCGCAAAGTTTCCTGTCCATAATCGCATTTGAGTTTGACATTATATTGAAAGTTCGCTCCGTTGTGCTAATAATAGAAGGTTTTTCCAAAGTTGGAACAATCATCGAAACGTTTACTCCCAGCACAAATTTGCACTCTTCACGAATAATCGAGACCGGAAAGTTTTTCAACAAACCTCCGTCAACATAAGGTCTTTCATCTATATATTGCGGATTGAAAACAACCGGAACCGAACACGATGCCACAACCGCCTCAACAAGATTTTTTCCTTTACTAAAAACTACTGTTGACGCTTTCTCCCAGTCGGAAGCAACCACTCTGAGCGGAATTTGTAGCTCCTCAAACGATTTTGAACGAAGGTTTTTCTTTAAAAACTTTGTCAATCCGGTACTTTTAAAAATTCCTTTTTTGGGAACAGAAAGTTCCACAAACTCTCTGAACTCTTTCTTATCGAAAAGCTCCTTTATCTCATCCGGTGCAAAACCATCGGCATAAAAAACTCCTGCCAATGCACCTGCGCTGGTTCCGGCAATAATATCGGGTTTAAGATTATTTTCCTCAATAACCTTTAAGACACCCAAGTGTGCAAAGCCTTTTGCACCGCCACCACTTAAGGCATATCCCAAATGATATTTATATCCTTTCCCGAAAATAGCCATGGTTTAAATTAATTACAAATTATCAATTACAAGTTATCAATTACAAATTACTATGTCGTTTAGTTCCTGTTGCTTGCGCACTTCTGTGAAATGTGTGTTGCGAAGCAAATTAAATTGCCTGTCGGCGACACGCTTTGCAAAAGTGAGCCAGCGTAAGTAGTTTGTCATGTCGAACAAAGTGAGACATCTAATAGACTCTTCACTACGTTCAGAGTGACAAGAAACATCAAGCCCACACCCAGCGTCGCTCACGCGCGAATCCTTTCGCGTGGTGTAATTCAGTAAACGAATTGATGGTAAACAAGTAAACTTATGGGAAGTTCACGCAACCAGTACCACGTAACCCGTAATTCGCAACCCGTATTAGCATATTATATCATAAAATCCTTTTTCACCTTCTCCAAAATCCCTACCGTTGCATCTTCAAGCAGATCGAGCACCAATTCGAAACCTGAACTTCCGCCGTAATATGGGTCGGGAATAGTGTCATGATGATATTTTGTTAAAAAGTTATTTGCTTTGTATATTTTTTTCTTATCTTCCGATGTTGGAGCAAGGGCAGCTACATTTTTGTAGTTTTCGTTATCCATCACGATGATGTAGTCAAATTTATAAAAATCGGATGCTTCAAATTTTCTGCCTCTTGAACAAAAATCGTATCCTCTTCTGCGACCGTGCGAGCGCATTCTGTCATCGGGTAGTTCTCCCTGATGCCAACCGGAAGTGCCTGCCGAATCTACCATGATAACATCATCTAATCCGTTGTCTTTTACAAGTTTCAACATAATGCCTTCGGCTGCAGGAGAACGACAAATATTTCCCAGACAGACAAATATAATTGCAATTTTACTGTTTTGTTTATCTTTCAATTTTATATCGTTTTTTACAATGATTTATATATTACAAAGATAATAAAATTAACCAATTTTTAGGCAAAACAACTAATCCTATTTTTTGTTTTTTGTTTTGTCTGGTACCAGTAATGTTTGAGATTAGAAGTTTTCTAAAATAAATAGTTATTTTTGTCGATTGAAGCTAAAAAAACCTAATGAGTAAAGTCGAAAACATAAATAATAAACCCATTGTGGGCGAAGTTGCGATAGATAGTCACAAAAATAGTAGAACAAAGAGCAAACTGAAACGTTGGCTTTTCGCTATTCTTGGCACTATTGCGCTTGCGCTGGCTATTTTGGGTGTATTTGTTCCCGGTTTACCATGCACTCCATTTGCACTTCTGGTTGCAGCTCTCTTTGCCAAAAGTTCTGACAGGCTCTATAACTGGCTGTTGAATTCTAAAGTTTTAGGTAAGCGTATTAAAAACTATCAAAAACGAAAAGGACTTACAAAGAGCGAGAAAATTAAAGTCATATTGTTGATGTGGACAATGGTTTTAATCTCTTCTTTTCTTATTATTAAAGTGTTAACTATTAGGATAGTTATTCTTGCTGCCGGATTTATAGGATTTTTAGTAGTTTGGTTCGTTGTGCCGAATAGTCGATAGAGCAAAGAGCAAAGAACAAAGACTTTTAAAACCTAACAGGTTTTTTTATAAGCCAATTAGGTTGTATCATAAGTGAAAAAATACTGAATTTTTTCCCTAATTAAACTTTTAGCCTAATGA